>DATKCO010000096.1:0-10590 GCA_035513155.1 Gemmatimonadota bacterium | reverse complement strand
GTGGGCTACACCGCCACCCGCCACCAGCGCGAGGTCGGCACCGGCTACTTCGACCTCGTGCGCGAGGTGATCTCGTGCGGGACCGCGAGCACGTCCGCGCTGGCGGAGTCGACGGAGGTGGCGCAGTTCGGATAGTGGGCGGCGAGGGGTAGCGAGAGTCTCCTGCCCTCGACACTCGTTGCGTGCTCGGGCACACGACAACATACGCCCCAGGTCCTTGAAACGCGCCCGCGAGTTTGACATCGGCGCCCGAAACGCACTACGGTCCGGCGGGGCACGCGCTCCCGCCGCTCCCCGGCGTCGCGTTCTCCGCCACCCCATGAAAGACCCCGACCCCCGACCTCGCCACCTCCCCCGCGGCCTCACCGCGACCGTCGGGGTCGTGCAGGCGATTCTGGGCGAGGTCGTGGCGGAGGCCGAGGGAGCGGCGCTCTTCGACGCCGTCGAGGGCGTGCGGCGGGACATGGTCGCGTTCCGCGAGGCGGAGGAGACCTCCCAGCGGGAGGCGGCGCTCGACCGGGCGCGAGAGCGGCTGGACGCCCTGTCCCCGGACGGGAAGCTGGCCCTGGCGCGGGCCTACACGCTCTACCTCGAGCTGGTCAACGTGTGCGAGAACGCCTACCGGACGCACCGCCTGCGCGAGCGGAGCGCGCCGTCCGGCGGGTCCCCCGCCCGGGCCCGGCTGACGCTCGTCCTGACCGCCCATCCGACCGAGTCGCGCTCGCCGGAGAACATCCGCCTCCTGCGCCGCGCGCAGGACCATATCGTGGAGTGTCTCGCCGAAGAGCGACCGCTCGACGAGGACGAGATGAAGAACCTCCTCCACGTCGCGTGGCGGGTCGGCACCCACGCGACGAAGAAGCCGAGCGTCGAGGACGAGGCCCACCACCTTTTCTCGCTTCTCACCGACCCGATCCTGGCCGAGCTGGTCGCGCTCCGCCAGGCCGGCCACGAGGTGCTGCTCCGAACCTGGGTCGGGGGCGACAAGGACGGCCACCCCGGCGTGGGGCCCGCGCAGACCGAGGCCTCGCTGAACCTGGCGCGGGCGCGCCTGCTCGGGTTCGTCGCCGTCCGGCTGGTGGCGCCGGCGCGGGAGGACGTGGAGCTGGCGGGGGGAGAGGAGGTGACCGCCGCCTTCGCCGACCTGGAGCGAGCGCTGGACGCCCTGGGGTCCGTCGCCGATGGCGACGGCGGCCGAATCGAGGCGCTCCGCGGGGCGATCGACCGGTTCCAGTCGGCGTATCGCGCGCGGCTGGGGATCGATCACCCGCGGATCGCGGGGCTCTTCACCCTGCTCGAGATCTTCCCCGGCCTAGTCGTGCCGCTCGAGCTGCGCGAGGAGCGAGGGCGCTTCGGGACCGGCGAGCCGATCGCCGCCATGATGCGACGGCTCGGCGAGATCGCCGCGGGAGGCGGGATCGACAGCTACGCGCGCGGCATCGTGGTCAGCATGGCGTGCGAGGCGGAGGACCTGCTCCAGGCCCAGCGGCTCGCCGTCGAGGTGCTCGGCGAGCCCGCGCTCCCGGTGATCCCCCTCTTCGAGCTTCCCGACGTGCTGGAGCGCGCCCCCGACATCCTCCGCGAGGCGTGGCGGGACGCGGCGTTCCGTGGAGCCATCCGCGGGCGCGGGCACGTCGAGGTGATGCTCGGCTACTCGGACACCGCCAAGCGGATGGGGATGCTGGCCAGCCGGGTGGCGATCCACGACGCGATGCGGACGATCGTCGAGTGGGCGGAGTCGGAGGACCTCGTCCCCCACTTCTTCCACGGCCACGGGGGAAGCGTGGGCCGCGGGGGGGGACGGATCGAGGACCTGGCCGCCACGTGGCCGCCGAAGGCCCGCGCGCCCTACAAGTACACGGTGCAGGGGGAGATGGTCGAGCGGACGCTGGCGACGCCGGAGATCCTCAGGAGCCTGGTCGAGAAGGTGGCTTCGGTGCAGGAGGACCCGCCGCCGTACTCCGGAGTCGGGGGGCTGGCTCAGGATCTGGCGCGCGGGTCGAAGCAGGCGTTCGAGTCGGTGGTGGAGTCGGAGGAGTTCCGCGAGCTCCTGCGCGAGGCGACCCCCTACTCCCGCCTCCAGGCGCTGACGATCGGATCGCGCCCGGCGAGCCGCGGAGGCGAGGGGACCCGCGGGGGTGGGGAGCTCGAGCAGCTGCGCGCGATCCCGTGGGTCCTGTGCTGGACCCAGACGCGGCTCCTGCTCCATGCCTGGCTCGGGATCGGCGCCGCGTGGAGCCGGCGGCGGGACGAGCCCGACATCGCGGAGCGGCTCGAGCGAGCCCGGGAGGACCCGCTGTTCCGCTCCTACGCGCGGCTCCTGTCGTTCACCCTCGCCAAGGCCGAGCCCGACCTGTGGCGGCGCTACCGGGGGGCGCTCGCGCCCGACGCCTCGGAGCGCCTCGTCCGCCACCTCGAGATGGAGCACGACGCGGCGAAGGATCTCGCGCTCCGCGCCCTCGGCGCCGACACGCTCCTCCCCGACCGGCCCTGGCTCGAGGAGTCGATCCGCTACCGGGCGCCGATGATCCACCCCCTGAACCTCCTCCAGATCGAGCTTCTCGCGAAGCCCGAGTGGAACGAGGCGGAGACGCGGCTCTTCCGCGAGACGGTCACGGGGATCGCGGCGGGGATGCTGACGACGGGGTGAGAGCGCCGGGAGCGGCGACGATCGGAGCCTCAGGCGAAGGGATCCACCACGGTCAGGCCCGCGAACCGCGTGAAGTCCCGATCTCCGGTCAGGATCTCGCGTACGCCGTGCTCCAGGCAGAGCGCGGCGATGTGGGCGTCGTGGATCAGGTTCCCGGTCGCTCCGGACTCCTCCAGGACCCGCTCCATGACGTCGGCGTGTCGCGACGTCTCGGCCAGCAGGAGCAGGGCCGGGCTCCGCAGGACCCCCCCGATCGACCCCAGAGCCCGTCCTCGCTCGAGCGGGGGATGGAAGATCCGCGGGTGGGTCACTACGCGGAGGAACTCGTACACACAGGGCCACGGGATCGCCCACGGGAGATCGCCCTCGGCGAGCACGCGCAGCAGGTCGTGAGCCACCGCGTGCTGGGGGACCGTCTCGACGTGGGCGGCGACGAGCACGTTCGTGTCGACCGCGCGCACGTCACCGACCCTCCATCCGGTCGAACAGGGTGTCGCGATCGAAGAGGTCCACCCCCGGCTGAAGCGTCCCGTCCCAGGTCGAGAGCTCCAGACGGTAGTCCACGTCGCGACGGGGATTCAGGCCCTGACGCAGGAGGTCGTTGGCGAGGGCCTGGAGCGTGCGTCCCTCCCGGGCGGCCCGCTCTTTGAGCCGGCGCAGGAGATCGTCATCGAGCTTGAGGGTCGTGCGCGGCATACATCAAAACATACAGATCGAGCATCTTAATGACAAGGCGCTGGAGGGCTTGACGTTTCAGGCTTTTTCGGGTTTCCTTATGGCGACCACTCCCCCGAGCTGGTTCGAGAACAGCCAACGGCGAGGAGGGTCTCATGTTTCGCCATCTCCGCACTACCGTCCCCCTGTTCGCGCTCACGTTCGTCCTGGCTCGCTGTGGTCCCGCGCCGACCGAGCCGATCGCTGGAGTCCCGCTCGAGCCGCGCTCGATCACCCTGGCGGCCGTCGATTGCGACGCCGTGGAGGACATCGCCGCCCTGATCGACCTCCTCGAGGAGAACCGGACCCTCAACCGCGGGCGGGCGACCGCCCTCCGGACCCGCCTCGCTCAGGCCATGCGGCACGAAGCCGCCGGGCGGGCCGGCCACGCCGCCGACGCGTACGGCCGCCTCGTCGCGCAGGTCGAGGCGTGGGTGGCCGAGGGCGCGCTCGACGAAGCCGATGTCGCCGATCTCCTCGCCTGCGTCGCGGACTTCCTCGACGGGCCAGACGAGCCCGAAGAACCCGAAGAGCCCGAGGAGCCCGAGGACGTCCCCGTGATCGACGGGGTCAGGAGCCCCGGCGAGTGGGACGCGGCGACGTCGGTCGCGGTGTTCACCGGGGGCACGTTCTATTACCTGAACGACGACACCCACCTCTATCTCGCGCTCGAGATGGCCGATCCCGCCCTCCAACCCGCGGACGGCTTCCGGATCCGCTTCGACGACACGCTGGACGGGGTCGCGACGGTGGGCGATAACGATCTCCTGCTGCGGATGGACAGCTACTTCGACCGTCATCGCAGCATGTTCGGATGGGGGGTGATCGACACCCAGCAGGACGGGACGGGAGTCGGCGGGTCGAGCGCCGGCGTCCACTTCTTCGAGGTCGCGTTCCCGCTGAACAGCGGCGATCCGAACGACTTCGCCCTCTCGCCGGGGGACGCGGTCGGCTACTGCATCCAGTACCTGAACGACGGCCTGGCGGTCGACGCGGCCACCTATCCCCGCGTCGGCGCCTTCGACAACTGCATGCTGGATTCGGACCAGAGCAACTACGCGGTGCTGACGACGAGTCCGTGACGCCGCGACTAGCGTAAGCCGAGGATGAGCCGTAGGGAGTGGTTGAGCTCGGCAACCCGTTCCCGGGAGGTGATCGTCGCGAGGTGACCGAGCGCCCGCTGCCCCGCATCGACCGTCACGATCTGATCGGTCATGATCCAGTGAGGCCGCACTTCCCAGCCAGGATCGACCACCTCCAGGTCGTCCGGGATCAGCCCGGGTCGCCAGCGGAAGGAGGCCTTCTGCCGGGTCGTGATCGGGCAGACGACGACCGTGCCGAAGGCCGATCGGTTCAGCGCGTCATGGGAGACCACGACGCAGGGACGCACGCCCCTCTGTTCGCGCCCTTTCTTCGGATTGAGATCGAACTCCCAGATCTGTCCGCGCAGCGGTCGAGGGACCACCGGCTCCGCCGTCAATCCTCCTCCTTCTCGAACGCACCGAGGAGCAGATCGCGGTCCGCACGCTCCTCCTCGGTCAACTCCGCTGCGGCGGCGTCGAACATCTGGCGAAGCCGCTCTTCCTCCTCGCGGGCCATCCCCTCCTCGATCAGCCTGCGGACGACATCGGCCTTCGAGCCTTCCTCGTGGGCGCGCGCATCGAGCCACTCGTCCACGAAGGCCGGGATCCGGACACAGACCTGAGCGTCCTTCGGTTGCGAATCCGATATCGGTCTGATATGCATCATGATATGCGTATTGTACTGCAGAGCCGCTTTCCGGTCAAGCAGGGGACGAACTCGCGCTCTAGCGACGGGCCGGATAGCGGAGGAGGACTCCGCCGCGGAAGCTGTTCGTGAACGCGATCCTCCGGGACCCGCGGAACGTCGCCATGTAGAGGTGCCCGTCGCGGGACTCGTTGATCTGGCTGTGGATCTTGCCGTGTCCGAACTGGCCCGGGACATGGGGGACGGCGGACAGCGCGTCTCCCACGGCCTGGAGTGTCTTCGTGGCGGGGTCGAACTCGAACAGATAGGAGTTGCCGTCGGCCGTCCGATGATCGCCGATGGCTGCGTAGAACCTTCCATTGCCGGCGACGAGGGCGCCGCCCCAGGTGGACCAGGGATTGCCCTCGTACGGGGGAAGCGGAAACGGCGCGAAGTGGACGATCGGGGAGGGCTCGTGGGCGGTGCCGTGGCCGCCCGGCTGGACGCGCGCGGCCGTCCCCTGCCCTGCCGCCAGTCGAACGCGCTGGTTGGCGGCCACTCCCTCGCGGCTCGTGCTCCGGCCGCCGAACGGCATCTGCAGCGTCACGTCCACGCGCTCCAGGGACCCCAGGCCGAAGTGGGCGATCGCCGGCTGCGAGGACGACCACCCGGTGGAGGGGCTGATCTCCCGCACGCCGACGAGTCGCCCGTCGGCGGGATCCCGCACCGTCACGACCGCTCCGACTCCCATCCGGTTCTCGCCGCGCGCCGGATCCCCCTCGACCTCGACCTGCAGCCAGTTGCCGGCCGCTCCCGTGTTCCGGAGCAGCACGGACGTGGCCGGCGAGCCGAGGGACGACCGCCACTCGGAGAGGAAGACGTCCAGGCGACCGTCGTTGTCGAAGTCGGCCGTGGGCCCTCCCGCGTAGTAGCGCGGATTCGACAGCGAGCGGATGGCGTCGGGGGTCTCGAAGGCCGGATCGGACGAACTCCCGGTATGCGCGAAGATGAGCGGGACCGGGCCGGCCGCACCGTCGACGAGCACCGACACGTACAGGTCCGGCCATCCGTCGTTGTCGAAGTCCTGGACCTCGACGTGCGGCTGCTTCGACACGACCGGCGGGATCCCCGCCGCCTCCGTGACGTCCTCGAAGACGGGATCGCCGTCGGCATTCGTGCCCCGGTTCAGGTAGACGCGGATCCGCGTCCCGATCCCGCGATCGGTGGAGGTCCCGAAGTGATGTCCCACGACGAGATCGAGCCGACCATCGCGGTTCAGGTCGGCCATCGCCGCGCCGGAGACCCAGTCCTCGTTTCCGCGCATGAACGGGGTCCAGTCGAAGACGCCCGAGGCGACGCGGCGGAAGGTCCCGTCCCCGTTCGACACGAACAGGTAGTTCCGGTTGGATCGCTTCTGGTCGGCGTCGCCGGCCACGAACAGGTCGGGCCAGCCGTCCCCCGTGACGTCGCCGATGGCGAGCCCGAGACCGTGGATGTCGGACGGCAGCCCGGCGGCGGCGGTGACGTCGGCGAATCGGAGACCGCCCTGGTTCCTCAGCAGCACCGTCGGACCGGAGCCCAGCAGGTTGTCGGCGACGACGAACAGGTCCAGGAGTCCGTCCCCGTCGTAGTCGAGCACGCCGACCTGGCGTCCGTTGCTCGACTGGGCGCCGATGCCGGAGCCGGCGGTGACGTCGACGAACGTCCCGGCGTCGTTCCGGAACAGCCGGGAGGGCTCCGTCTGGCTGCCCGCACCGCGCGGCTTGGCGTTGTGGGAGACGAAGAGGTCGAGATCGCCATCGTTGTCGAAATCCGCGAACACCGAGCCGGACGCGCGGCCCGAGATCGCCAGCGCGCGCTGGCCGGAGTCCTCGAAGCGGCCGCCGCGATTGAGGAGCAGGCGGGAGGGATCCGAGGTGTGGCGCGACGCGAACGCCCCGGCGAAGAGATCCTGCCGGCCGTCCCCGTCGACATCGCCCCAAGACGCCGTGTGCAGATAGGCTCCCGAGAGGAGCTCCGCGATCCCGGTGGCGGCGGACACGTCGGTGAAGGCGAACCGCTGCGGGCTGCGCGGCGTCCCGGAGGCGCCCCCCGGATACGACGTCTCCCCATCGGCCGACAGCGAGCTCCCCGGAGCCGAAACCTCGAGAACGACGAGGACCGGATCGCCGAAGCCGCTCCGGGGCCGAGGATCCCGCTTCAGGTTCACCGCATTCAGGCTGAGGTAGAGGCGCTTCCCCTCGGAGTCGAGATCGAGCGCGTAGGCCCCGCCGATCCGGTAGTGGTACCGGCGCTCGATCTCCTCGTTCAGCGAGGCGATCACCTGGTGCTCCCGCGTCCGGACGTCGAACCGGTAGACGGGGGCGCCCTCCCGGTACGCTCCCCCGTGCGCGTACGGCATGTAGTAGACGTATCGCTCGCCGGGGTCGAGCACGAGATGGGCGGTGTAGCCGGGCAGCTCACCCAGGTCCTCGAGCGCTCCCGTCGAGGGGCGGAAGCGGTAGAACTGGTTCGGCCGGGCGGTCGCCATGTACATCCATCCCGAAGAGGCCTCGCGCGTCGAGGCCCTCAGGGATCCGCCCGCGAACGCGACGGGAAGGACCGTGACCGCGTTGGTCCGCGGATCGTATCTGGCCAGCCCGGTCGTGTTCACCGAGAAGTAGGCGTTCCCCCGGGCATCGACCGCGACGTTGCGGAAGCCGGTATGGATGTCGGCGTTCCCGCTGTACTTCACGGAGCGGGTGGTCAGGTCGTAGACGTAGAACGGTCCCCGATTCGTCCCGCCCTCGACGGCTTCCCCGTAGAGGAGGTTCCCCTCCCGCCACAGGTTGGTGGAGGGGGTCATGTGCCCGTCGAGGGGGACGCCGAGGCTCTCGAGCTTCCGGACCGAATCGAGGTCGTCGCGGCCGCGCGGCTCCCCGATGAGCGCGACAGCGGCGAGAGCCGCGAGGGTCCCGACAGCCGCCAGGGCGGCAACCGTCGATCGGCGGGGGGTGGCGAAGGTCATCCTCATCTGGCTGAAGATAGGACGCGCCGCGCGATTCGCTAGAGGAAGATCTCCTGCACCGTTCGCGTCAGCTCCTCGGGGAGCCACTTCGGCTTGCGGATCCGGCGGCCGAAGACCTCGGCGAGCGATTCGTAGTACCAGCGCTGCATGGCCGGGTCCTTCTGGTTGAACCGATTCCATAGGGCATCGCCCTCGCGGCGCAGATCGAGCAGGATCGAGCGCGCGTTGTGGAGCTTATCGGCGCAGGAGACGAGGAGGGCGTCGCGATGAGCCGTTTCGAGCTTTCTCAGGTAGGCCCGCTTCCTCTTCTTCCAGTTCTTCGCGGTCCTCTTCGTATTCGGGGTCCCGTCCGAGCACGCCTTCACGATCCGGGCGACCCGCGATCCGAACTCCCGCTCGATCCGCACCTGTGAGACTCCCACATCCTCGATCGAGTCATGGAGGAGCGCCGCGATCGCGAGACTCTCGTCCCCCCTGGCCTCGAGCACGAGGCTCGCGACGGCGAGCAGGTGCGAGATGTACGGGATCTTCGTGCCCTTCCGCCGCTGGTCGCCGTGCCACTCCCCGGCCAGGTCCACCGCCCTCACGAACCGACTTCCGACCATTCCTCCTCCTGACTCTCAAGAATCTGCTCCATGCGCTGGTGCATGAGCTGCCGGACCGCTGGCGGGGCGATCACCTCCGCGTCGGGGCCATGATACAGGACGTGCCGCACGAGCCAGCCGGGGTCGGCGACCGCGTGCGTGACGACGACGCTGCCGTCGTCCGCCGTCTCCCCCACGCTGTGCTCCTCGATCCAGCGCGCGATCCGGGGCGAGTAGCGGACCCGCGCCTCGATCGGCTCCTCGGCGCGGAAGACGTCGCCGCCGTCGATGTACTGGCGGGGATCGAACCCCTCGGGGATCTCGAACGTCCCCTCGAGCGGGGACACCGCGAGCATGCGGTCGAGGCGGAACGCGCGCACCGCGCGGGCCCTCGGGCTCTCGCCGAGCGCGTACCAGCGGCCGCCCGAGTGGACGAGCGCGTACGGGTGGAGCACGCGCTCCTCGGGCTCGACGTCGGAGGGCTTCAGATACCGCAGCCGGCACGGCCGGCGGTCACGCGCGGCCTCGCGCAGGAGAGCGAGGATCCCCTGGCCCTCCGGATCCCCCGCCGCCATCGCGAAGTCGTCGGCGAGCGCGGCGGCGGAGCTGGTCGCGATCCCCAGGTCGAGCCGTACCGCGAGCGCGCGGAGCGCCTCCGCCCGTGCGGCGTCCGCACCGTCGGCGAGGAGCCTGACCCCCAGGGTCAGCGCGAGCGCCTCGCGCGGGGTCAGCCTGACCGGACGGCGGAACTCGCCGGTCGTCCAGACCGTCACCCGGTCGCGCTCGATCGTGATCTCGATGTCAACGGGCGGCTCGAGGTAGTAGGCGCGCGCCGTGACCTCCTCGATGTCGCGGAGGACGCGCTTCTCGCCGACACCGAGCGTGGCTGCCAGCTCGGCGAGAGAGACGCCGCCGGGCCGGGCCGCGGTCGGCAGGATGTGGAGGACCCGCTCGAGCTGGACGTCGGCGGGCTCCTTCGGGCTCACCTAGGGTCCCCGGCGGTAGAGGGCGTCGACCTCGGCGACCATGTCGCGGTAGGCGGCGGCGAGCTCGGGAGGCCCCACGATCCGCGCCTCCCCGTCCTGGGTGAGGACCCAGCGCAGGAACGGATCGACCTGGTGCACCCGGAACGCGCGCACCGAAGAGCCGTCCGGCCGCGGCTCGACGAGCTCCCCGAAGCCGTTCCGATCGACCCACAGCGAGCGCGGGAAGCGGAACGCGACCCGGGCGTCGAGCGGCGCGTCCTCCCCGCCCAGCTCCCACGCCTCGCGCTGGCGCCAGCCCGCCAGATCGAAGTCGTCGGGGATCTCGTAGTCCGGGGTCTCGGGGCTCTTCGCATTCGGCTCGACGTCCTCCATCCGCTCGACACGGAAGGTCCGCAGGTCGTCACGCAGATGATCGTGACCGATGAGATACCAGTTGCCGCGCTGGAAGAGCAAGCCGTAGCCGTCGACGTCGCGGTGGGTCTTCGCGTCGCGGTAGATCCCGTGGTAGTCGAACACGACCCGCTTCCGCGCCAGTAGCGCATGGGTGAGGAGCGCTAGTCGGCCGCGGAGCGCCTCGACCTCCGGACGCTCGACGAACAGGGTGGTCGCGACCGGCAGGGCCGGCAGATCGAACGCGAGCTTCCGGAGCGCCGAGTCGACTTCGCGCACGAAGGGCGAGCCCTCGAGGTCGCGGATCAGGAAGAGCGCCTCGCGCGCGTCGCGGGCCTCTTCGGGCGCGATCTCCAGCGTGCCCACGCCATGGATCCGCTGCTCCGCGGGGCGGGCCGGCCCCGCCTCCTCGAGGAGTCGGAGATACGGCAGGTAGAAGTCGCGCCGCTGGAGCCGGTACCCTTCCTGCGCGTCGCCCGCGCCGACCGTGTACTCCACCGTCTCGATCGGGATCCCGAACTTCCGCAGCTCGCCCTTGTCGCGCTCGAACAT
>DATKCO010000095.1:0-3879 GCA_035513155.1 Gemmatimonadota bacterium | reverse complement strand
GACGCGAGCCGGGCGCGGCGCGCCTCCTCGGAGGCGAGCGGCTCGGACCACGCGGTGAACCCGGCCACGCGGCCGTCGGGGAAGACGATCGCGTCGGAGTATCCGGTGTGATCGACGGCGGCGACCACGTACCCGTGGCTCACCAGCTCCTCGAAGAAGGTCTGGTACATCGCGGCCGGCCAGCTCATTCCGTGGCTGAAGAGGAGGAGCGGCCACGGCCCTTCACGGGCGGCGAGCGGGGCGTCCTCGCGGGCGTGGGTCCCGACGTGCCGCTCGAACCCCTCGGGGAAGCCGTGACGCTCGACCCACGTGGCGGCGGTCGAGCGATCCATGTAGGGGATCGGATCTCCCTCGGCGCTGGACGCCGGGTACCAGTACCGGACCCGAAGGACGCGCGGGCCGCCGGAGTCGGGGCCGAGGCGCTCGATCCGCGTGGGGTCGACGACCACCTCGACCCGCGTTCCGATCGCGTGCGGGCCGGTCGGTGAGGGGAGCGAGACGTTCGGGTACTCCTGAGCGAACGCCGGGCCCGTGGCCAGGAGCACGGACAGGAGCGCGGCCGCGATCGGGAAGCGAAGGCTCATGACGCCCCCCGGATTCGGACCGAGAGGCCGCGGGGATTGCAGCCGGGAACGGGAACCACGCGAACCTCGAGGTCGCGGTCGCCGCGACGGATCCAGAGCACGGCTGTCACGCCGGACTCCAGGTTGGCGAGTCGCCGGCCGCCGGAGGGGGAGGTGATCAGGATCCCGTCGACGGCCACCAGGACGTCGCCCTCGCGGAGCGCGCGGGCGGAGGGGCCGTCGGGATCGAGACGATCGATCCGGGGCTCGGTCGTGAAGACGTGGGTCAGCCCGAGCTCGTTCCTGGTCCAGATCTCGCACGCTCCCCCCACGCAGCGGTAGCGCTCGATCCCGAGGTCCCCGGTCTCCGGCCGCCCCTCCGGGCACGCCGATTGGGCGTTCGCGATCCCGCCGGGCACGACCGCGGCGGCCAGCGCGGCAACCAGGAGGAGGCGTTTCATCTCGTCTCCTCGAGTGGCAGACGATCGCTGGCCAGCGCGAGGATCCCGCGCGCGGTCGCGTCCTCGGGGTAGAGCCGCGCGAGCTCGAAGGCGGCGCCATGCACGGCCGCCAGCGCGACCTCCCGCGCCTGCCGGACCGCGCCGGGCGCGGAGTCCGCCGCGATGGCGCGGAATCGCGCCACCGCCTCCACGTACGCCGTCCCCGTCCGCTGGACCTCCGCGGCGGCGCTCAGCGGGTCGCTCGCCACGACGCGCGCGGGGCCTCCGGAGTCCGGCCGCAGGGCGTAGCCGCCGAGGGCGCCGAGGAGAAAGATCGCCGCCGCCGCGGCGGCCCGGAGCGCGATCCGGGGGCGCCCCGACCGACGCGCGGAGACGGGCTCGGCCGCGAGGCGCGCCCGCAGCGCCGGCCAGAGGTCGCGGGCGGGATCGAGTGCGTCGGGGAGAGTCGCCACCCACTCCGAGAGCGGACGGTCGCGCTCGAGCCGCTGGCGGCAGCCGTCGCACGCGGCCAGGTGCTCGCGCGCTGCCGGGTCCGGCTCGACGCCGGGCGCCAGCAGGTCGAGGAATTCCTCGTCGGTCAGATGGCGGTTCATCGTTTCAGCACCTCCTTGAGTTTCTCACGCGCGCGGAAGACCTGGGATTGCACGGTTCCCGTCGCCACGCCCATCCGTTCCGCGATCTCCCGGCAGCGGTACCCCTCCACCGCGTGCAGGAGGAACATCCGGCGCTGCCCGTCCGGCAACGCGGCGATCGCGCGCTCAAGATCCACGGCCTCCGTGTGTCGTGGCTCCGTCGAGACCGGCTGATTTTCGACCGCCGTCCGCTCCCGCTCCTCCCGGCGCCGGCCGCGGCGCGCGCCGTCGAGCGCGGTGCGCACCGCGATCGAGTGGATCCACGTCCCGAGGGCGCTCTCGCCGCGAAAGTCGGGCAGCGCCCGCCACACCCGGACGAAGACCTCCTGCAGGAGCTCCTCGGCACGGTCCGTGTCGCGCTCCCAGCGCGAGGCGAAGGCCCAGACGCGCCGGTGATGGTCCCGATAGACGGCCTCGAAGGCCGGCAGGTCACGCCGCCCGGAGCGGCGGCTCGACTCTCCTGACGTCAGTGGGAACCTCCCCGGTCGGATTCGCCTTCCACCCATGAGTCTCCGCCCGGTGCGGCATTGTTGCACGCGACTGAACCTCGCGGCAGACATGGAGAGCGGCTTCTCGGGGGATGTTTGCTCGACCCGGAGTGGACGGGGACACGCTGTCACCACGGATCGAGGACGGAGCGGTCGATAGACTCGACCTTCAGTCGGGAAGGGCCATGTCATCCAAATCCGAATGAACGCGCACTGGATCAAGAGCTGACCGGTGCCCGCTCAAATCGGTTCCCTCCCAGGAAGTGATACTCGAGCGACCCGGCCCCCGAGTCCGATCGAGAACCCATCGAGTCACCGTCGACCAGACGTCAGGCGCGATCCGATCCAGAGCGTCGGCAGACGCTCTGGATGTCGCGGTCCGGAGCACATGATCAGCGTCTGGGACGACGCTGAGCGTGTAGTCGGGGTTGTCTGCGGCGTCCAGGGCGACCTCGAAGATCGAGCGCTGGACCTCCGGGTCGACGTTCACGTCGTGCTCTCCCCACAGCGCCAGCACCGGCTCCTGCAAGGCGAGCAGAGTGGGCAGCGGGTTATGGTATCCGTTAAGCCGCCCCCATCCGAAGTTGTCGAAACCCGGATCCTTGGGAGACCAGACCCATCGCAGCCAGGGTCTTCCCTCCGCCGCCTGTCGCGCCGCCGCGTACTCCTCCCACCCGAGGCCGGTCCTCCCGTAACGGAAGGAGAGCTCCTGGAAGCGCCCGACCGCTTCGATGTCCGCGCTGGACAATCCCTCCGCCTCCGCCTTCGCGCGGGCGCGCTGAATCTCCTGGCGCGCCGGTGACGTGCCGGGCGCTCCCACCAGTACGAGGTACCGGATCGCGCCGGTCCGCATTGCCGCAAGCGGAGCGATCCAGCCGCCTTGGCTGAGCCCCCAGATGCCGATCCAATCCGGATTCACGTCGAACCGGTTCACCAGCGCCGCCGCCGCGGCGGCCGCGTCGTCGGCGGTCACATCGAACGCGACGAGGATCTCCCCCGTAGAGGCACCATGGCCTCGCTTGTCGTAGGCGAATCCAGCGATCCCATAGGCGGCGAACGTGATCGCGGTCTCAAGCGACTCGGCGCTCTCGCGAAGGATCCAGGACGAACCCGGCTGGACTACGACGGCAGGGTGGGGTCCGGCCCCCTCGGGGAGGACCAGCGTGCCCTCCAGTGACGCCTCCCCGCTCGCGAACCGGAGCGCATGGAAGGTCAGCGGAATGCGGCGGGCCACCATCTGCCCACCGCTGGAGCGTCGCCAGTGAAGTTCGCGCGCTCCGCCGCCTACATCCGGGACGAACCGGGCGCTCACCGAGTCTCCGCTCAGGAACCACCCGGCCTCCCGTCGGTCGAGGACGACCACGAGGCCCGTCTCGAGATCCCGGGCGACGAGGCCGCCTCCATGCGCGAGGCGAATGACGACCGGGTCTCCGCTTGGGAGTCGGTACGCTCCCACCACAGTCTGGAGGTCTCGATCGTAGCCGTCGCGCGGGGCGCCGCGCGCCGGTGTCTGTTGGGCGAAGAGACCGGGAAGGAGTGTCAGGGCGACGAAACCCGAGACAACGAGGGACGAGATGGACGGCATGATCTCTTGGATGGAGCCCGAGGCCCCACGGTTGGAAAGCGTCGAGCGCGGCGACCCGGGATGCGATAGCGTCGGCGGAATTTCCGGAGGCTAAGGCCGTACCGGCAGGGCTCGGCGCGTTCCAGCACGGGACGCGCGATCCGATAGCTT
>DATKCO010000094.1:0-2500 GCA_035513155.1 Gemmatimonadota bacterium | reverse complement strand
GGCGTTCTTGACGGCGGGCTTGTCGTAGGTGCCGGCGGCCTTGACGAACCCCACCGCGGCGGCATCGGCGTTCACGACCCGGAGGCCGTGGGCGTCGGCGTGCACCTCGGCGGCCTCCCTCGCCCGGCGCTCGTGGTCCTCACGGATCCGCCGGTCAAGCTGCAGGAGGAGCTTCCGGAACGAGTCCTCCGCGCGGGGCTCCCACTCCATCGCCATCCCTCGAATGTAGCGCGCGGCGCTCCGGCCCGCAGGTGACGCTAGACCCCGGCCCGACCCGGCATTAGCATTAGGCGTCCGCCGTCCCCTAGCCCCCAACGGGAGGTTCCTCTGCGCGCGTCGACGCTCGTGCTCCTGCTCCTGGCCCTCATGACGGCAGCTCCGGCGCTCGCCCAGGAGACGCCCGCGCGGGGCGACACTCTCGAGGTCCTGCCGCCGGACCATCCGCTCCGACCCCAGCCGCCGCCCGGCGTCGGCCCCGGGCCGCTCTCCTTCCTGGGGCGGATCCTGTTCGCGCCGTTCCGCATGGCCGACGAGGCGCTCAAGGGAACGACGGTGGTGATCGAGGAGGAAGCCGGCGGCTTCTCGGCGGGTCTCTCCGATCGCGGCGAGGTTCCGGGCGACGCCAGCCATCTCAGCATCACGTTCGGCTCGATCGGGACGCGCTCGGGCTTCGTGGGAGGCGGCGTCGCGTACGACCTCTTCCCCGAGGACCGCGGCCCCACGATGGGCGTCAGCGCCGCCGTCACGAACCGGCTGTACCAGCAGTACACCGCCTGGGCGGGATGGAACAACCCCAACGTCGCGCCGTGGCTCCGCGTCACCGGGTACTACGACGTCGATCACATGAACGAGTTCTGGGGCTTCGGTCCCGCGGCGGACGAGGATGACGAGTCCGGCTTCTCGTGGGAGCGATGGGGAGGCGTCGCCGCCGTCGGTATCCCGCGCGGGCGGATCCTCAGCGGCGAGGTCCATGCCGCCTACGAGCGCTCGTTCTTCTACGAGACCTACGATGACAGCGCGCTCAACACGATCGAGGAGTTCGTCCACCTGCCCGGCGTCCACCTTCCGCAGCAGGAGCTGTGGAGTCCCGGCGGCACGGTTCGGCTCGACCTCCGGAACAGCGCCGGCCACCCGACCCGCGGCTTCATGATCGAGGGGTCGGGGGCGATCTGGCGCTCGGTGGACGACGAGCTGCCGTTCGACTGGACCGAGTACGGCGGCCAGGTGCAGGCTCATCTCCCACTCGGGAGCGACTGGCACATCCTCAGCCTGGGCGCCGGGCTGGAGGCCGTCGAGCCCGAGGACGAGGACTCGGTGATCCCCTTCGGTTATCTCCCGACCCTCGGAGGCTCTACCCGGCTGCGGGGCTACCCCTCCTGGCGCTGGCGCGATCAGGCGGTAGGGTGGGCGACGGTCGAGTACCGCTACCGGATCTGGGAGGAGCACACCTGGCAAGCGACCCCCGGCGTGCTCGAGGCCGCGATCTTCGCCGACGCGGGCGACCTCGCGTTCAAGGTCGAGGATCTCGACACCGAGGACCTGAAGACCTCCTACGGCCTCGAGATCCGCATGTTCCTCCGGGACGCCGCGCTCTTCCGGCTGGGGATCGGCTACAGCGAGGAGGGGACGCGGGTGAACCTCTCGACCGGGGGACTCTGGTGAGCCGCCCAATAGCGTCCGTCCTGGCTGTCCTCGCAGCGGCCGCGCTCGGCAGCGCGTGCGCCGGAGGCCAGGTCCGGCCGTGGCAATACGAGCCGCGCCCGCTGGCCGACACGCTGGCGATCTGGGAGCCGGAGGAGCGGCACGCAAGCGTGGTGTACGAGCAGATCGCCTTCGCGATGCTGCTCCCCCTTAGGGTCGGAGGCGGCGGCCCGGTCTGGAATGCGGACCCGTTCGACGACGTCGTCAACTCGACGTGGTTCACCCACCGGAACGACGTCCGCCCCCTGACGGCCGCCGAGATCGTGCGCGGGCCGCAGACCATCGACGGCCCCGATCAGTCGGGCCCGATCGAGGTCACGGCCATGAAGTCCGTGGGCGTCAACGTCGGCTTCTTCATGAGGGACGCGCGCGGCGATCGCTGGCTCGTCAAGTTCGATCCGCCCCAGTTTCAGGAGATGGCGAGCGGAGCCGACGTGGTGGCGACCAACCTCATCTGGGCGGCGGGCTATCACACGCCGGAGAACCACATCTTTCTGTTCGACCCCACGAAGCTGACGCTGCGGGACGGCGTCGAGCTGGCGATGGTCGAGGACGGGGTCCTGGTCGAGTACGAGGTGGGCGCCGAAGGAGCCGACGTGCGCGAGTTCACGACCGACGTGTTCCAGCGCTTCGTCGCGCACTATCCGCGCGACGAGCAGGGCCGGATCCGCACGGTGGCGAGCAAGTTCCTGCCCGGGATCCCCAAGGGCCCCTTCGCGTGGGAGGGCACGCTGCCGGACGACCCCAACGACGTGATCCCCCACCAGAACCGGCGCGAGCTCCGCGGCTTCTACGTCAT
>DATKCO010000093.1:0-29125 GCA_035513155.1 Gemmatimonadota bacterium | reverse complement strand
TCCGCGAACGTGACCAGCGTGGCCGGGTCGTGGCGATCCCGGAGGACGCCCGGCGCCCCGGTCAGGTACAGGAGCTTCTGGGCGCGGAGCGACACCGCGAGCGCCTCGGCCATCGTGTCCGCGTTGACGTTGTAGACCCGGCCCTCGGCATCCCCCGCGAGGCTCGCCACTACGGGGACGAAGCGGGCGTCGAGGAGAGTCGTCAGGACGCGCGGGTCGACGTCCGCGACGTCGCCCACGTGCCCGAAGTCGACGATCTCGACCGCCCCGTCCGCCGTCGGCATCGGGGTCGGCGGACGGACCCTCGCGGTCACGAGCTCGGCGTCCACCCCGCTGAGGCCCACCGCGCTGACGTGGTGCCGGCGGAGCGCCGCGAGCACGTCCACGTTGAGCTGGCCCGCGAAGACCATCTTGGCGACGAGCAGGGTGTCGTCGTCCGTGATCCGGCGGCCCGCGACGAGCCTGGGCTCGACCCCGAGGCGGCGGCTGACCGCGCTCGCCTGCGGCCCGCCGCCGTGGACGAGCACGACCCGGATGCCGAGCGACCACAGGAGCGAGACCTGCGCGGCGACGCCGTCCAGCGCCTCGGGATCGGCCAGGACCTCACCCCCCAGCTTGATTACGAACGTCCGGTCCCGGTAGGCGCGCACGTAGCCGAGCGCTCCCTTGAGGCCGGCGATGCCGCGCATCGCGTCCAGCGTCATGGCCGCGCCGCGGCCGCGACCGGCCGGCCGGCGGCCGACGCTCCGTTCGACCCCGCCGGTGGGTCGCCGATGAGGGAGAGGAGGAGCGCGCGCTGGACGTGGAGCCGGTTCTCCGCCTGGTCGACGACGACGGAGTTCGGGCCATCGAGGACGTCCGCGTCGATCTCCACGTTGCGCCGGACCGGGAGGCAATGCATGACGAGCCCGTCGCCGTCCCGGGTCGCGCGGACGTGCTCGGCGGTGAGCCGCCAGCCGCGGAGGTCGGCCCGCAGCACGCGCTCCAGGTCGGGCCGGCCGAAGTGGCCGAGGGCGCCCCACGACTTGGCGTACACGGCGTCGGCTCCCGCGCACGCCTCCTCCAGGTCGTCGGTGAGGTGGAGGACCCCACCCGACGCGTGGAGGGTGCCGCGCAGGAGCGCCATGTCGTCGGGATCGAAGTCGTATCCCTGGGGGCGGGCGACGACGACGTCCATCCCTAGCCGCGCGGCCGCCAGCGCGGCGCTGACCGGGACGGCGGTCGGCAGCGGCTTCGGATGGGGGGTCCAGGCGACGACGAGCCGCTTGCCCCATGGCGCTTCGAACCGCTCCATCAGCGTCAGCGTGTCGGCCAGGGCCTGGCACGGGTGCTGGCGGGCGGACTCGAGGTTGATCACCGGCTTCTCGCAGTGGCGGGCGAAGTCGCGGATCACGCGGTCCTGGCGGGCGACCGCCCAGTCGTCGCCACGCGGGAAGGCGCGCACGCCGACCGCGTCCGCGTAGCGGCCGAGGACCCGCGCCGCCTCGACGATGTGCTCGACCGCGTCGCCGTCCATCACCGCGTCCGGGTCGGTCTCCCACGGCCAGCTCCCGCGGCCGGGCTCGACGATGGTCGCGTGTCCGCCGTGGAGGTGCATCGCCCGCTCGAAGCTGGCGCGCGTGCGGAGGCTCGGGTCGAGGAAGGCGAGGGCCAGGGTCCGGCCCTCCAGGCCCCCTCGAACCTCGCCCCGTTTGACCCGGCGGGCGAGCGCGAGCAGCGCCTCGATCTCGGTCCAGCTCCACTCCTCGATCCCGATGAAATCCCGCTTGATCGTCATGTCCATACCTCTCCGAGCGCGGCGAGGAGCCGATCGGCCTCCTCGGCGGTGAAGGTCAGGGGCGGCATGAGCCGCAGGGTGTGGGGGTCCGTCGCGGTCCCGGTCAGGACGCGGCGGTCGAACAGCGCGCGCTGGACCGGGGCCGCCGGCCGCCCGAGCCGGAGGCCGATCAGGAGGCCGCGGCCGGTGGTCTCGGGGATCCCGAGCGCGCGCGCGCCGCCGACGATCCGCCGGCCGATCTCGAGCGCGTGGCCGATCAGGCCCTCGTCCTCGACGATGTCGAGGGTGGCGAGCGCGGCCGCGCACGGCACCGGCCCGCCGCCGAACGTGCTCCCGAGGTCGCCGATCTCGAGCCCCCCGGCGAGGAACGGGGCGGCGACGACGGCGCCGATGGGAAGGCCGGACGCGAGCCCCTTGGCCAGCGTGAGGACGTCCGGCGTGACCCTGTACGCTTCCGCGGCCGTGAACGCGCCGCAGCGCCCGACCCCGCACTGGACCTCGTCGAACACGAGCACGGCCTCCGCGCGATCGCACGCCGCGCGCGCCGCGCGCAGGAAGGCGGGCGGGCAGTCGCGCGCGCCGGCGATCCCCTGGACGGGCTCGACGATCAGGGCGGCGACCCGCTCGTCGACGGCGTCCGCCAGGGCGGCCGCGTCGCCGAAGGGGACCCGGCGCGAGAGCGGGACCCCGGCGCGGAGGGCGGCCGCGGCGTACCGCTCGCCGTCGGTACAGGCGAGGGTCGCCGCCGTGCGGCCGTGCCAGCCGCCCTCGACCGAGACGACCTCCGCGCGGCCGGTGTGCCGCCGCGCGAGGTGGAGCGCGTTCTCGTTCGCCTCCGCGCCCGAGTTGCAGAAGAAGACCCGGCCGTCCGGGATCGGGCCGAGCGCGGCCAGGCGCTCGGCGAGCGCCCGGCGCCCGGGGTGGGGCACCGCGCTCGAGTAGAAGAGGAGTCGCGCGGCCTGTTCGGCGACGGCCGCCACGACGCGCGGATGGCAGTGGCCGGTGAGGGCCACCGCGTGTCCCCCGTAGGCGTCGAGCCAGGCCGTCCCGTCGGCCTCGTAGAGCCACGACCCCCGCCCCGCGACCGGGCGGACGGGCATCTCCGTGTAGACCGGGAGGAGCGCCGGAGCCGCGGCCGACGGGGCGCCGCTTCCGGCGCGCGCGCTCAGCACGGGTAGGCTCCCGCGAGCACCAGGCCCGCGGTCTCCGGCAGGCCGAGCGCCAGGTTCATCGCCTGGACCGCCTGGCCGGCGGCCCCCTTGAGCAGGTTGTCGATCGCGACCGTGACCTGGATCTCGCCGCCCTCGGGGTGCGGAAAGGCGTGGAGGCGGGCCTCGTTCGTCCCCACGACGTGGGCGAGCTCGGGCGGGGCGTCGAGGACCCGCAGGAACGGCCGGCCCGCGTACGCCTCTGCGTAGGCGCCCGCCGCCCCCGCCGCGTCGGGGACCCGGGCGTGGAGGGTCAGGTGGATGCCGCGGACGAACGGGCCGGCGTGGACGAGGAGCCGGGGCTTGGGAGCCGCCGGGCCCGCCCACTCCTCCCACCGCTCGGCGATCTCGGCCTCGTGGCGGTGGGCGAACGGCGCGTAGGCCCAGAGGTTGCTGGCGCGGGCGGGGTGGTGGGCGGTGGCGCGCGGCCGCGCGCCGCCGCCGCTCGAGCCGGTCACGGCGAAGAGCACCGGGGGGTCGCCGTCGGCCCACGCGGCGAGCGGCCACAGCGCGAGCTGGGCGGCGGTCGCGAAGCAGCCGGGAACGGCCAGCGCGCGCGCCCCCGCCAGCCGCTCGCCCGCCACGTCCGCGAGCGCGTACGTGAACTCGACCGGGGCGGGAGCGCGGGGGCCGTACCACCGCTCGTGGAGCGCCGGGTCCGCAAGGCGGAAGTCAGCCGCCAGGTCGACGACGAGCCGCGGCCCGGCGGCCACGACCTCGGGCACGACGCGCGACGACTCGCCGTGCTCGAGCGCGAGGAAGACCACGTCGCGGCCGGCCGCGGCTCGGCCGGGCGTCTCCCCCGAGAGCACCGCGTCCGTCAGCGGCGCGAGCGCGGGATGGACGTCCCCGATCCGCGCGCCCGCCCGGCTCCGGCTCGTCGCCGCCAGCGCGGTCACGTCGGGGTGCCCGAGGAGGATGCGCAGGAGCTCGCCGGCGACGAAGCCGGCGCCCCCGATCACCAGGACGTTCACGCCCGCGCACCCGCGGCCGGGACGGCCGCGGGCGGCGCCTTCCAGGCCTCCAGCGCCCGCCGCACGACCGTCACCAGGCCCGCGGGGTCCGACAGCGCGTTCCGCGCCGGGAGCCCGAGCGTGTCCTCGACGAACGACCGCCCGACCTCGTTGTCGGTGGCCGGGCCACTCACCACGGTGAGGGGGAGCCCGAACCGCTCGCCGAACAGGCGCGCCGCGCCCCAACATCCGACGGGATCGCCGGCGCACAGGACGTGGGCGGCGCCGAGCGCCATGAGCCGCGGATCGGACAGCACGTCCTCGACCCCGTATTCGCCGAGCACGCCGTCGCCCAGCTCGGCGACGATCACGTCCGGCCGCGCACGCGCCAGGCGGTTGAGGATCCCGCGCGCCACCGCGACCGTGTCGCCGGGATGGGTCGCCGCGAGGCCCGCGTCGTTGAACGTCAGGGCCTCGACCGCGCCGGCGTCGCGCATCTGCAGCGCGTCGCGCATGAGCGCCACCCCGGTCAGCTTGGCCGCCGCCGTCCGCAGTCCGCTCCGCGCGAGCCCCCGGACGATCTCGGTCGCGGCCGCGGTCTTGCCCGCGTTCATGCACGTCCCCGACACCCAGACCACGGGGAGCCGGCACTCGAGCGCGTCGCTCGGGGCAACCGCCCCGCTCCGGATGTGGGCCGGGCGGCCCACGCGATCGCCGAGGGCCGGGAACGCGAGCACCGCGCCCAGGAGCTCGGCGCGGAACGGCGGTCCCAGGTCGGGGTTGGCCGAGGTGCACCGCCCCAGGACCCCGCCGAGGTTCAGCACGTGGATCTCGTCCCCGGGCTCGAGCCGGGCGGGGGTCTCCCCCGCGTAGCCCCGGAGAGCCCGCCGGCTACCGAGCGTCCCCGCGAGGATGTCGCCGGAGCGGAGCGCGGTCATCCGGCCGCTGACGTCCTCGACGACGTTGTAGGTCGACTTGTCGCTCAGGACGCGGACCGCCACCACGTATCCCTCGCGGGCGACGACGCGGGAGCCCAGCACCGCTTCGGAGGACAGCCGCGCGTTGCGGGTCGAGGAGGCGATCCGGTCGAGCTTGACCGAGATCGTGTTCATGGGACGACCGCCCCGTTCGCGGCGCGGGCCGCGAGCAGGGAGGGGATCGCGGCCACGAGCGCGAACGAGCGCGCGTCGGCCCCGGTCCAGAAGCGGCTCTCCTCGCCGTAGGTCGCGAGCGCGGGATCGAGGAGCGAATGCGGGCTCCTGGCCGCGACGACCTGGGCGCGCCCGGCCGCCAGCCGCACCCGGGTCTGTCCCGTGACCCGCGCCTGGGAGCTCTCGATCAGCGCCTCGATGTCCCTGAGCGCGGGGTCGAACCACTGCCCCTCGTGCAGCCGGTCGCCGTAGAACTGCGCCAGCTGGTCCTTCCAGAACGATTGCCAGCGGGTGAGGACGAGCTTCTCCAGCTCCCGGTGCGCGGGGATCAGGACGTGGGCGGCGCCCGCCTCGAAACCGATCCGCCCCTTGATCCCCAGCGCGGTCTCGCCGATGTGGATCCCGCGCCCGATCCCGTACGCGGCGGCGCGCGCGGCGATGTCGGCCACCAGGTCCGGGCCGGCCGCGGGGATCCCGTCGAGCGCGACCGGCACGCCGCGCTCCCAGTCGACGACCACGTCGACGGGGGCGGGGGCGCTGGCGGGGGGATCGATCATCTCCGCCGGCGGCGGGCACCACGGGTCATGGGTCCAGCCGCCCCCCCAGGTGGAGCCCCACAGCCCGCGGTTGACGGAGTACGACCCCGCGCCGGGCGGGACCGGCAGCCCGCGCGCCTCGAGGTAGCCGATCGCCGCCTCCCGGGAGAGGCTCGCGTCCCGGACCGGGGTGACGATCTCGAGCTCGGGCGCGAGGGCGCGGAAGGCAACGTCGAAGCGCACCTGGTCGTTGCCCGCCCCGGTCGATCCGTGGCCCACCGCGCGGGCGCCGATCGCGCGGGCGACCTCGACGACCGCGATCGCCTGCTGGGTCCGCTCGGCGGCGACCGAGAGCGGGTAGACGCCGCCCCGGAGCACGTTCGCCTGGACCAGGACGCGGACGAAGCGATCAAACACCGGCTGCCGCGCGTCGATCGCGTGGTGCTCGGCGGCTCCCGTCGCCAGGGCCTGGGTGCGGATCGCGGCCCGCTCCTCCGCCGTCGCGCCGCCCGTGTCCACGTGGACCGTATGGACGCGCCAGCCGGACTCGGCGAGGCGGGGGACGCAGAAGCTCGTGTCGAGCCCGCCGGAGAAGGCGAGCGCAAGGACTCGCTCAACTGTCTGCATAATGCATAATTATGCAGACAGCCGGGGGCTCTGTCAAGTGGTCGATGCGAGCCGTCCCCCGAGCGCCAGGCTTATATTGCGGCAGCGACGTGGAAACGATGGACGACCACAGGACAGCCGGACGCCGCGCCCTCCGGGCGGTGACGGTGGCGCTCGCGGCCACGGCCGCGGTCTCGTGCGGCGGGGAGCCTCCCGCCGCCGGCTCGAGCCGGGCCGACCGGGAGTCGGGGCAGCTCGCCCTGCCGCCCTCCGCCAGCGCCCCCCGGGTGATGCGGGAGTCCGTGCCTCCGGACACGATCCACCCGGACACCACCGAGGAGTTCGCGGTCCTCGGCGCGGACGGCTTCCCGACGGACCTGCGGGTCGGCGGCTCCGATCCCGACCTCTCGATCGACGCGATCGCCGATTCTTACCGGGGGCACTACGCGCAGGCGCTGGGTTCGGAAGGGACCGCGGTCCGGAACCGGATCGACCGCGAGCTGCAGCACGAAGCCGAGCGGCGCACCGCGCTCGACCGCGGCTTTGCCGACTGGATCGAGCTGATCGGCGCCCTCACTCCGGACCAGCGGGCCCGGCTGGTCGATCGACTCAACGAGGCGAACATCGAGCTCGCGCGCGACCTCCACGGATCGGCGGGCCCGCCCGAGCCCGACGGGACGGCACCGGAAGGGTGACGGCCGGCTCGCGCGCGACGTCGGGTTCCCTGCCGCCCCGAGCGGGGGGAGGCGCTCCGCTGCCGCCGGCAGGCCGGCTGCGGACCTGGGGTCGCTTCGTCCGCTTCGAGCACACGCTGTTCTCGCTGCCGCTGCTGTTCGCCGGCGTGCTCCTGGCGGGCGGGTTCGACGTGCCGGCGTCCCTCCTGGCGCTCGTGCTGGTCGCCGGCGCCGGCGCGCGGACGGCCGCGCTCGGTCTGAACCGCATCATCGACCGCCGGATCGACGCGGCGAATCCGCGCACCGCCGCGCGGGAGCTCCCGAGCGGCGCGATGAGGCTGTCGGAGGCCTGGGCGCTGACGGCGGCCGGAGCGCTGGTGTACGCCGCGGCCGCGTGGTGGATCGCGCCCATCTGCCTCGCCCTCGCCCCGCTGCCGCTAGCGGTCTTCGTCCTCTATCCGTACCTCAAGCGGTGGACGCCGCTCTGCCATCTCGGCGTCGGGCTCGGGCTCGCGATGGCCCCCCTCGGCGGATGGTTCGCCGTGCGGCTCGAGTTCGCGGACGTGGGACCCCCGCTCCTGCTGGCCGCGTTCACGCTGGGCTGGGTCGCCGGGTTCGACGTGATCTACGCCACGCTGGACGAGACGTTCGACCGCGCGGCCGGGATCCATTCGCTGCCCGCCCGCTACGGGCGCCGCGCGGCGCTCCTGCTCGCGCGGGGTCTCCACGCGGCGGCGTGGGCGGCGCTCGCGGCCCTCGTACTCTGGCGGCTCGACACGGTCGCGGCGCTGGCGCCGCTCGTCCTCGTGGGGGCGTTGCTGATCTGGGAGCACGTCGAGGCGGCGGACATCGACCTGGCGTTCTTCCGCGCCAACATCTGGGTAGGATTCGCGGCCCTGGCCACGGTGGCCGCCGGCGTCTGGGCCTGAGACGAGAGCGGGCGGCCGGTGGGCCGCCCGCTTCGTCGGAGTCATCGGGTCGTGCGGATCGTCGGGATCACTCCACCGTGATCTCGGCCTCCGCGATCAGCCCCCCGATCGTGCCGCTGATCGTCGCCGTGCCCGCGGCCACGCCCGTGACCTCCCCGGTCAACGGGTCGACCGTGGCGACGGTCTCGTCGTCGCTCGAGTAGGCGACCAGGAGGCCCTCGACGGGGCCGCCGGTCGTCGTCGTGGCCGAGGCCGTCAGGGTCACGGTCTCACCCACCTCCAAGGTAGCCGCTCCCGGATCCAGCTCGAGCACGTCGAGGATGTCGGCGTCGACCACGTTCAAGCGGAACGTGGCGCTCCCGGTGGCGTCCGGGCTGGTGACGGTCACGAGGGCGGTGCCCATCGTGAGGGCCGAGAGCAGCCCGGTCCCGTCGACGGTCACGATCGTCCCGTTCGTGGTCGTGAATTCCAGCTCCGCGTCGGGGATGACGACCCCGCCGGCGTCCCGCACGACGACCAGGTCGTTGATGGTGATCGCGTCGGCGAGCGTGGCCGTGAAGGCGTTGCCGATCAGGCTCAAGCCGCCGGACATGGCCGCGAAGACGGTCACGACGATGGTGTCGCTCTCTCCGCCCCCCGCGACCGTGATCGTGGCGTCCCCCTCCGCCACCGCGGTCACGACGCCGTCCTCGTCGACCGTGGCCACGGACTCGTCCGAGCTCGTGAACGTCAGCGCCGGGTCGGTGACCGGGTCACCCTCGGCGTCGAGGACCGTCACGTCCAGCGTGGCGGTCTCGTCCGACACGAGGTCGGTCTCTGCAAGCGCGACGACGATCGACGAGATCTCGCTGATGACCGTGATCGTGATCGTGTCCGTGACCGAGCCCACCTCGATCGTGATGACCGCCGTGCCCGGGGCGACGGGCATGACCAGGCCGGTCCCGGAGACGGTGGCGACGCCCGTGGCATTGCTCGAGAAGTCGATCGTCACGTCCGCCGGATCGATCAGGTTACCCGCCCCGTCCCGGATCTCGAAGCTGAGCTGGGCCGTGGAGCCCATCTCCACGGTCTGGGACTCGGTCGAGAACGTGACCGAGGCCACGTCGTCGTCGGTGCCCATGGGCCCGTCGTCGTCACACGCGACCGAGACGGCGAGCAGCCCGCCAACAGTCAGCGCGAGCGCGCCTCTTGGGTCGATCACCGTCCTCGCCGTCTTCAGAAAGCT
The DNA here is from genome assembly GCA_035513155.1 of Gemmatimonadota bacterium. Taxonomy (GTDB): domain Bacteria; phylum Gemmatimonadota; class Gemmatimonadetes; order JACCXV01; family JAHWKZ01; genus JAICNR01. The sequence continues at coordinate 20,066 of DATKCO010000093.1, read as the reverse complement.
TCTCATCCTCATGTCATAGATCCTTTCTGACGTTTCCTCATGTCATTCCGGGTTCTCATGTGGTTCCGGCTGGGTCGAACCCTGAGCCTATCCCAGGGATCGGTGGAGGGCTGTATGGTCTCTAACCTACTCATTGAGTGGTCAAGATACTCGATATTAGGTTGTCCTACTCAATTGCGGGTCAAAGAGTCGCGTTGCCCGACCTCCCGCGTCCGGGCTAGCTTGGGCTCATGCGGACGATCGTCGCGATCACCGGCGCCAGCGGCGCCGCCTTCGGGCTCGAGCTGCTCCGCCGCCTGCCGGGGGAGCGGTACGCGATCCTCTCCCGCTGGGGCCAGCACGTCACCCGCGAGGAGACGGGCCTCGGGCGCGAGGAGGTCGCGGCGCTTGCCACGCGCCTGTTCTACGACTCCGACCTCTCGGCCCCGCTGGCATCGGGCTCGAACGTCTGGGACGCGATGGTCGTGCTGCCGTGCTCGACCTCGACGGTGGGGAAGGTCGCCTCGGGGATCGCCGACTCGCTCGTCACCCGCGCGGCCGCGGTCACCCTGAAGGAGGGGCGCCGTCTCGTTCTCTGTCCGCGGGACACCCCGCTCTCGGCGGTCACCCTGCGGCAGCTCGCCGAGCTCGCCCGGGACGGCGTGACCGTGATGCCCGTCTCGCCCGGCTGGTACGACCGTCCGGCTTCGGTGGACGCGGTGATCGCCGGCTTCGCCGACCGGGTCCTCCAGGTCCTGGGGGTGGAGCAGCCGGGAGGCTGGCGCGCGGAGGAGCTCGCCGGCGCCGAGCGCGCGCTTCCCGAGGAACGGGTCTCCGACTAGTCGGTGCCGTTTCCGGATCTCCCGTCCTTCCTGGATCATTGCGAGCGGCAGGGAGACCTCGTCCGGGTGGGCGTCGAGGTCGACCCCCGCCTCGAGGTGGCCGAGATCGTCACCCGGGTCGTCCGCGCCGACGGCCCGGCGATCCTGTTCGAGCGGGTCCGGGGCTCGCGCTTTCCGCTCGCCGCCAACGTGCTCGGCTCCGCGCGGCGGTGCCGCTGGGCGCTGGGGGACGAGCCCGCGGCGATCGGCGAGCGGCTCCTGGCCGTCGCCGAGCGACTGGTTCCGCCTTCCCCGCGAGCGCTCTGGGATGCCCGGGGAACGCTCCTCGGCGCCCGCCACTTCCGCGTGCGCCGGCGGCGGCGGGCCGCCTGGTCCCCGGCCCCCGGCCTCTCGCTCGACGACCTCCCCATCCTCACGTGCTGGCCGGGGGACGGCGGGGCCTTCATCACCTTCCCGCTCGTCCTGACCGCGCATCCCGACAGCGGCCAGCGCAACCTCGGCATCTACCGCATGCACGTCTACGACGGCGGGACGACCGGCATGCACTGGCAGATCATGAAGGGCGGGGGCTACCACTACGCGGCGGCCGAGCGGCTGGAGCGGGAGCTCCCCGTGGCCGTGGCCCTCGGGGCCGACCCGATCACGCTGCTTGCCTCGGTCGCCCCGCTCCCCGAGGGAATCGATGAGCTCGCCTTCGCCGGCTTCCTCCGCGGCGCCCCCACCGACCTCGCGCGGTGCGGCGCGATCGACGGCTGGGCGCCGGCGTCCGCCGAGTTCGTGCTGGAGGGTGTCGTTCCCCCGCGCGAGCGGCGCCTCGAGGGACCGTTCGGTGACCACTTCGGCCACTACTCCCACGCGGCCCCGTTCCCCGTCTTCCACGTGCGCGCCATCGCCAGCCGGAAGCGGCCGATCTACCCCGCCGCCGTCGTCGGCGTCCCGCCGCAGGAGGACGTGGCGATGGGGGAGGCTGTGGCCGGGGTGGTCGGGCCGCTGATCCGGCTCGTCCAGCCCGAGGTGCGCGCGCTCCACGCCTGGTACGAGGCGGGCTTCCACAACCTGCTCGTGGCGGCCGTGCGCCAGCGGTACCGCAAGGAGGCCGTCAAGACCGCGCTCTCCCTCTGCAGTCAGGGGCAGCTCGCGCTGACCAAAGTCGCGATCGTGGTCGACGAGGACGTCCCGCCCGACGACTGGGACGCGGTCCTCGACGCGTTCCGACGGCACTGGGCGGCGGCAGACGACGCGCTGCTCGTCCCCGGCGTGCCGCAGGACACGCTCGACTTCACCTCGTTCACGATGAACCTGGGGTCGAAGCTCGTGCTCGACTGCACGAGCCCGGCGGGCGGGATCTCAGGCGACGAGCCGCCGCCTACGTCCTCCGGCCCGGCGGGCCTCGAGGACCTTCCGGGAGGCGCGGAGGCGGAGTTCGAGTCTCCCGACCGGATCGACGGTCGCGTGGTGGACTGGGCCGCCTATCGGGACGTCCTGATCGTCGCGCGCGTCCGCGAGCGGGACGGCCGGACGGGCCGGTCGGTGGCGGAGGCGCTCGCCCGCAGCGAGTCGCTCGGGCGCTTCAAGTGGGCGGTGGTCGTCTCCGACGACGTCCCGCTCGTCGACCGGACCCTCCTCCTGTGGGGGATCTTCACCCGCTTCGACGCCGCGCGCGACGTCGTCTTCAGCCGCTCCCGCATCGACGGGGCGTGGCCGCGTCACGCCGGCCGGATGGCGATCGACGCCACCTGGAAGCCCGGCTATCCCGACCCCATCGTCATGGATCCGGAGGTCGTCCGGTGGGTGGATGAGCGGTGGGGGGAGTACGGCCTGCCAGGGTGAGTTGGTAAGGAATGCGACAGCCCGGCCGGCCGGGTCTCTCCTAGACTGAGAGGGAAGCGAGGGACCCCTTCAGGAGGTCGACATGGACATCCGGCACGACATGGACAACAATCGTTTCGTCGCGCGCACGGAGCGCGGTGAGGCGGTTCTCCAGTACCGGCGCGAGAACGAGAATGCGCTTGATTACCGGAGCACGGTGGTTCCTGAGCCGGACCGCGGCCAGGGGATCGGCGAACAGCTCGTGCTCCACGCGCTCGAGTGGGCGAAGGAGAACGGCTTCGAGGTGAACGCCTCGTGCCCGTTCGTCCAGAGCGTCCTGGAGGAGCATCCCGAGCTGCAGGGCGTGAAGGCCTAGCTGCCTTCCATCCGCCGGGACAGGGTTGACCCCCCGGCGGCACGGGACGAACTTCGCCCCGTGAACCCCACGGCCATCCTCGAGCGCCGCACCGCCCCGGTCCTGGATGACACTGTGGTCCCACCGGCGATATCGTTCCGCGACGCGGATCTGGAGCGGGTGTGGGCCAAGGTGAAGACGGGCGAGCGGCTGGGGCGGGCCGACGGCCTCACGATCCTCGCCACCCGGGACCTGCCCGCGCTGGGACGGATGGCCGATCATGCGGCCCGATCCCGTCACGGTGACCGGGTCTGGTTCACGCTCAATCGGCAGCTCAATCCGACCAACATCTGCGTTCTCGATTGCGCCTTCTGCGACTTCGCCGCGCGGCCGCGCAACGACCCCAAGGCGTACGAGATGGACTGGGACGAGATCCTGGCCCACGTCACCGACGACATCACCGAGATCCACATCGTCGGCGGGCTCCATCACAAGTGGCGGTACGAGCGGTACGTCGAGATCGTGCGGCGGATCCGGGAGAGATCGCCGTCGCTCACGATCAAGGCGTGGACGGCCGTCGAGATCGACTTCTTCGCCAAGATCGGCAAGCGGTCGATCGAGCAGGTCCTGGAGGACATGGTGGAGGCCGGGCTCGACGCCCTACCCGGGGGTGGGGCCGAGGTCTTCAGCGAGCGGGTCCGCGACGCGCTGTTCAAGCACAAGATCGGCGAGCGGGAGTGGTTCGCCGTCCACGACGCCGCCCATCGGATGGGGATCCCCACCAACTGCACGCTCCTCTACGGCCACATCGAGACCCACCAGGAGCGCGTCGATCACGTGCTCAAGCTGCGCGACCAGCAGGACCGCACGGGCGGCTTCCAGGCGTTCATCCCGCTCGAGTACCAGGTCGGGACCACCCGGCTGGTCGACCGCCAGGCCTCGGCGATCGAGGATCTGAGGACGATCGCGATGAGCCGGCTCGTCTTCGACAACGTGCCGCACGTCAAGTCGTACTGGGTGATGCTCGGCGAGCAGACGGCCGAGCTGGCGCTGAACTTCGGCGCCACCGATCTCGACGGGACGATCGGCAGCGAGAAGATCGCGCACTATGCGCTGGCGGAGAGCGAGGCCGGCCATACCCGCGAGCACCTGTTGCGGATGATCCGCGCCGCGGGGAAGATCCCCGTCGAGCGGGACGCCCTGTATCGCGAGATCGCCGTCCACGCCTAGCGGCGCTCCCCCTCCCGATCTGCCGTGAAGGTCGCTCGGATCCCCTATCTGAACGCGGCTCCCTTCTACGCCGGCTGGGGCGAGGACCCCCCGTTCGAGGCGGTGGACATGGTGCCGCGGGAGCTGGGGTCGGCGGCGCGCGACGGCGCCATCGACGCCGGCCTGATGGCAGTGGCGGACTGGTTCCGAGTCGACGGGACGTTCGACCTGGTCGACCCCCCGCTGGGCGTGGCGGTCGAGAAGCACGTAGGGAGCGTGATCCTGTTCGCGCGCGACCGGCCGCAACGGCTCGACGGCGGGCGCGTGGTCGTGACCGGGGAAAGCTCGACCTCGCGGCGCCTGGCCCAGCTCCTCGCGGCGGCGTTCTGGGAGACGGAGATCGAATGGGTGCGTGAGGACGCGGTCGAGGGACAGGAGGTCGAGGAGGCGGACGGCCTGCTCCTGATCGGTGACCGCGCGCTCGCTCTCATGGCCGAGGAAGGGCGGGGGGGGTGGAAGCGTCAGGTGGATCTGGCGACCGAGTGGTGGGAATGGCAGTCGCTCCCCTTCGTGTTCGCGGCATGGACGGTCCGCTCGGCCCTGCCGCGCCGGGAGCGGGAGCGATTCGCTGGCTTCCTGAGCGGCTCCCTGGCCCTGGGGTGCGAGCGGCTCGCCGAGATCGCCGAGACCCATGCCGGCCGGCTGGGCGCGGCCGAGACCCTGCAGGCGTATCTCGAGCACTTCACCTACCGCCTCGGGACCGAGGAGCTCGCGGGCCTGAGCCGCTTCCGTGACCTGCTCGCGGATCACGACATCCAGGCGTACGAGGACGCGCGGGTCTGACCGGCTCAGGCCGCCGCGCGGCGCCCCTCGCGGCTCCGGAACACCCACACCAGCGCGAGTCCCGCGACGAACCCCCCGACGTGGGCGGCGTACGCCACGCCTCCGGTCTGCTCGGTCTGGGCGAGCTGCCCGATCCCGTTGACGAACTGGAGCGCGATCCACAGCCCGATGACCACCAGCGCGGGCATCTGCGTGACCGCCCGGCCGACCAGCACACGCACGCGCTGCTTGGGGAACAGCGCGATGTACGCGCCCAGGACGCCGCTGATCGCGCCGCTGGCTCCCAGGCTGGGGATCTCGCTGGAGGGGTCCATAAGGATCTGGGCTCCGGAGGCGAGGATCCCGCAGATCAGATAGAACAGGAGGAACTTGAGCGTCCCCATCGCCTGTTCGACGTTGTCGCCGAAGATCCAGAGGAAGAGCATGTTTCCGAGCAGGTGCATCCAGCCGCCGTGCATGAACATCGACGTCAGCGTGGTGATCCAGAAGGGTCCGCCGTGTGTGGGCGGCAGATCGGTGCCCCGGGAGTACTCGAGAGGGATCACCGCCCAGGTGCGGAAGAACGTCTCGATGTCCCCCTGCGCGAGTTCGACGAGGAACACGACGACGTTGATGACGATGAGGGCGATCGTGACGATCGGCGTGATGTGGATTCGGGAGTCGTCGTCTCCGAGGGGAAAGACCATGGGCGCCTCCGGTTGAAGTGGGCGCCGCCGGCGCGGCGCCTCCCCATCCTATCCGATTCCGCGCCCGGAGCTATTCGAAATCATACGCCGGTGGGTCAGATGCCCAGCCGCGCGCGCGTGCGCTCGCCCCACTCGAGCAGGGTCCGGTACGGATCGGGGGGCTCGTCCGCCTGGAGCCACGAGATGCCGGTGCGCTCGCCGATCTCGCGAGCGGCGTCCCAGCTCCCCCAGCCCGCCAGCAGCGGCTCGCCCGGCGCGCAGCGGACCTCGACGGCCTCGGCCGACAGGTCCACGAGCTCGAGGTTGAGGCGGAGCTGGTCGCGTCCCTCCTCGATCCGACGCTTGATGCCGTCGGCGACCCGGAGGTCGCGGTCGATCCAGTCGCGGACGTGCCCCCGGGACTCGATGAGCCGGACCGCGGCGGAGGGGGTGACGATCCGGGGGATCCCGTCGGCCTTGTCGCCCGCCAGCGCCAGCAGGTCGACGACGTAGGCGGGCGTCACGCCGAGGATCTCCTTGACGTCGGAGAACCGGACGGTCCCGCGCACCCGCCCCTCCATCCAGGTCGAGCCCGAGAGGAGCTGCATGAAGTCCTTGTCGTCGCTGCGGAGGACGAGGGATTCCTCGCCCGCGTACTCGTGAACGAGCGCGGCCAGCGCCTCGTCCGCCTCCAGGCCCTCGGTGCGGTACTGGACGACGCCGAGCGCGGACAGCGCGCCGAGCATGGCGTCGAAGTCCGCGCGGCCCGCCTCGTCCCAGATCTCCGGCCGGTCGCGGTAGGCGGGCCAGAGCTCCCGCTTCCAGAGGGATTCGCCGTTCCAGCACACCGCATAGGTGTCGCCGGCGGCCTCCACCAACGGTCGCAGCATGCGGGGGACCTGGAACGTCAACGGCCAGTCGACCCGCCCCTTGAGCGCGTGCCAGGCCGAGAACGCGATCATCCCGCCGTCGATGATCTGCATCGCTCAGCCGCGGGATCCGTAGTCGAGGAGCCCGGTGTGCATCGTCATCTTCCACTCCCCGCCGACATCCGCATAGACCTTGCAGGCCCGCCCCAGCCAGTGGTCGTCCCGCCCGTCGCGGTCCCGCCACAGGGTGTCGATGTCGACCACCGCGAACGCGCCGTCTCCTTCCGGGCTGATCTCGATGCGGCGGATCTCGCGGCGGTTGTGGACCAGATCGTGGGTGTCGAAGAGCCGCTGCCACAGGGCGCGCCAGCGGCGCCGGTCGAACCGGCCCATGCCCCAGCCCCACTCCATCGGATCGTGGGCGATCGGGCTGCGGGGCCACGGCCAGACCATGTCGGGATGGAAGACCGAGAGCAGGAGCTCGACGTCACGCTCGTTCCAGGCGCGGGTCTCGCGCGCGACGATCTCCTCGATCTCCGGGATGCGGGAGCGGGGATGGAGCATGGAGACCTCCGGGGTCGACGGGGAAAAGGCGCGCTCAGCGGTCGGCGCCCCAGACCTCCTCGAGGCGGGCCTTGCGACCGCAGTTGAACTTGTAGAACCGGTAGCGGACGGGGTTCTTCCGGTAGTAGTCCTGATGGTACTCTTCCGCCGGCCAGAACGTCGTGGCGGGGAGGATCTCGGTCACGATCGGGAACGGGCGCGTCTCGTCGAGCGCGCGCTTCGACGCCTCGGCGAGCGCACGCTGCCGCGGATTGCGGACGAAGATCGCGCTCCGGTACTGGTCGCCGCGATCGCAGAACTGCCCGCCGCCGTCCGTGGGATCCACGTTCCGCCAGAACGTCTCGAGGATCTCCGCGTAGGGGACGACATCGGGGTCGAAGAAGACGTTCACGGCCTCGTAGTGTCCGGCGCCGCCCGCGGACACCTGCTCGTAGGTGGGCTGCTCGACCGTGCCGCCGGTGTACCCCGAGACCGTCGCGGCCACCCCCGCGACACCGTCGAACGCCTCCTCGACGCACCAGAAGCAGCCGCCGGCGAATGTCGCGACTTCGAGCGTGTCGGCCGCGGGGGCGGCACCCGGGGGGGTGCGGGCGGGGGAGGGCGCGATCGCGGTGAGGCCGAGGATCCCCGCTAGAGCGGCCGTGAAGGCGAAGCGGCGCATGGAACCTCCCTCGGGATAATGGGCAACGGGGACCGGACGCATGCAGATACGCGACAGGGAGCCGAAACGTTCCCGGAACAGACCCCGCCCGTCCATCGTATACTCGATCGGAGCTCGCGCGCGCCAGCCGCGCGCACGAACCCGTCACCGCGGAGAGGGAGGTCCACCGTGAAGCTCGCGATCCTCGCGACCCTGGTCCTGCTGGCCGCGTCCGCCCCGGCGTGCGGCCAGGACTCCGCCGCCAGGAGCGCGGCGAAGGGGTTCGACGACGCCGCGCTCCGCGAGCGCCTGACTCCGATCCAGTACGCGGTCACCCAGGAGGAGGCGACCGAGCCCCCGTTCCGCAACGAGTACTGGGACGAGCGTCGTGCCGGGATCTACGTGGACGTCGTTTCCGGCGAGCCCCTGTTCAGCTCGCTCGACAAGTACGATTCGGGCACCGGCTGGCCGAGCTTCACCCGGCCGCTCGAGCCGGGGAACGTCGTGACCCGCACCGACTACCGGATCGGCCTTCCCCGCACCGAGGTGCGCTCGCGCGAGGCCGACAGCCACCTGGGTCACGTCTTCGACGATGGTCCGCCCCCGACGGGCCTGCGCTACTGCATGAACTCGGCCGCGCTCCGGTTCATCCCCGTCGAGCGCCTCGAAACCGAGGGGTACCGCGAGTACCGGTCGCTCTTCACGGGCAAGGCGCCCCGGCCGTAGCCCTCGAGCGCGCCCTGTCCGGAGCAATCACCGCTCCCGGGTTGCGATGCACTCAGCCACGCCGCGTCCCTCGAGCCGCACGACCTCGAATCTGACTCCGCCGTGCATGACCACGTCCCCGACCGCCGCGGGACGGCCCAGCAAGGAGAGGACGAGGCCGCTGACCGTGTCGACGTCCTGATGGTCGAGCGAGCGGGCCAGTGCCTGGCCGACGTCCTCCAGCCGGGCTGTGCCGGCGACGTGCAGCTGTCCCCGCTGGTCACGACGGATCTCGACGGCCGCGTCGGGATCTTCGCTGAACTCGCCTACAACCTCTTCGAACAGGTCTTCGAGGGTCACGATCCCCGCCGTCCCGCCATGCTCGTCCATCACAACGACCATTTGCGCGCGAACACTTCGCATCGCGCCAAGGACGTGGTCCATGCTGCTCGTTTCTGGAACGAAGGGCACGGGGTGCAGTCGCTCGGCCGTGACCGATTCACCGCGGGCGACATCCCGGATGATGTCCTTCACATGGAGCATGCCCATGATCCGGTCGAGAGTTCCGTCATAGACAGGGTAGCGGGTATGTGGCGCCCGCCGCATGACGCGCCGCACCTGTTCGCGATCGCTGCCGATCGGAAGCCCGACGACCCGCACCCGGGGCACCATCACGTCCCGGGCGGTGAGGTTGGAGAAGTCGAGGAGCTCCTGCACCACCTCGGCCGCACCCCGGCGTAGCAATCCGCCGGATTGACTCTCGCGCACGATGTAGGCGAGCTCTGCGGGAGTACGCACGTGCTCTGCCCCGCCTGCGTGTCGGCGCACCCCCACGACTCGGAGGAGTCCATTGCCGATCCCGTTCAGAGCTATGACGAGCGGATACAGTGCCAGCTGAATCGTTCTGATCACCGGAGTGATCCAGAGCACCGTCGCCTCCGCGTGCTGGAGCGCGAACGACTTTGGAACCATTTCTCCCACGACGATGTGGAAGTACGTCAGGACCGTCACCGCGACGACGGCGGCGATGGTGTGAGCGGCGATCCACCTCGGAGGTCCCCAGCTCTCGAGGACCCCGGCGATCCAACCGGCGAGCACGTGCTCTCCGTACATGCCCAGCCCGAGACTCGCCAGCGTGATTCCCAGCTGTGCTGTGGCGATGTAGCGATCCTGTCGCCGCGGATCGCCGAGGATGCCCTGGACGATGCGGGCTACGCGGTTGCCGCGCGCCGCGCGGCGGTCGATCGCGGTCCGCGGTACACCGACGATCGCGAACTCAGCGGCGACGAAGATGCCGTTGAGTACGATGAGGATCGCGATGATCACCAGGGGCACGGCTAGTCCCCTTGCCGCCGCGGTGTCACGATGACGGATTCGGGAGCGTGGCCGTGCACGCGCTCGACTTCCACCTCGACGCCGTCGATCTCCAGGCGGTCGCCAGGAGCCGGGGCGCGGCCCAGGGCCTCCATGATCCGACCGCCCACGGTAAACACCTCGCCTTCCCACTGAACTCCGATCCACGGCGCCGCCTCGTCTAGGCGCAGGTCACCGCGCAGCCTCACCCGACCGTCGGGAAGTGGCTCGGGACTGGTCATCGGCGGCTGCCACTCCTCGGAGATATCGCCGACGATTTCATCGAGGATGTCATCCATGCTGACGAGTCCGGCGGTACCGCCGAATTCGTCGACCACGATTGCCAGCTGACTCCGATCCTCTCGCATCCTCCGGAGCAGTCGCTCCGTCGTCATCCTTTCCGGGACGAGAAGTGCCGGCCGCATGATCGAGCTGAGGGACCAGGTTTCATCGTGCTCCAGCGAGCGCGACGCCACGTCGCGCGCGTGGATGACGCCCACGATGTGATCGAGTGATCCATCGCACACAGGAATTCGGGTATAGGAGCCCTCGCCGGCGATCCGGGCCACTTCGGAGAAATGGCTGTCGATCCGAATCGCTTGGATGCGCGTCCGCGGCACCATGATCTCCTCCACGGTGCGAATGCCGAGTCGGAGCGCCTGCCGGAGGCGACGGTGTTCCTCCGGCTCGAGGAGCCCGCCGTCCCGACTTTCGGCGAACAGGAGCTCGATCTCGTCGGGAGAATGGATATGGCGATGTCCCGACGCCTCGCGAATCCCCAGCAGCCGGAGGATCAGCTCCCCGCTTCCGTTCAGCACTACGATGAACCAGGAAAAGAGCCGCTGCGACCACCCCATCGGCACCACTGTGATGAGGGCGATCTTGGTAGGGAACTCGAGTGCCAGCGACTTCGGCACGAGCTCGCCGAGGACCATCTGGGAAGTAGTCAGCCCCACCAGCACCAGTATGGCGGCCGTCGAGAAGGAAGCGACCGGTCCCATGTCGAGCAGGCGGTCCAGGATCGGGGCTGCTGCAGGCGTCAGGGTCGCCTGGCCGTAGGCTCCCAGGACGAGGCTGGAAATCGTGATGCCTATCTGGCAGGCGGCGATGTAACGATCGAGGGCCCGCGCATCGCCGATCACCGGGAGGAGTTGCCGCGCGAGCCTGTCACCCTCCTCCGCGCGCTGCCGTATGCGGCTCACCTGAACGCCCACAGCGGAGAACTCGGCGGCGACGTACAGAGCGTTCACCGCGATGAGCGCGAGGATCGTGATAAGGACGACGACGCTCAACGGCTGGTCCAGTCCCTCCCTGGCGCCTTCCGATGGAGGGAGTCAATGCCTGGCTCTGGCGGAGGGTGGGGAGGGGACATCGAGAGGCCGGCATTTTAGCGCGGTGCCGACGGCCTGTCACGATCGGAGTGGCTATCCTCCGGGGGGGTGCTCCGGCTGGTGGCCGCAAACCGGGGAGTCCGCGAGATTGGCCACGTCATGCTCGAATCGATCCGCCAGAAGGTCGCCGCCGGCGAGCGGCTGGAGCCCTTCGAGGGCGAGTGGCTGCTGACCTCGGCCCCACTCACCGCGCTGGGCGAGCTCGCCAACGCCGAGCGGTTCCGCCGCCACCCGGAGGCGGAGGTGACGTACGTCATCGACTCGAATCCGAACTACACGAATATCTGTAACGTGGATTGCGTCTTCTGCGCCTTCTATCGTCACGCCGACTCCGCCGACGCCTACACCCACACGGTCGAGGAGGTGCTCGAGAAGGTCGGCTGGGCGGTCGAGCAGGGAGCGACCACCGTGCTCCTCCAGGGAGGGGTGAACCCGGACCTCCCCCTCGACTACTACCTCGAGGTGGTGCGCGAGACCGTGCGCCGCTATCCAGAGGTGACCCCGCACTACTGGAGCGCGGTCGAGATCCAGGGGATGGCGGAGGTCTCCGGCCGGCCGCTGACGGAGGTCCTGGAGGCCCTGTGGGACGCCGGCCAGCGGACGCTCCCCGGCGGCGGCGCCGAGGTGCTCGCCCCGCGCGTGCGGAAGAAGCTGGGCGTCCGGAAGGGCGGCCCCGGGGCGTGGCTCGAGGTCCACGAGGCCGCTCATCGGGTCGGGTTCCGCACGACCGCCACGATGATGTACGGCTCGATCGAGACCCCGGCCGAGCTGGTCGAGCACCTCGACGAGCTGCGGGCTCTCCAGGACCGCTCGCTCGCGCTCGACGCCGCCACGCGCGGCGATACGCCGGGGAGCTTCACGGCCTTCATCCCCTGGTCGTTCAAGCCGGGGAACACGCCGCTCGAGAAGGTGCGGCCCGCGCCCGAGGGCCCCGCCACCTATCTCCGCATGATCGCCGTCTCGCGGCTCTACCTGGACAACGTCGATCACGTCCAGGCCTCGTGGTTCTCGGAGGGGAAGAAGACCGGGCAGGTCGCCCTCCACTGGGGCGCCGACGACTTCGGCGGCACGCTGTTCGAGGAGTCGGTCCATGCCGAGACGGAGTACGTCAATACGTCGAGCGTGGCCGAGATCCGGGAGCTGATCCACGAAGCGGGCTTCACCCCGATCCAGCGGTCGACCCTGTACGAGCGGCTTCCCGAGACCCCGCTCGAGCGGCTCGCCGTCCACGCCCCGCGGCGGGCGGGCCGGCTCGACCCCCACGCGCTCCCGGTCATCCCCTGACGCCTCGGTGACCGCGCCGCCGGGTCGGGCCGTGGCGTGCGCGAATTGTGGCCGCGCGTTCCAGGGCCGATTCTGCCCGGATTGCGGCCAGGAGGCGATCTAGCTCCGGCGTCCCATCACGGGCCTCGTCCACGACTTCCTCTCCGACACGTTCGCCTTCGACGCCAGGATCTGGCGGACCCTCCCGCTGCTGGTCACGCGGCCCGGCGCCCTGGCCGCCGAGTACGTGGACGGCCGGCGCGCGCCGTACGTCCCCCCACTGCGCCTCTACGTGTTCGTGAGCGCGCTGTTCTTCGCGGTCATGGCGCTGGCGGACGGCGGGCCGCTCCGGTTCGCGGCGATCATCGACGGCGACGACGTCATCCTCACCTCCGCCTTCGGGATCCGGCTCGACGCCTCCGGGATCTCGGCCGCTCCGGCGGGATCGCCCGCTGCGGGGGTCTCCCGCGCGGCCGCGGACGTGGAAAGGTTCAACGACGTCGTGATCGCCACCCTGTCCTACGCCCACTTCTTCTTCCTGCCGCTCGTGGCTCTGCTCCTCTGGATCCTGTGGCGGCGGCGCTGGTACGTCGAGCACCTCGTCTTCGGGATGTACTTCTTCGCGTTCGCGCTGCTCGCGGGCAGCGCCGTGATCGCGGCGTACGCGCTGCTCGGGAACCCGCCTCCGGACCACCGCGCCGCGCAGGCCGCCATCGTCGTGTGGGACGCCACCGTGGTCGTCTGGCTCTATCGCGGGCTGCGGGACATGTACCGGTCCGGGCACGCGGCGACGGCCGCCCGGTTCCTCGTGCTCGTCCCTTCCTGCTTCCTGCTGGCGTGCGCGGTGGTCATCGCGATCGCGTTCCTGACCATCGGGCTGGCGTACTGAGAGAGCGGAGGCCTACCTGCAGTCCTGGGTCTCCTCGCGGTCGACGAAGCGGGCGGTCACGTTCGGCCGGCGCTCGACCGCCACCGCGGCGACCGGTGCGGTCAGGGCCTGGGTTGTCACGCACGTGGGACCGGGCACGACCGATGTCACGTCCACCCACAGCGTGTCCCTGGCGTAGCGGATCGAGTCGATGCGGATCGCGTGGCCGCCGGTCGGACGCGTCCCCATCGCCGCCACGACGACCACTTCCTCGGAGAAGTTCACCGGCGGGGGCGCGGGACGCGGGATCCGGTTCGCCGCGAGCCGGCTCCACAGGTCCTCCCACTCCTGCCGGGTGCGGACGAGCGTGCGGAGCGGCTCGTCGATCCCCGAGTACGATCCGTCGATCGGGATCGGCCGCGTGGCGGCCGCGGTCGTCTCGGCGGGGGGCGTGCCGTCCGGGGGCCGCTGGCCGTTGCAGGACACGGTCGCGCAGAGCGTGACGAGCGCGAAGGCGGTGGCGATCGGTCTCAGCGAGGGCCTCCAGGATGCAGGGGTCAGACGAGGTCGAGGTCTCCGACCGGGCGGGTGAGCCCGGCCGCGGCGGCCCTGTCGAAGAGGGTCCGCAGGGCGCGACGCCCCTCCTCACCCATGTCGCGAGTGTACTCGTTGACGTACATCTTGACGAACGTGCGGGCCTTCTCGGTGTCGAGGCCGCGGCCGTACTCCAGCGCGTAGGCCACCGCGTCGTCCTCGTGGTCGAACGCGTAGCGGATCGACTCGGCGAGCCCGCGGCTGACCTCCCCGGCCAGCTCGCGCCCGAGGTCCTTCCGCACGACGTCGAGCCCGAGCGGGAGCGGAAGGCCGGTGTCGGCCTGCCACATCTCGCCGAGGTCGCCCAGCTTGACGAGCCCCTGGTCCGCGTAGGTGATCTGCCCCTCGTGGATGACGAGCCCGGCATCGACCTCCCCGTGGGCGACCGCGCGCGGGATGTCGTCGAACCGGTGCACCACGGCGTCGACCTCGGGCAGGTAGAGCCGCGCCACGAGCCAGGCGGTCGTCAGGAGGCCGGGGATCGCCAGCCGCAGGCCGGCCAGCTCCTCGATCGAAGCGGGACCGTCCGGCGCAGCGACCAGGATCGGCCCGTACCCGATCCCCATGGAGGCGCCGCAGCGCATGATCCAGTAGCGATCGGCCACCATGGGGTAGGCGTGGGCGCTGATCGCAGTGACCTCGATCTCGCCCGTCATCGCCATCTCGTTGAGCGTCTGGATGTCGTGGAGCGCGTGCCGGACTTCGAAGTCGCGGATCCGGACGGCGCCCTCGGCGAGGCCGAAGAACATGAAAGCGTCGTCGGGGTCGGGGCTGTGCCCGAACCGCAGGACGCGGGCGTCGGTCGGAGCGCTCGGATCGGTGTCCATCGGGCGGCACAACGTACCGGGCGCCCCTTGTACCCGCAACGGCGGTAGGGGCGCCCGGCCGCGTTGACAGCCGTCCGGACGCCGCCTACGATACCTCGGTCCACGCATCGAGCCGACCACGACCCGTTGGGGTGCCCTCCCGCATGACCGCCGTCCGCCATCTCGCGATCGAGGGTGCCATCGGGGTCGGAAAGACGTCCCTCGTTCATCGGCTCCACGGGGAATGGGGTGGGGCGCGGTTCCTCGAGGTCGTCGAGGGGAATCCGTTCCTGACGGGCGGGTTCTATCAGGACATGGAGCGGTACGCGTTCGACACCGAGATGTTCTTCCTCCTGTCGCGGTTCCGGCAGCAGCGGGACCTCGCGGCGGCCCTGGAGGGGGGTCGGATACTCGCGCTGTCCGACTACGTGTTCGAGAAGAACCGGATCTTCGCGGGTCTCACGCTCACCCCGCGCGACCTGGAGATCTGGCAGCGGCTGTTCGATGCGATCGCGCCCGACGCCTGTGTGCCCGACCTCACCGTCTATTTGCGGGCGGACCTGGATGTCCTGATGGACCGGATCCGGATCCGCAACCGCCCGTTCGAGCGTGACCTCGAGCGCGCCTACATGGCGCGGCTGGTGGACGCCTATGACCGGTTCTTCGAGGAATACCCCGCCCGGCTGCTGGTGGTCGACGTCACCCGGCTCGACTTCGTCGGCAGCGAAGCGGACTTCGCCGCGGTCCGCGCGCTGATCGAGCACAAGGCGGGGGAGATCGAAGCCGGCCAGCGCGAGCTGGCCCTCGAGGGACGGGCCGGCGGGTGAACGGCCCGAAGACCTTCTGCGCCGTCGCCGGGAACATCGGCTCGGGGAAGTCCTCGCTGACCCGGCTCCTGGCCGATCGCTTCGCCTGGCGGCCGTACTACGAGCATGTCGAAGGGAACCCCTACCTGGCGGACTTCTATGCCGACATGGAGCGGTGGGCGTTCCACCTGCAGGTCTATTTCCTCTCCAAGCGGTTCCAGCATCACCAGGAGATCCTCGCCTCCCCCGAGTCGGTGATCCAGGACCGGACGATCTACGAGGATGCCGAGATCTTCGCCCGCAACCTTCACGACAACGGCCACATCGACCCGCGGGACTACGAGAACTACCGCGAGCTCTTCGACACGATGACGCAGTTCCTCGAGCCGCCGGACCTGCTCATCTATCTGCGGACCTCGGTCCCGGTGCTCGCCGAGCGGATCCGGAGCCGCGGTCGCGAGTACGAGCAGGCGATCCCCGTCGAGTACCTGGCTCAGCTGGAGCGCCACTACGAGGAGTGGATCGAGCGTTTCGCGCTGGCCCCGGTGCTGGTCGTCGAGACCGACGCCTGCAACCTGGTCGAGGAGGAGGCGGAGCTGGCCGCTGTGGCGGATCGGGTGCAGCGCCGGCTCGAGGCGACCCGAGGCTACACCCTTCCCCTTTAGGATCGCGGTCGGAACGCGGCGCCCGCCGCGGCGGTACGATCCGGGGAGACCCGCCGCAGGAAAGGAGTCCGTGTCCCGCACCGCCCCCGCCACGCTCGTTCTGCTCGTCTCCCTGGCCGCGCCCGGCCCGGCGCAGACTCCGGAGTCCGCGGTCGCGCGCGGGGACCGCCTGATGGCGGCCGAACGGACCGAGGCGGCGATCGCGGCGTACCGCGACGGCCTGGCCGCGAGTCCCGACGACCCCGTCCTCCTGTGGAAGACCGCGCGCGCGCTCTCGAACCTGGCCGACGAGACGCCCGGCGAGGAGGGCGACGAGGAGCGACTGGAGGAGGCGGTCGAGCTCGCGCGGCGGGCGGTGCGCGCCGGACCCGCGGTCTCGCGCACCCACAGCACGCTCGCCGCCACGCTCGGCAAGCTGGCGCTGTATCGCGGCGGCAAGCGCAAGGTCGAGCTCGCGCGCGAGGTCGAGCGGGAGGCGCGGCGCGCGGCCGAGCTCGACGCGCGCGACTTCGCGCCGTTCACCGTGCTCGGCGTGCTCGAGCGTGAGATCGCGACCCTGAACCCCCTGCTGCGAGGGTTCGCCGGCGTCCTGTTCGGCGGCGTGCCCGACGCGTCGATCGAGCGGAGCGCGGCCCTGCTCGAGCGCGCCACCCGGCTGGCGCCGGACTACGTGGCGCCGCGCCTCGAGCTGGCGCGCACGTACCTCGAGATGGGCCGCGAAGCCCGGGCCCGGAGGGAGCTCGAAACGGCCCTCAGCCTGGAGCCGAAGGAGCGGCTGGACCGGATCCTGCAGGCCGAGGCGCGGACCCTCCTCCGCGAGCTCCGCTGAGGGGGGGCGGGGTGATGCCGGTGGGGACGGCCCTCCTCGCGCTCGCCTGCGCGGTTCCCGCTATCGCCCAGGGAGGTCACCCACCGGACTGGGAGGCGCGCGGCGACAGCCTGATGGCGGCGCTCGTGACCGAGCGCGCCGTCGCGGCCTATCGGCAGGGCCTGGCCGAGGCGCCCGACGACCCGTCGCTTCTCTGGAAGACCGCGCGCGCCCTCTCGAACCGGGCGGCAGAGACGCCCGGCACCGAGGGGGACGAGGCGCTCCACGAGGAGGCGATCGCGCTCGCTCGCCGCGCGGTGGCGGCCGGGCCGGACCTGGCCCGGACTCACACCACGCTGGCCACCGCCCTCGGTCGCCGGGGGCGCGCGCTGGCCCACGAGTGCCGGATCCGGTGCGCCGGACGCGTGATCGACATGGGGAAGGAAGCGTACCACGCCACCCGGCGCGCGATCGCGCTCGACCCCTACGACCCCGCGCCGTTCATCGTCCTCGGCGTCTACCATCGGGAGCTCGCCACCGTGCCGCTCGTCGCCCGGGTCGTGGCGAAGACGTTCCTCGGCGGCTACCCGCCCGTCTCGCTGGAGCAGAGCGTGACCTATCTCCAGCGCGCCGTGCGGCTCGATCCGCGGGACATCACCGCGCGCGTGGAGCTCACGCGGACGTACCGCGCGTTGGGCGACTCCGCCGCCGCCCGCGCCCAGGCGCGGGCCGCGCTGGCCGCGCCGGTGCGCGAGCGACTGGACGCCGTGCTCCAGGCCGAGGCGCGGAAGGAGCTCGCGGGATCGGATTGAGGTTCCGCCCGCCCGGCGCGACATTCGGCCCGTGCGCGCGACCCTCCTCCACCTCCGGTTCCCGTTCGTCTACGTCCTGTCCCCGATCTTCGTGTGGGGAGCGGCGTGGGGGCCGGGCGGGTGGACCGCCCGCACGACGTTCGCGTTCCTGCTCGTCCACCTCGCCCTCTACCCGGGAGCGAACGCGTTCAACTCCGCCTTCGACCGGGACACGGGCCCGATCGGGGGGCTGGCTCGCCCGCCCGGCGTCCCGGCCGGGCTCGCGGCCTGGAGCGTCTGGCTCCAGGCCACCGGCGTGCTGCTGTCGATCCTCGTCGGGCCGGGCTTCGCGGTCGGCTACGCGACCCTGTGGGGGATCTTCACCGTCTACTCGCACCCCCGGACCCGGTGGAAGCGCGATCCGGTCCGCTCGACCGCCGCGATCGTGGCCGGCCAGGGAGGGATCGGGTTCTGGCTCGGCTGGAGCGCCGCGGGCGGCGGGGAGGCGGCCCTCCGCGGGGGATGGACGGCCGCCGACGGCTGGGCGCTGGCCGCGGCGTGCGCGGTCGTCGCCGCCCTCTATCCCCTGACCCAGGTGTACCAGCTGGAGGAGGATCGCGCGCGGCGGGACCGCACGCTGGCGGCGGTCCTCGGGCCGCGCGGCACGTTCGCGTGGAGCGCCGTCGCGTTCGGTCTCGCCGCCGCGGCGCTGGCCGTGGCGGGATCGACCGGCCTCGGGATCTACGCCGGCGCGTCGGCGCTCGCCGGAGTCCTGGCGGCGGTCTTCTGGCCCGGCGGGCGCGCGCCCTCCCATCGCGCGGTCATGGGGATCGCGTACCTGACGAGCACGGTGTTTCTCGTCACGATCGCCGCCACCGGCCGGTGAGCGGGGGGACGGACGGGGGCTTCGATCCGGCCGGCGAGGCGGCGCGCTTCCGGCCCGCGCGCTGGCTCCCCGGCCCCCACCTCCAGACCCTCTGGAGCCGGGCCCTTCGCCGGGGGCCCCGGATCGAGATGCGCCGCGAGACGGTGAGGACGCCCGACGGGGACGCGCTGGAGCTGGACTGGGTCGACGGCGCCCCGGGATCCCCCCTCCTCCTCGGGCTGCACGGCCTCGAAGGGTGCTCGATGTCCCTCTACATGCAGGGCCTCATGCACCGCGCGCGGGCGCGCGGCTGGCGTGGCCTGGCGCTCAACTTCCGCTCGTGCGCGTCGCCACCCGGACGACCCCACGGGGAGTACGTGATGAACCGCGGCGAGCGCCTCTACCACTCGGGCGAGACGTCGGACCTCAACTGGGTGGTGGAACGCCTCGTCGGGCGGGAGCCGAAGCTCGACCTGCGGCTGGTCGGCGTGTCGCTGGGCGGGAACGTGCTGCTCAAGTGGCTGGGAGAGCGCGCGGAGGCGATCCCGGCGCAGGTCCGGGCCGCGGCCGCCATCTCGGCTCCGTTCGACCTGGCCGCGTGCTCCCGCCATCTGGAGGCCGGCCTGGGCCCGTGGTACATGCGGTTCTTCCTCAAGTCCCTGCGGCGGAAGGCGCTGGACTTCGCCGACCGCCATCCGGGGCGGATCGACCCGGGGGCGGTTCGCGCCGCCCGCACCTTCCGCGAGATCGACGACGCGGCGACCGGCCCGATCCACGGGTTCGCCGACGCGGACGACTACTACGCCCGCGCGTCCTCGCTCCCGTACCTCGACCGGATCCGGGTCCCCACGCTCCTCGTCAACGCGCGGGACGACCCGTTCGAGCCCGGCAGGCTCCTCGAGGAGGCGCGGAAGCGGGCGTCCGACCGGGTGGAGTTCGCGTTCACCCGCCGGGGCGGCCACGTGGGCTGGGTGGTCGGGCCTCCCTGGGCCGCGCGGTCGTGGGCCGAGGACCTGGTGGTCGAGTGGTTGGGGGCGTTGGACGGTCTTGTGCATCGATCCGACCGGCGCTAGTGTGGGCGAAACACGGGGTCGTTCCCGTGTTCTCCCGCACATCGAGGTAGCGAACCGGGGGCGGCGTGTCCGCTCCCCTCAGCCTTCCCCGGAGGTCGGCATGGTCCGAGTCCCTGGTCTGTCCGGACAGCTTGTCCAGCATCTCCTGATCCTCGGCGCGTTCCTGCTGTTGCCCGCCGGCCTTGCCGCCCAGGGAGTCACGACCGGAGCGATGACGGGCACGGTGGTCGCCAGCACCGGGGAATCGGTGGTGGGCGCCACCGTTCTCGCCACCCACGAGCCGAGCGGCACCCAGTACGGGAC
>DATKCO010000092.1:0-7320 GCA_035513155.1 Gemmatimonadota bacterium | reverse complement strand
CCGAGGACGGGGTGGCGGTCCGCCCCGCCGACATCGAGGCGCTCGCCGGCTGGGACCCGGCCGCCGAGCCGTCCCACGAGATCGCGTTCAGCCCCGCGCGCGTGCTGCTCCAGGACTTCACCGGGGTTCCCGCGGTCGTCGATCTGGCCGCGATGCGGGACGCGATGGCGGAGATGGAGGGCGATCCCACGGCGATCAATCCGCTGATCCCGGCCGAGCTCGTCATCGACCACAGCGTCCAGGTCGACGCCTACGGCCGCGAGGCCGCGTTCCTGATCAACGCCGAGCGGGAATACGAGCGGAACCGCGAGCGGTACGCGTTCCTGCGCTGGGGCCAGACCGCGTTCCGCGACTTCAAGGTCGTCCCACCCGACACCGGCATCGTCCACCAGGTGAACCTCGAGTACCTGGCGCGCGTCGTCTTCGGCCTCGACGGAGACGTGGCCTATCCAGACACGCTGGTCGGCACGGACAGCCACACGACGATGATCAACGGCCTCGGCGTGCTGGGGTGGGGGGTCGGCGGGATCGAGGCCGAAGCGGCGATGCTCGGCCAGCCGATCTCGATGCTGATCCCGCACGTCGTGGGGTTCCGCCTCCACGGCACCCTGCCCGAGGGGTCGACCGCGACCGACCTGGTCCTTCGGGTCACCGAGTTGCTCCGGGGCAGGGGGGTGGTCGGGAAGTTCGTGGAGTTCTACGGACCCGGGATCGCCACCCTCTCGCTCGCCGACCGCGCCACGATCGGCAACATGTCGCCGGAGTACGGCGCGACGTGCGCGATCTTCCCGGTGGACGAGGAGACGCTCCAGTACCTCCGGTTCACCGGCCGCGACCCGCGGCGGGTGGACCTCGTCGAGACGTACATGAAGGCCCAGGGGCTGTTCCACACCGAAGACACCCCGGAAGCCGAGTACTCCGACACGCTGTCGCTCGACCTCGCCACCGTCGAGCCGAGCATCGCCGGCCCCAAGCTGCCGCAACGCCGGATCCCGCTGTCGGAGGCGAAGGAGGTGTTCCGCCAGGACCTGCTCGAGATGTTCGGCCTGCGCCAGCTGGGCGAGGAGCCCAGTGAGACCGCGATCCACCGCTGGGAGGCCGAGGGCGGCGATCCGGACGATCCCGCCACGGCCACCGCGACCGCGTCACCCCGCACGGCCGTCCGGCTGGAAGCGGAGGATCCGGACGGCGAGCCGGTCGAGTTCGAGCTCCACAGCGGCTCGGTCGTCATCGCGGCGATCACGAGCTGCACGAACACCTCCAACCCGTCGGTCATGATCGGCGCGGGCCTGCTGGCGCGGAAAGCCGTCGAGAAGGGGCTCACCACGCCCCCGTGGGTCAAGACCAGCCTGGCGCCGGGGTCGATGGTCGTCACCGAGTATCTCGAGGAGGCCGGCCTCATGGACGACCTCGAAGCGCTCGGCTTCCACCTCGTCGGCTACGGCTGCACGACCTGCATCGGGAACAGCGGGCCGCTTCGGCCCGAGATCACCCGCGCCATCGAGGAGACCGACCTGGTGGCGTGCTCGGTGCTGTCCGGGAACCGGAACTTCGAGGGCCGCATCAACCCCGACACGCGCGCCAACTATCTCGCCTCGCCGCCGCTGGTCGTGGCGTACGGGCTCGCCGGCCGGATGGACATCGACCTCTCCTCGGATCCGCTCGGCACGGACAAGAACGGCGCGGACGTCTATCTCCGCGACATCTGGCCCTCCCAGGAGGAGATCCGCGACACGATCCGGGCCGCGGTCAAGACCGAGCAGTTCACCGCGAAGTACGCCGACGTCTACGCCGGGGACGAGCGCTGGCACGCGCTCGAGATCCCCGCCGGGGACCGGTTCGACTGGCCGGACGACTCGACCTACATCCGCCGGCCGACGTTCCTGACCGGCATCCTCGTCGACGCGCCCGAGCTCTCGGACATCGACGGCGCGCGGGTCCTCGCCCTTCTCGGCGACTCGGTGACCACCGACCACATCTCCCCGGCGGGTTCGATCAAGCGGGACTCCCCCGCCGGACGCTATCTGATCGAGCACGGCATTGAGGCGGGGGAGTTCAACTCCTACGGCTCGCGGCGCGGCAACCACGAAGTCATGGTGCGGGGGACGTTCGCCAACATCCGGCTGCGGAACCTGCTCGCGCCCGGCACCGAGGGCGGATTCACCCGCCATCTCCCGGACGGGGAGACGATGACGATCTTCGACGCGGCGATGAAGTACGCCGAGGAAGGGATCCCGCTCGTCGTCCTCGCGGGCAAGGAGTACGGGTCGGGCTCATCCCGCGACTGGGCGGCCAAGGGGACGCTCATGCTCGGCGTCCGCGCCGTCATCGCCGAGAGCTACGAGCGGATCCACCGCTCGAACCTGATCGGGATGGGCGTGCTTCCGCTCCAGTTCGAGACGGGCGAGACGCCGGTGACGCTCGGCCTGACGGGCGCGGAGACGTACGCGATCCGGGGCATCGCCGACAGGCTCGCCACCGGCTCGCGGGTCGAGGTCACGGCTCGCGCCGACGACGGCCGCGAGACCTCGTTCAACGCCGTCGCCCGGATCGACACGCCGGTCGAGCTCGACTACTACCGGCACGGGGGGATCCTGCCGTTCGTCCTGCGACAGCTCCGGCAGCGCGGATAGCCCCAGGCCGGGGCAACACCTCGACTACTCCGCCGTGAGCGCCTCGCGGATCTCGTCGAACCGGGCGCGCGTCGCTTCGTCGACCTCGGGGTAGCCGAGGTCCAATTGGCGCAGGCCGTCGAGCACGATCCGCGCCACCGTCTCGCGCATGAAGGGCTTGTGGTCGGCGGGGATCGCGTACCATGGCGCCCACGGCCGGCTTGTCTGGTTGAGCGCCTCCTGGTACGCCTCCATGTAGCGGTCCCAGTGCTCCCGCTCGCGCACGTCCGAGAGCGAGAACTTCCAGTTCTTGTCGGGCTCCTCGATCCGCGACAGGAACCGCTCCCGCTGCTCGTCCTTCGAGACATTGAGCCAGAACTTGAGGATCACGGTCCCGTTGTGGGCCAGGTGCCGCTCGTGCTCGCGGATCGACGTGTAGCGGGCGTCCCAGACCGCGTCCGAAACCAGCCGCTCGGGGAGCTTCTGGTTCTCCAGCACGTGGGGATGGACGCGGACGACCAGGACCTCCTCGTAGTAGCTCCGGTTGAAGATCCCGATCCGCCCCCGCTCCGGGAGCAGCCGCGTCGTGCGCCAGAGGAAGTCGTGGTCGAGCTCGTGATCGGAGGGCTGCTTGAAGGAGACGACCGAGCAGCCCGCCGGATTGACCCCGGAGAGGATCGCGCGGATCGTGCCGTCCTTGCCCGCCGCGTCCATCGCCTGGAAGACGAGCAGCAGCGAGTGGCGATCCTCGGCGTAGAGGATGCGCTGCTCCTTGTCCAGCTTCTTGACGAGCTTCCGGAGCCGCTTCTTGCTGGGCTTCTTCCCGTCCCACTCTTCGGGAGCGGTGGTCGGCGCGTCCGCGATCCGGAACGAGCGGTCGAAGGGGACGAGGTAGGGACTTTCGACCGGCGGGATCATCGGCGGAAAATAGCACCGCCCGACCAGGTCCGCGAAGCGACGCCCAGCGGCAGCGGGAGACCGGCTGCACCCGACGAGGCCGAGCCGCCGAGTGCGCTGTCGTTGTTCTCGATCCTACGTCCGCGCTGGTGCCGACTCCTCCCCCGGGGCGGGATGGATCCGGGTCCCCGCCACGCGCACGAGGGTGAACCATCCGCCGGCCGCGGCCAGCACGGAGGCCGCGAGGACGGCCAGCTTGGCGCTCTCCAGCAGGGCCCCGTCGAACGCGAGGTTGGCGATGAACAGGGACATCGTGAAGCCGATGCCGCCGAGCCAGGCCGTCCCCCAGACCTCCCGCCAGTCGACGTCGGCCGGGAGCTCGGCCAGCCCGAGCCGCACCGCGAGCCACGCGAAGAGCGTGATCCCGAGCGGCTTGCCGGCCACCAGCCCGAGGACGATCCCCAACGTCAGCGGCCCCGCCCAGACGGTCGTCTCCCCCCCGACGACCCGCACCCCCGCGTTGGCCAGCGCGAAGAGCGGGAGGATGAGGTACGTCACGTAGGGGTGGAGGCCGTGCTCCATCCGGGTCAGCGGCGTCGAGACGTGCTCGCACGCCTGCTCCAGCTCGTGTACCGCCTCCTGCTGCCGCGAGCTCATGATCCGGGACGCGCGGAATTCAGTCGCCTCCTCGAACTCGGCGAGCTCCGCGCGCGCCCGATCGAGGAACTCCCGGGCCAGGATCCTCCGGCTGGCGGGGATCGTCAGCGCGACCAGGACGCCGGCCACGGTGGCGTGGATGCCGGACTGGAGGAACGCGGCCCAGACCACGATCCCCGGGAGCGCGTACAGGATCGGCTTGCGGACGTGGAGCAGGTTCAGCGCCACGAGGACCCCGAGCATCGCTCCCGCGACCGCGAGCCACCCCCACGCCACGCCGTGGGAGTAGAAGAACGCGATCACCAGGATCGCCCCCAGGTCGTCGACGATCGCCAGCGCGGTGAGGAACACCTTGAGCGCTCCCGGGACGCGCGGCCCGAGCGCGGCCAGCACCGCGAGCGCGAACGCGATGTCGGTGGCCATCGGGATCCCCCAGCCGGCCGCGGCCTCACCGCCGGCGTTGAAGACGGCGTAGAGCCCGGCCGGGACGACCATCCCGCCCACCGCCGCCGCCATCGGAAGCGCGGCGCGCCGGACCGAGGCGAGCTCGCCCGCGATCAGCTCGCGCTTGATCTCCAGTCCGACGACGAAGAAGAAGATCGCCATCAGCCCGTCGTTGATGACATACAGGAACGACAGCGAGATCCCCCGACCCTCGGCACCGACGCCGAAGTCGATCTCCCACAGCGCGTCGTAGGCCTCCCACCAGGGCGAGTTGGCCCAGACGAAGGCGACGATGGTGGCACCGAGGAGGAGGATGCTGCCCGACGCCTGGAGCCGCGCGAACTCGCGGAAGAAGCCAAGCGGCAGCGGAATCCGGTCCAGGGGTTCGCGGCGAGCCATGGCGGGCGAACCTACCACCTCCCGCGCGTGCGGCAACGAGCGGTTGTCGTCCCTCCTCCTTTACAATCAATCGGTTGCATGGCATGATGAACTTCGAACCACCCGTTTCCTCACAATCGCGCGTGTGACAGATGGGCGTGCCTCTCGATCAGACTCCCTGTCGACGTGGTGCTGGTGTCGGGGCCCTACTGGTTTCGCTCCTCATCGTAGGCCCGGCGACTCCCGGGCACGCTCAGGTAACCGGGAAGGTGATCGGAACGGTCGTCGAGCACGACAGCGGCGAGCCCCTGACGGGAGCGCAGGTCGCGGTCGAAGGCTCACATCTCGGAAACGTGACCAACGAGGACGGTTATTACTTCCTGAACAACGTGCCGGTCGGCGTGCAGCGGATCACTGTCCGGCACCCGGGCTACCAGACGGCCGCCCACCTGCAGCGGGTCCTCGCCGGCCAGACGATGACGGTCGACTTCGCGCTAACGAGCGAGATCGTCCGCGCCGAGGCGGTGGTCGCGGTGATCGAGCGCGAGCCGCTCCTCGTGCGGGACAACGTGCTCTCGAAGTCGAGGTTCGTCGGAGAGGAGATACGAGGCCTCCCGGTCGACGACCTCGAGAGCGTGATCGAGCTCGGCGCGGGGATTTACCGGGATGCGCTGAACTGCGAGCTGACCCGCGACGCCGGCTGCGGCTTCATCGTCCGCGGGGGCCGCCCCACCGAGAGCGCGACGTACGTGGACGGGGTCCTGCTCACCGACTTCAACTCCCAGACAAACGTCGCGAGCCTCTCCACGTTCGCGATCGAGGAGGTCGACGTCATCACCGGCGGGTTCAACGCCGAGTTCGGCCACGCCCAGTCGGGGATCATCAACATCGTGACCCGCGAGGGTGGCCCCGCGCCGCACGGCACGATTCGGTTCACGACCGACGAGCTGTCCGGCGGCCTGGAGCAGTCGTACGGCTACAACGACCTTCAGGTCTCCGTCGGGGGACCGGTCGCCGGCGGGCGGCTTTCGTACTTTGGCTCTCTCCAGGCCACCGGTGCCGAGGACTTCCTTCCCAAAGCGGCGGGATTCAACCCAGCGACCGGAGACCAGCGGGACGACACCGGGTCGACCCACACTCCGCTTCCGGGCAGCCGCGGCGACCGTACCCTGGCACAGGCCAAGCTGACCGCGATCCTTCCGAGCGAGTCGAAGCTGGCTGGCACCTATCTGTTCTCGCGCGATCAGTTCGAAAATTACCAGCCCAGCCGCGGTCTCTTCCAGTTCCTGTCCAACACGGCCAGTCGATCGCGCACGCACGACGTAATCCTCGGATACGACCAGACGCTCCTGACGACCGGACAGCGGAACCTCAGTCTGCAGATCCGCGGCAGCTATCATCGGTCGCGATTCCACCGCGGAACCCCGCGTACGGTCCGCATGGCCGAGCACCTCGCGAACCATCTCGGGACTGAATGCGGCGCGGAGTGCGCAGTCGAAGAGGACGCGTTCGAGGAGGACTTCCTCAACTACCGGGTCGGAGACGTCGAGTTCTTCTTCGAAGGATCACCCCCCAACACGATCTTCGACCTGCCTCCTCTCGGCCGGGATCAGCCCGATGCGGTATTCGGTCATCCGAACCTGTTCTTCTCGCGCGGGATCTTCCCCACGTTCACCGACGAGACCGAACGGCGGTACGGCCTCCGAGTCGATCTCGACGCCCAACTGAACCGCGTCCATCGGGGGAAGGCGGGGATCGAATGGTCGTGGATCAACTCGACGCACCTGGGCGGCTCGCTCGATTCCAACTTCCTCGCCGACGTCTATGACGTGGATCCCCGCGTTGGGGCCGCCTATCTGCAGGATCGGCTCGACTTCGGAGACCTGGTCATCGATGTCGGACTGCGCTGGGACTACTGGGATCCCAACACGGTCTTTCCCGCCCTGCCGGGCAAGGTCGATTGCTCGATCGCGACCACGACGTCGGGCCCCTGCCGGGAGGCCGGGGTGAGAGAAGCCCGGTCGCGGAGTGAGTGGTCCCCTCGCATCGGGGTCGCCCACCCGATTACGGACCGCACTCAGGTCCGGCTCAGCTACGGCCGCTTCTATCAGCTGCCCGAGCTCCGCCACTTCTTCTCTTCGTTCCTGACCGACGAGAGTAACACCGGCGCGGTGAGGAACTTCTTTGGCAATCCGGAGCTTGATCACGTTGAGACGAGCGCTTTCGAAGCCGGGGTGACGCATCTACTGGGCCCGAACGTGGTGTTCGACATGGTAGGGTACAACCGCGATCGGCGTGGAGCGATCCGGGGCGAGTTCTTCCAGGCCCGGTC
>DATKCO010000091.1:0-12166 GCA_035513155.1 Gemmatimonadota bacterium | reverse complement strand
AGCGCGCGGCGGAGAACCCGCTTCTCGCGCCGCGCCTGCTTGAGCGTCGGCGGCATCGCCAGGCACCACTCGACCACGTGGTGGTCGAGGAACGGGACCCGCACCTCGAGCGACCACGCCATCGAGTGGCGGTCGAGCGTCTCCACGATGTAGTCGTGCATGCGGGTCGCGATGTCCCAGTGTTGCAGCCAGTCGACGGGCGCCAGCCGTCCCAGGCCGGCGGGGGTCTCCGGAGGCGCCGCCGGGCGCTCCTCGATCGCGCGTGCCAGCGCCGGCGAATAGAGCCGGTGCCGGGTCTCCGACCCCAGCGGGCCGGCGGCCGCCCGGAACCGCTCGGGCCCCGGTCCGGTCGGCGCACGCGCCAACCGGAACGCCCGCTCGACCCCTTCCTTCCGCGGCGGGATCATGGGCCACCCGCGGGCGCGACCCAGGAGCCGGGACACGTGACGCATCCGGCGATCCGCCTTGTACCACCAGTAGCCCCCCAGCATCTCGTCCGCCCCCTCGCCGGCGAGAGCGACCTTGACCCGCGCGACCGTCATCTCCGAGATCCGCTGGCGCAGGCCGCCGAAGCCGCGGCCGACCAGGTTCTCCCCGCTCCACACGCAGCGCGGCAGGAGGCCGAAATCGTCTCCGGTGTAGCGCGCCCGGTGCCCCCGCAGGTCGTAACCCGGGAAACGGTCCAGCGTCGTCGTCGAGCCCACCTCGTCGTACGCGGGGTCTTCGAACTCGAGGCTGAACGTGTCGACCGTGCGGCCCAGGAGCCGCGCCGCCAGCGCGGCCACGCCGCTCGAGTCGATTCCGGCGGAGAGCCACGCCCCGACCGGCACGTCGGCCCGGAGGTGGATGCGGACGGCGTCCTCGAGCCGCTCGAGGAGGCCTTCCGCCCACTCTTCCTCGGAGAGCCGCGGGCGATCGGCCTCGGGCACGAACGGCGGGGTCCACCACCGGCGCAGCTCCTCGCGCCCCGCCTCGTGGACGAGGAGGTGCCCCGCCGGGAGGCGCTGAACGCCGGCGCACATCGTGCGCGGCACCAGGACCCAGCCCCAGGCGAACAGGTCCTCGAGCGCGGCTGGATCGAGCGCGGGCTCGACCAGGCCACCCGCGAGCAGCGCCTTGAACTCGGAGGCGAACGCGAGACCCTCGCCCGTGCGCGCCCAGACCAGCGGCTTGATGCCCAGCCTGTCCCGGGCGAGCACCAGCCGCGCGCGCTTCGCGTCCCAGAGTGCGAACGCGAACATCCCCCTCAGCCGGTGAAGGCACTCCAGCCCCAGGTCTTCGTACAGGTGGGCGATCGTCTCGACGTCGGACCGCGTGCGGAACCGGTGTCCCGCCCGAATCAGCTCCGCCCGCAGCTCGACGTGGTTGTAGATCTCGCCGTTGCAGACGACCACGACCGAGCCGTCCTCGTTCGCGATCGGCTGATCGCCGGTCTCGAGGTCGACGATCGCGAGCCTGCGCACGCCGAGCCCCACGCCGGGCGCGAAGTGCATCCCCTCCCCGTCCGGCCCCCGATGGGCGAGCGCGGCCGCCATCCGCGCGATCGTCCCACGCTCCACTGGCTGGGCGGGCTGGATCGTCGCGATGCCGCAGATCCCGCACATCTCAAGTCGTCACGGGGAGCGAGGGGGCGACGGCGCGCATCGGGTCACGTTCCGCGAACCGCGGCTCGCTGTCCATCCCCGCCTCCGGCCTTGACGCCGAGCGCGGCCACGAAGTAGCCGGTCCAGCGCCGGGTGGACCATCCTCCGAGCCGCTCGAAGGCCAGCGCGGCCCGGAGGAACGCGCCCCGCGCCCGGGTCCCGCCCCAGCGGTCGATCAGCCCGGCCGCGAGGACGGCCGGCGCCCGGGGGCAGTGCATGACGGCCGCGCTCGCCCGGACGTCGAGGCCGGCCCGTTCCAGCGCGTCCGACAGGGCGGCGGCGTCCAGGGTGACCCCGATCGGATACGGGACCAGGCCGGCCCGGCGCAACCATGCGTACGGCAGGCGGTTGCGGAGCCCGACCGCGGGATTGCGCGCGTTGTCCAGCGTCACGACGAGCCGACCGCCCGAGGCGAGGACCCGGGCGAGCTCGCGCAGGGCCGCGTCGATCTGGTCGCGGCGGGCGAAGTGATCGAGGGTGGACAGCGAGACGACGGCGTCGAACGAGGCGTCGTCGTACGGCAGCCTCCGAACGTCGCACACGGCCGCTCTCAGCCGCGGGTCGCGCCGTCGCGCGACCCGCAGGGTCGTGAGGGAGAGGTCGGCGAGCCACACCTGGCCGGCGCGGGGAGCGAGATCGCCCGCCACGCCCTCCCCGAACGCCTCGTCGAAGGCGTCGGTCTTGAGCACGGCCCGGAGCGCCGGTTGCGGGAGCCAGCGAGCGAGGAGCCGGCGGCTGATGGCATCGCTGTGGGCGCGCCACGTGCGGTGCGGTCGCCGGCGTACCCATTCCGCGCCCACGGCCTCCCAGGTCTCCCGCCCCCCGCTCACGCCGGCTCCTCCCACACCGGACCTCCGGCGAGAAAGATCTCGTCCCACAGATGGACGGCGAGCACGCCGAGGAGGCTCCCGCCGGTTCCGCGCGCCCCGGCCCGATGGGCCACGAGTCGCTCCTCGACCTCGCGGGGGTCGAAGTATCCCTTCGACCGCGCGCATTCCGGGGACAGCATCCCGGCGGCGAACTCGGGCAGCGGCCCGCGCAGCCAGCGCTCGACGGGAGCGGCCAGCCCACGCTTCCGTCGGCGCCGGATCGATTCCGGCAGGAGCCCGTCCGTGGCTCCGCGCAGCACCCGCTTCTCGGTCCGGCCGCGGAGCTTGAACCGTGGGGGGACGCGGACGGCGAGATCGATCACCTCGGGATCGAGGAACGGGAGCCGGACCTCGAGGCCATGGGCCATCGACAGCCGGTCGAGCTTCCGTAAGATGTAGTCCGACAGCCGGACGCCCAGGTCGACGCATTGCAGCCGCTCGAATGCGTGCTTGGGCATGCGCGCCGGGAGGCGGTCGCCGGGGTCGGGCCCCGAGCGCCGGGACTCGGCGATCCGCTGGCGGAAGCCGGGCGAGTACAGCGCGTCCCGGCTCGTCCG
Source organism: Gemmatimonadota bacterium (assembly GCA_035513155.1). GTDB lineage: Bacteria > Gemmatimonadota > Gemmatimonadetes > JACCXV01 > JAHWKZ01 > JAICNR01. Next base: position 9,097 of record DATKCO010000091.1, on the reverse strand, counting down.
GTGGCGCGGCCCGACGAGCGCCGCGAAACGGTCGATCTCGGAGACGGCGGGAGCCATCGCGGCGCCCACGAGCCACGGGTCACGGCGGCGTAGCGGGCGCAGGGCGGCGCGCCGGAGCCCCCGCGGCAGGCGCGCGAGCGGTCGCGCCCACCGGTCCACCCGATACCACCAGTAGCCCCCGAGGAGCTCGTCCGACCCCTCCCCGGTCAGGACCGCGCGATGGCCGCGGGCGGTGGCTCGTGACAGGACCCAGCGCGGGATCTCGAGCCCCGTCGTCGTCAGCGACTCGGCGTGCCAGATCGCCCGCGGATAGGCCTCGAAGTCGGCGTCCCCGAGCATCACGCGTCGGACCCGGAGCGGCAGCCGGGAGGCGTCGCTCAGCGTGCCACCGGCCAGCTCGTCGAAGGCCGGATCCTCGAAGCCCAGGCTGTACACCTCGAGCGGATCGGGGACCTCGCGTGCGGCCAGCGCCACGATCGTGCTCGAGTCGATCCCGCCGCTGAGCCAGGCCGCGACCGGAACGTCCGCGCGGAGGTGGAGGCGGACCGACTCCTCCAGGCGCCAGCGCAGCTCCTGCGCCCACTCGCGCTCGGAGCGCACGGGGCGTGGCTCCTCGCCGAGCGGCAGGCGCCACCAGCGCTCGAGGCGCGTCTCGCCTAGATGGAAAGCGAGGCGCTCTCCGGGCAGGAGCTCGCGCATCCCCTCGAAGATCGAGCGCGGACCGACCACGAACCCGAACCGCATGACGTCGTCGACCGCGGCCGGATCGATCGCCGGCTCGAGCGCGCCGGCGGCGACGATCGCCTTCCCCTCGGAGCCGAAGGCCAGGCCGTCGCGCGTCGGGGCCCAGGCCAGCGACTTGATCCCCAGCCGGTCGCGGGCCAGGAGCAGGCGCCGCCGCCGGGTGTCCCAGATCGCCAGCGCGAACATCCCGCGCAGCGCGTCCAGGCAGTCGTCGCCGCGATCCTCGTACAGGTGGACGACGACCTCGACGTCGGACCCCGTGCGGAAGCGGTGTCCCGCGGCTTCCAGCTCGCGCCGCAGCTCGGGCGCGTTGTAGATCTCGCCGTTGCACGCCAGCACCACCGTCCCGTCCTCGTTCGCGACCGGCTGGTCGCCGTCCTCGGGAGCCATGATCGCCAGCCGGCGGACGGCCAGCCCGATCCCCTCCGACCGGTGGAACCCTTCCCCGTCCGGACCCCGGTGGCGCAGGGCGAGCGCCATCCGGGCGAGTGACTCCGAATCGGGGACGCGGCGCGGATCCGAGTACGCGATGCCGGCGATCCCGCACATCAGGGGACCTCCGCGACCGCGCGGCGGAACCAGCCGACCGCGGCGATCCCCACCAGCCGCGCCGGCAGCCAGCTGCGCCGGTGGAGCTCGAGCGCCGCGCCGAGAACCCGTGCGCCGCCGGCCTCGGCCGCGCGCCGGACCTCGGCGTGGTGCGCCAGGGCGATCTCCTCGGCGACCGCCCGCGGCGGGACGCCCCGCGTGTCGGCGAGGTCGAGCACCCGGCCGATCCGCGGCCCGATCTCGCCCTCCACGAACGCGCGGATCCCCGCGTCGTCGACGCCGGCGAACTCCATCGTGCCACCCAGGGCCCCGCCGCAGTTGGCGAGGAAGTCGGGCACGCACACGATCCCGCGCTCCGCCAGTCGGCGCTCGGCCGCCGGCGTACAGGGGAGGTTGGCTCCCGGCACGACCGCGCGCGCGGCCACGTCGTCGGCGTTCCCCTCGTGAATCGTCTCCCCCACCGCGCACGGGCACAGGTAGTCGAGGGGCAGGACCGGCACCTCGGACGCGGCGATCCGGCGATCCGCGAACCGCTCGACGAATCCGCTCCCGTCCCGGGCCGCCGCAGCGAGCAGCCGCGCCATGTCCAGGCCCCCGGGGTCGTGCAGGCCGCCGCGCGAGGTGGACACGGCCACGATCCGCGCCCCGGCGGCGGCCAGGAGTCCGGCCAGCGCGCCGCCCACCGCCCCGAACCCCTCGATGGCGACCCGCGCGCCCGCCACCGGGGTGCCCACCCGCTGCGCGGCCTGCCGCAAGGCGGCGAAGGTCGTCAGCGCCGTCCATTCGCCGGAGCGCTCCCCGCGCCACTCGCGCCGCCTGGGCTGCACGCCCGCCGTCTCCAGGACGCGGCGGATGTCCGCGTTGCGCGTCCCGAGGTCCGCGTCGGGCAGGTACAGCCCGCTCCGCAGGATCGGAGCCGCCGCGCGGGCGAAGGCGGAGAGTGTCCGGCGTCTCTCGTCGGATGGGGCCTCCGGGTCTCCGCGCGCAGCCCCCTTCGCTCCTCCCTGCGGGAGTCCGAGGAACCCGTACTTGAGCGTCATCGCCCGGGCCAGCGGCCTCACCTCGGTCGCGTCGGCCCGGGGCGAGATCCGCAGCCCGCCCCGCGCCCGGCCGGCGACCGTCGAGTCGATCGCGATCGCCCCCAGGTCCCTCCCGTCCTCTCCGCGCAGGGCGATCTCGATCGGCGCGGCGCCGGAACCGACCGCGCGCTCGCCGACGGTCCTCACGACGGAGGTCCCTCCCAGGGACGGGCGCGGGCAACGAACAGCTCGTCGAGCACCTGCACGGATAGCACGGCGAACAGCGAGTCGCGCGCGTCCTCGACGCCCGCGCGATGGCGCTCGAGCCGCCGGCCGACCTCGGCCGGATCGAAGTACCCCCTGGCCCGGATCGCCCGGGGGGACAGCAGCTCGGCCGCGAACTCCGGCAGCGGCTCGCGGAGCCAGCGGGCGTACGGGGCGCGGAGACCTCGCTTCGGGCGCAGCCGCAGGGACTCCGGCAGGGCTCCCTTGAGCGCCTCGCGGAGGATCCACTTCTCCAGCGGACCGCGCCTCAACAGGGACGGCGGGAGGAGCGCCGCGTACTCGACGAACTCGTGGTCGACGAACGGCACCCGCACCTCGACCCCGCATCCCATCGCGACCCGCTCCATCTTCTGCTGCACGAAGTCCGCCAGGTTCGTCTTCATGTCGGTCCAGTGGAGCCGGTCGAACGGATCGTCGGGCGGGGGACGCGGCAGAGGATCCTCCGCCCCCCGGCCGTCCCCCCGAACGGCCGCGATCCGCTCGAGCAGAGTCCCGGAGAAGAGCCGGTCCCGCCGCGCGGCGTCGCGCGGCCCGGTCAGGGCGACGAACCGCTCGAGCACCGGGTCGCGCGGAGCCAGGATGGCGCCCGCTCCCCATGGACGACGTCGCGGGGAGAGTGGGCCGACGAGGGCCAGCCGGCGGAGACCGCGCGGCAGCCGGGCGAGCCGCCGGGTCCACTCCTCGAAGCGGTAGATCCACTGCTCCGCCAGTACGACTCCGACGCCCTGCCCGGTGAGCACCGGCGGGCCCCCAGCGGCCGATCGGCTCAGGATCCACCACGCGGTCTCGACCCCGCTCGACGAGGGCGACTCCGCGTGCCACATGGCGCGGGGGTACTCGGCGAAATCCGCATCGCGGAGGGTCCCCCGGTGGGGCCGGAGCGGGAGATCCCCCAGCTCGACGAGCGTATCCGCGCCCTCGTCCAGCAACGGGTCCTCGTGCCCCAGGATGTGGACGTCGAGCGGGGCCCCACGCTCCCGTGCGACGAGCGCCGCGATCGCGCTGGAGTCGAGCCCGCCGCTCAGCCACACCGCGACTGGGCGGTCGGCACGCGACTGCACGCGCACGGCGTCCTCCATCCGCTCCCGCAGGCCCTCGACCCATTCGCCCGTGTCCCGCCGGGGGCGCCGGCCGCCGGCGGGGAACGGGACATCCCACCAGCACTCGATCCGGAGCGCGCCGGCAGAGTAGAGGAGCCGATGGCCGGGCAGCAGCGAGCGGATCCCCTCGAACGCGGTGTGCGGCGAGACGACGTACTCGATGCGGAACAGCCAGTCGATCGCGGCCGGATCCAGCGTCGCGCCCACGCGCCCGGTCGCCAGGATCGCCTTGCACTCGGACGCGAACGCCAGACCCTCGGGTGTCTCCGCCCACACGCAGGGCTTGGTCCCCAGCCGGTCCCGGGCCAGCAGGAGGCGCCGCTCCCGGGCGTCCCACACCGCGAGGGCGAACATGCCGCGCAGCGCGTGGAGGAGGTCCGGCCCGCGCCGGCGATACAGCTCGGCCAGCGTCTCGAGCGGATCGCCGGACACGAGGCGCGTCCCCTCGCGCTCGAGCCCGGCTCGCAGCTCGGGTGCGTTGTAGATCACTCCGTCACACGCGACGACCACCGCGCCGTCGGACGTCACGAACGGACGGACCGGGCGCTGGACTTCGTCGGTCGCGCCCCGAGCAACGAAGCCGAAGCCCGGGCCGCGCTCGAGGCCCTCGCGCACCGGGCCCCGGTGCCGCTCGGCCGCGGACATGCGGCGGAGGATCGCCTCGTCCGGGGTCCGGGTGGGGTCGCGCTCGGCGAGGCCGGCGATCCCCCGCATCGCCCCGACCCCCGCCGTATCGGCGCCGGGACTCACGGAACCACGACCAGCCGCCACTTGCCGCTCGGATCCGGCGGGATGTCGTCGACCAGGTCGACGGCGGTCGAGCCGCCCGGCCCCAGGACCTCCAGCGTCCGCGCCTCCAATCGCCGGACCTCCTCTCTCACGTCGGACCGGGCGGGGACCAGCCGCCACACGATCCGCCCCGGCTCGGGATGCACGATCTGGAACTGGAGCGCGAACTCGACCTCTCCCTTCAGCGCGATCAGGAGATCGGTCGAGCTGATCTCCCCGCCATCCCGCCGGCGGATCGTCTCCCAGGTGCGGCCCTCGAGCCGGGACAGGCGGGGCAGGGTCCGGCCGCAGGGGCACGGCTCGGTCTCCAGCGCCGCGCGGTCCCCGGTCCGCAGGTTCAGCAGGACGGTCGCCAGGTTGAGCAGGCTGGACACGACGACCTCACCCACCACGCCGGGGGGGACTCCCCGCCCGTCGGCGTCGACGATCCGCACCGCGCACAGATCGACGTTCAGGTGGAAGCCGTCGCGGCGCTCGCACTCGAACCCGATCCGACCCCCCTCGACCGACTGGTAGGCGGAGAGGATCCGGCAGCCGCGCTCCTCGGCGCGGGCCCGCCAGTCCGGGCTCATCCCGTCGCCGCCGTAGACCCATGCCCGCGGTAGCCAGGTCGAACGCCCGCTCGCGGACAGCCAGCGGAAGAACCGCTCGGCGACCGAGCCGTACGAGTAGACCACGATCGGGCGCGACCGACCCAGCCGGTCGACCCACTCGTCGTACGGCAGGTCCGGCGCCATCCGCTCGCGGTGCGCAAAGCCACGCGGCATCACGACCCGTCCGTCCCACCAACGCCGCATCGCCAGGCTCGTCGAGACCTCCGGGAAGATCCACAGCTGTCTCTGACCCCACGCCTGGCCGGCCAGTTGGGTCAGGACGGGGCGATCGCGCTCGGCGTATGCCAGCTTGAGGAGCTGGCTCCGGGTGTCCCAGCGGACGAACCGCGGAACCCCGCGTGAGCTGCCCGAACTCTTGAGCGCCATCGTCCGGCCGTCCGGCACGGCGGACGAGCGGAACTCTTCGAATCGCCTCCGGACCGTCTGCCCCTCGATCAACGGCAGGCGGTCGAGGTCGGCGACGGTCGCGAGGTCCTCCGGCCCCAGGCCCCGCTCCTCCATCGCCGCGCGCCAGAACGGGACCGTGTCCCAGGCGTGGCGGATGATCCGACCCAGCCGCGCCCGCTGGAGGCGCTCGATCTCCTCCGGCGGCAGGAACGGCACCCGCCGCTGGCGCCGCGCCTCGACGGCCACGCGCGCGGTGTCGGCCAGGCGGCGGATCACTCCCACCCGCGGACCACCAGTCGCCACTTCCCGCTCGGCTCGGGGAGGATCTCCTCCACCCGCTCAACCGTGATGCTGCTCCCCGGGCCGAGCACTTCCAGGGTGCGCGCCGCGAGCCGCCGGGAGCCGGCCCCGGCGTCCTGAGCGGGATCGACCACAACCCGCCACTCGACCCGGCCGGGAACGGGGTGAACGAGCTGGAACTGGAGCGCGAAGACGAGCTCGTCCTTGAGCGCGTTGAGCAGATCCGTCGAGCCGATCTCCACTCCCCCGGGCAGCCGGATCGTCTCCCAGGTGCGGCCCTCGAGTCGCGACAGAAGGGGCAGGGTCCGACCGCACGGGCAGGGGTGGGGCTCCAGGGCCGCGCGGTCGCCCGTCCGCATGTTGAACAGCACGGTGGCCCGGTTGAATAGGTTGGACACGACGACCTCCCCCAACGCGCCCGCCGGGACCTCGCGCCCGTCGCCGTCGACGATCCGCACTGCGCACAGGTCGACGTTCAGGTGGAAGCCGTCGCGGCGCTCGCACTCGAAGCCGATCCGCCCGGCCTCAACCGACTGATAGGTGGAGAGGACTCGACAGCCGCGCTCCTCCGCCCGGGCGCGCCATTCGGGAGCCATTCGCTCGCCGCCGAAGACCCACACGCGCGGCAGCCACGCCGACCGCCCGGTGATCGTCAGCCAGCGGAAGAACCGCTCGCTCGACGAGCCGTAGGAGTAGACCACGAGGGGCCGGGACCGATCGAGCCGCTCGACCCATTCCTCGAAGGGCGACTCGGGCGGGACGATCTCGCGATGGGCGAGTCCCCTCGGCATCATGACCTGCGCGTCCCACCACTGCCGCACGACGTAGGCCGACGAGACGGCCGGGAGAAACCACATCTGGCGCTGCCCCCACGCCTTCCCGGCCAATCGGGTCAGGACCATGCGATCGCGCTCGGCATAGGCGAGCTTGAGGAGCTGGCTCTCGGGATCCCAGCGGATCACCTTCGGAATCCCGCGCGAGCTGGCGGATGTGGAGAGCGAGAGGACGTCCCGATCGACGACCGCCGTCGAGCCGAAATCCGCCTCCCGCGCGTGGAAGAGTGCGCCGTCGATCAGCGGTAGGCGTTTCAGGTCGTCGACCGACGCGAGGTCTCGCGGCGTCAGGCCGCGCTTCTCCATCGCCTCGCGCCAGAAAGGCACCGTGTCCCAGGCGTGGCGCACGATGCGGGCGAGCCGACGGCGTTGCGCCCGCTCGATCCGCGCGGGGGACCAGAAGGGCACCCGCCGCTGACGTCCAGCCTCAAGGGCGACTCGCGCGGCGTTCGCCAGGCGGTGGATGCGGGTCATCGCCGGACCACCGACTGGATCTTCCCGCTCGCGGTGCGCTCAAGCTCCCCTACCCAGTGCACCCGGAGGACGGGGTCGCCGAAACGCCGCGCGAACTTCTCCGCCAGCCTCCGCTCGGCGCGCTCGCGATCGATACCCGGCGACGCCACCAGCAGGAGGTCGAACCTCCCCGGGGCGAGCTGGACGACCTGGAACGCGCGGATCTCGGTCTCGTCGGTGAACAGCGTCGCGACGGCCTGGGGATGCGCGCGACGCCCGTTGGCGAACTCGACCCAGTCCTGCTCGCGCCCCTGCGGCGGGGTGATCCGCGGCAGCGTCCGACCGCACGGGCAGCGGCCGGGGAGGAACGCGGCCTCGTCTCCCAGCCGATAGTGGAGCAGGACGGTGGCCCGGTTGACGAGGTTCGAGACGAGGACGCTCCCCACCTCGCCGGGACCAGCGTCCTGCCCCCGGTCGTCGACGATCCGCACCGGATAGAGGTCCACGTTCACGTGCAGCCCGTCCGCCTCGCCGCATTCGAACGCGATCTTGAACGCCTCGATCGCCTGGTAGGTGGAGAGCACGAAGAGCCCCGCCTCCTCGATGAACCGGCGATCGGCGGGCGCCAGGGCATCCGAGCTGTACGTCACCACGCGGAGCTCGCCCGGGATCCCGTGGCGGTCCGCCATGCGCCGGAGCAGGGGGCCGAGGTACGACCCGTAGCCGTGGAGCACGTGCGGCCGGAACGCCGCGACCTCATCCGCGACCACGTCCACCGGGGCGAGCATCGAGGAGTAGCGGCGCCGGATGCCGACGCCCGCTGGCAGCCACAGCCGGCGCCGCACGAACGTCTGCACCTCCAGGGCGGTGGAAAACGGCGGGGCCACGACCGCCTCCCGGTAGCCGGTGGGCCGGCCCACGATGCGCGCGACGATCGAGCGCTCCCGCTCGCCGTGGGCGGCGTTCGCCAGCAGCGCGGCGGAGTCGTGACGAACGGTCTTCGGCTCGGCGGTGCTGCCACCGCTCCTCACGGCGAGGACGTCGGCGTCCCCGTGACGGGTGGAGGCGAAGGCCCTGGGTCGGGCCTGGAGCTCGGCCCCGGTGACGACCGGTAGCCGGGCGAGGTCCTGCTGGTCCGCGAAGTCTCCGGGCCGCGCGCCCATCTCGTCCAGCGCGCCACGCCAGAACGGCACGGAGGCGTAGGCGTGGCGGACCATCGCGCGCACCCGACGCCTCCGGACGCAAGCGATCTCTTCGGGCGGAGCGAACGGAAAGCGCGCCTCGCGGCGGGCCTGCGAGAGCAGTTTCACCGTGCGCGCCCAGCGCCGCATCAGGCGGGGGATGGAGCGCCCTTCAACTCCCTGACCATCGCCTCCACCACCGCGCGCGCGTCGCCGAACACCATCATCGTATTGTCACGGTAGTAGAGCGGATTGTCGATGCCGGAGAAGCCGGGACGCAGGCTCCGCTTGACCACGATCACCGTGCCGGCACGGAACACCTCCAGGATCGGCATGCCGTAGATCGGAGAGCCGGGCTTGTCGAGCGCGTCGGGATTGACGATGTCGTTGGCGCCCAGCACGAGCGCAACCTCCGTCTCCGGCAGGTCGGGATTGATGTCGTCCATCTCGAAGACCTGGTCGTAGGGCACGTCGGCCTCGGCGAGGAGCACATTCATGTGCCCCGGCAGCCGTCCCGCCACCGGGTGGATGGCGAAGCGCACGCGCACGCCCTCCTCCTCGAGCCGGAGGGCGAGCTGCCAGGTCGGGTGCTGGGCTTGCGCCACCGCCATCCCGTAGCCCGGCACGATGACGACGTTGCGGGCCCCGCGCATGAGCTCGATCGCGGTCTCCACGTCGCCTACGTTGACGCCCTTCGCCATCGCCTCGGCCTCAGGCGAGCCCGCCGCCGCCGGGCCTCCGCCGTCTCCGTCGCCGAAGCCGCCCACGAGGAGCGAGCCGACCGAGCGGTTCATGCCCCGGCTCATGATCAGGGACAGGATGGCTCCGCTGGCGCCGACTAGC
>DATKCO010000090.1:0-5852 GCA_035513155.1 Gemmatimonadota bacterium | reverse complement strand
TCCCCGCTCACGGCCGGCGTCACGACGGCGAGCAAGGTACCGGTCAACGCCCAGAACCACACGAGCTCGACCGCGCCGGGGCGGCGGGTGAGGAGCGCGAAGGCGGCCACGAAGATCGCGAAGTCGCAGAGGTGGAAGGGCAGGAAGTCCCAGACGGAGAGGACCCCCAGCCGCCACTCCGTGACGACGTAGCCCGCGGCGCCGGCGAGCAGGAAGCCGGCGAGTCCCGCGCGGACGGCCGGCCCGCTCGCCGGCCGCACGCGCACGAGCGCGGCGAGCCCCATCGCGGCGGTCCCGGTCCCGAGGATCGCGGCGGCGTGCGCCACGGTCATGGCCCGGCACGACCTGCGGGCGGCCGGGAGGCTACCCCTGCCGCAGCGTCCGCTCCAGGTACGCCTTCAGGCGCGTCCAGGCATCGAGCGCCGGGGCCGCGCGCACGCCGGGGTCCTCGTCGACCCACAGCCAGAAACCGTGGTCCACGGCGTCGTAGACGTGGACGTCGTTCGCCACGCCCGCTTCGCGCAGCGCGGCCACGAACGCCTCCACCTGGGACGGGGGGATCCCCTCGTCCAGGTCCGCGAACGTGCCGTAGATCTCGTGGTCGAGCGCGGCCAGCGAGTCGGGATCGGTGACGAGCGAGCCGTAGAAGATCGCGGTCGCGTCGTGCTCCTCGCCGCCCAGGGCGTAGGAGAGCGCCACCCCCCCGCCGAAGCACCAGCCCATGGTGCCGATCCTGCCGCTGACGTCGTCGCGCGCCCGCAGGAACTCGACCGCGGCGTTCAGGTTCGCGATCAGGGCCGCGGGATTCGCGCGCGCTTCGGTGACGAGCGCCCGGTTCTCCTCGGGGTTCGCTCCCGTGCGGCCGGAGTAGAGGTCCGCCGCGAGCGCGACGTATCCCTCGTTCGCCAGCGCGTCCGCCAGCTGGCGCACCCGATCGTTGAGGCCGTCCCACTCGTGGATCAGGATGATCGCCGGGTGGGGCCCCGCGCCCTCGGGGGCCACCAGGTAGCCCGCCGCCGCCGGATCGGCCGGGTAATAGTTCGACGTCTCCCCGCGCGGCGGTGGCGCCGTCCCCAGGAGCGCGGCGGGCAGCGAGTCGCTCGACGCGGCTCCCATCCCCGCGCTCGGCGGCGCGGCCGAAGGCTCGGCCTCGCTCGATCCGTTCGCGTTCCCCCGCTCTCCCGCGCAGGCCGCCAGAGCGACGGCCAGCGCGAAGGCGACCGCCCTTCCCTCTCGATGTCTTCTCATGTCAAGACCTCCTTTTCGACCTGGGAGAGCAGCTCTCCCTTCCAGACGGTGACCGCACGGCCTCCGAGAACGACCCGATCCCCCACGACCCGCGTGCGGACGACCCCGCCGCGCGCGCTCGCCTGCCAGCCGACGAGCGCCTCGCGCCCCAGCCGATCCGACCAGAAGGGCGCGAGCGCGCAATGCGCCGAGCCCGTCACCGGGTCCTCGTCGATCCCGACCCGCGGGGCGAAGAACCGGCTCACGAAGTCGTACCCCGCGTCGGGCCGCTCGGCCGCCGCGGTCGCGACCACTCCTCGCGCCGGGATCCGCAGGAGCGCGACGAAGTCGGGCTCCAGATCCCTCACCTCGGTCTCGTCCGGCATCTCGACCACCAGATCGCCGACCGCGTTCGTGCCCGTCCACACGAAGGGCGCTCCGAGCGCCTGCTCGAGCCCTTCCGGAGGCAGCGTGGCGCGCGGCGGTGCCGAGGGGAAGTCGAGCTCGATCGTATCGCTCCCCCGCGACGCCGCGAGCACGCCGCTCCGGGTGTGGAACCGGATCGTCCCCGCGGCCAACCCCTCCTCCCAGAGCCGGTGCGCGGAGGCGAGTGTCGCGTGTCCGCACAGGTCGACCTCGACCCGCGGCGTGAACCAGCGCAGGTCGAACTCGTCGGCTCCCCGGGGCCGGAGGAACGCGGTCTCCGCGAGGTTCATCTCGGCCGCCACGGCCTGCATCCAGGCCGGCTCCATGTCTCCCGGCGGCAGGCAGACGCCGGCGGGGTTCCCGCGGAACGGGCGCTCCGTGAACGCGTCGACCATGGAGATCGGGATCCCCATATCCCTTACGTTACCGCCGGGGCCCGATTGACGCCCTCCGGGCGGCCGGGCAGATTGTCGTTGTCATGGTCGCCCAGCTCCCCGAGATCACGCCCCCCATCGAGGACTACCTCAAGGTCATCTACACGCTCGTGGGCGAGCGGGGCGAGGCGCGGGCATCGACGTCGGCGATCTCCGAGCGGATGGAGGTGTCCGCCGCGAGCGCCACGAACATGATGCAGAAGCTCGCCGACATGCGGCTGGTCGAGTACGTCCCCTATCGCGGCGTCTCCCTCACCGAGGCAGGCGAGAAGATCGCGCTCGAGGTGATCCGCCATCACCGGCTGATCGAGCTCTACCTCTCGGAGGCGCTGGGATACTCGTGGGACACGGTTCACGACGAGGCCGAGCGGCTCGAGCACGTGATCAGCGAGGAGTTCGAGGACCGGATCGACGCCATGCTCGGCCACCCCACGACCGATCCGCACGGCGACCCGATCCCGCCCAAGACGGGCCGCCCCCCCGCCGGGACCACCTCTCGGCGTCTGAGCGAGGCCGAAGTCGGGGAGTGCGTGGTCGTCCGCCGGGTCTCCGACCGCGACGGGAAGCTCCTCAGGCGGCTCGCCACGCTCGAGCTGGTCCCCGGCACCCGCGTCCGGATCGTGAGCCGTGACTCCGCGGGCGGCCCGATGACGCTCGAGCGCGACGACGATCATCGCCTCTCCGTCGATGAGGAGATCGCCCGTCGGGTCTATGTGGAGACGGCCCCGGAGAGCTGAACGCAACGAGGCGGAGTCGACGGCTCGATCCGTAGCATGGTGTCTGTTGACGCCCGGCCACGGCTCTCCTATCATGCGAGGACAGGAACGATTCCCGTTCAGGAGCCATTGTGAAAGTCGAGTTCCCGCTCCACTTCATGCAGAAGGGCGAGCGCGGCCGGGTCGTCGGGATCCGCTGGCGCGAGGAAGACGTCGCGCGGCGCCTGGAGGCGATGGGATTCGAGAAGGGCGTGTCGTTCGAGGTCGTGCGCTACGATGCCGAGCAGGGGATCACGGTTCGGATCGGCGCGCGCGAGATCCCGATCGTCCCCTGGGTCGCTCCACTGATCTACGCGACGGAAGAGACCCCGGAGTAGCGCCGCCGGGTCGACGCTCGCTCGCGCCGGGCTCTCACTCGCGGCGGAGGGGCGCCATCCCCGCCAGCGCCTGGCGGACGCGGGCCACGGTCGGCGCCATCTCCGGCTCCGCGTCGCGCCACGCGGTCAGGAACCGCTCGTACGCCCCTCTCGCCTCGTCGGGCTCCCCGAGTTGCGAATGCAGATCCCCCCGGCGCTTGTCCGCCATCGTGTGAATCCAGAGCGAGGCGAAGTAGGGCTCGGCCTCGTGCAGCTTCCCCTGCTCGACGAGGATCTCCGCCAGCCACCAGCGGATCGCGTCATTGACTGCCCACTGCGGCCCATGGCCCGTCGCCTCGACCCGCGCTTCCTCGAGGAACTCCTCGGCCAGCTCCAGGTTCCCGCGCTTCCAGGCCAGCAGGCCGTCCAGCGCCAGGCCCGCGCCGTCGGCGAAGCGAGCAGTGGCCGAGTCGCCTTCCACCCGCGCCCGCGCCGCCAGGTCCCGCAGCGCTCCGCGGTCCGCGGCACGATCCGGTTCCCGGCCCTGGTCCGCCGCCCACGCCCCGCGGAAGAAGAAGAGGAGCGCTCGGGGGACGTCCGACGGAAGGTCCTCCGGGTCGATCGCGAGGGCCGCGTCGATCTCCGCGGCCGGAACGGGAATCCCCTGGATCTCGGCCGTCATGAGGACCGCGATCCGGGCGACGGGGAAGAATCCCGGCGCCTTCACCTGCTCGAGGGCCGCCGCCGGCCGGCCGCGGTGCATCTCGTTCCACGCGCCCAGGACGGGTGCGCTCACGCTCCCGTTCCTGGCGGCGATGTCGTAGAGGCGGGCCTCGACGTCGCGGAAGCGCGGGTGACGGAAGGCCTGTAGTCCGATCGGCACGAGCTCGTCGGCGTTCGTCTCCATCGTCCGCCATGCGCGCTCCTTCGCCGCCGCGTCCCCGAACCCCAGGTCGTAGATCGCCCGCACCAGCTCGAGCTCCTCGCTGCCGGCCTCCGCGATCCGGGCCACGCTGTCGACCAGGGCCGCCACCCGCGCGCTGTCGGCGGTCAACATCGCGTAGTCGATGCGGTGGAAATAGGCCGGGAGGAAACGGGGATCGAGCTGGACGGCGCGGGCGAACGCCTCCTCGGTCTTCGCGAGCGGAATCAGCGCCGCCGGCCCCAGGTGGAAGTACGTCTCGCCGAGCATGTACCAGCCCTCGGCATCGTCGGGGCGCCGCCGGACCTCGCGCTCGAGCGGCTCGATCCCCTCCAGACTCCCCTGGCCGAGCGCGTAGCCCGCGCGGAGCAGCACCGCCTCGTGCTCGGGCAGGCGATCGGCGTGGCGCACGGCCCGGTCCATCGCCCCCACGCCGAGCTCGCTCATGATGCTCTCCGCCCAGCCGTACGCGGTCGCCAGCCGCCAGTTCGCCATCGCGAACGTCGAGTCCGCCTCGACCGCCCGCTCGTAGGCCGGGATCGCGGCCTCGAAGTCGCCGCGCCGGAACAGGACCTCTCCCTCGAGGTATGCCTTGAGCGCCGGCAGCGACGTCGTCGTCGCGCGGGCGAGGTTGACGTCCGGCAAGTCGCCCTCTCTTCCCTGGAGGACGGCGCGCAGGATCTCGATCGAGAGCCGGTCGACGAGGACGAGCACGCTGTCCGGCGAGCCGACCGCCTGGCCCTGTCCCAGCCGCTCGCCGCCCTCGACATCGTAGAGTTCGGCCGAGAGCCGGACGTCGGACCCGAGCGACACCGCGCTTCCCAACAGGACGTACCGCGCGCCCGCGCTCCGCCCGACGTCGAGCGCGGTCGCCAGGTCGGCGCGCTGTCCTTCGGGGACGCTCTCGTTCCACCGCGCGAGCACGGTCCGGCTGTCGATCGCCCGGAGCCCCCCCACGCCGTCCAGGTTCGTCGACAGGAGGTCGACCATCCCCTCGCGCCAGACCTCGAGATCCGCGCCACCCTGGACCGTGAACGGCAGGACCGCGATCCCCGGCGCCGCTTCGGCGATCGCCTCCGACGGCGCGAAGCTCCGGCCGCGATCCCGGATCACGACGTACAGGCCCGCCAGGCCGAACAGGAGCGAGAACGCGAACACGCCACCCGCCACGGTCCGTCCCCACGTCAGGTGCGGCATCTCCCCGCGCCGGATTGCGCCCGCGAGCCCGCCGAGGTCGAGCGCGCGGGAGCGAGGCAGCTCGCCTCCCGCGGCCCGGATCCGGGTGTCGGGCGAGGACTGGATCCACGCGGTGGCCGCGGTCACGGCGAAGCCGAGGACGAGGAGGACGACGGCGCCGGGGAACGCCCAGCCGGGGAGTCCCAGACGGTCGACCGCCTGATCGGTCGCGAAGAGGAGGAGCGCCGCGATGCCGACGTAGGCGAGGATCGTGCGGACGAGGTGCGAGCGGCGCAGCCGGACCCCGCGGCCACCCGCGGCTTGCTCCTCGACCGCCTCCAGCAGCGCGACCTTCGCCTCCTCGGGAACGCCGACGAGCGCGTGCACCCGCCACTGCCCCGGCACGCCTTTCAGCTCGTGCCGTCCCCGCTCCTCGAAGCGGAAGCCCGAGCCCGCCTCGGCGTCCACGACGGTGCTCGAGACCCAGACCTCGCCGGGGCCAGCCAGGGAAGCCACGCGCGAGCCGATGTGGACGGCCAGGCCGCCGACATCACGCTCGTGGACCTCGATCTCGCCCATGTGCAGGCCGCACCGG
>DATKCO010000089.1:0-12046 GCA_035513155.1 Gemmatimonadota bacterium | reverse complement strand
CGACCGGGTGGTGGGGCTCCACTTCTTCAATCCCGTCCCGGTCATGAAACTGGTCGAGGTCGTGAAGTCGGTGGCGACGAGCCAGGCGACGTTCGACCGCGCGTGGGCGTTCGCCGAGTCCCTGGGGAAGATCCCGATCGCGGCCAAGGACAACTCGGGCTTCGTGGTGAACCTCCTGCTCGTCCCCTACCTGCTGGGCGCGGTCCGCGCGCTCGAGACGGGCCTCGCGTCGACCGAGGACATCGACAAGGGGATGGTCCACGGCACCGGCCACCCCATGGGCCCGCTGACGCTGCTCGACTTCGTGGGGATCGACACCACGTACCGGATCGCCGAGATCATGTTCGACGAGTACAAGCGCCCCGAGTATGCCGCGCCGCCGCTGCTCCGCAAGATGCACCTCGCCGGCTACCACGGCCGGAAGAGCGGCAAGGGGTTCTACGACTACTCGGGGGACGAGCCAGTCCCGATGGACCTCAACGTGTGAGGCGGCAGCGCGGTCGGCCCGCTTGGGGTGGGCCTGGCGGCTCCGGGGGCCTATCATGAAGGAGTGGACGACCACGTCCTGTCCGCTTCCCCCCCCCAAGGAGACACCGATGAGGCCCTGGATCCCCCTGGCGGACATCTGGAACACCGACGCGCCGATGGGGACATAGTTTCCGCGCTCGTCGGGGGATCCCCATGAGTTACGCGTACGAGAACCTGCTCGTCGACGTCGCGGACCGGATCGCGGTCGTCACGGTGAACCGCCCCGACAAGCTGAACGCGCTGAACTCGGCCACGGAGACCGAGCTCCAGGACGCGTTCCTGAAGCTGCGGGACGACGAGGACGTGGCCGGCGTGATCGTCACCGGCGCAGGCGATAAGGCGTTCGTGGCCGGCGCGGACATCGCCGAGCTCTCGGGCCTGGGCGCCACGCAGGGCAAGGAGTTCGCGTTCCAGGGCCAGACCACGTTCACGCGGATCGCCCAATGTCCCAAGCCAGTGGTCGCGGCGGTCAACGGCTACGCCCTGGGCGGTGGCTGCGAGCTCGCGCTCGCCTGCCACCTCAGGGTGGCGAGCGAGAGCGCGCGCTTCGGCCTGCCCGAGGTCCAGCTGGGCCTCATCCCCGGCCACGGCGGCACCCAGCGGCTGGCGCGGATCGTCGGCACCGGACGGGCGCTCGAGATGGCGTTGACGGGCCGGATGGTCGCGGCCGACGAGGCGCTTCGCTGGGGGCTGGTCAACGCGGTCGCGGCTCCCGAGGCCCTTCTCGACGCCGCCGGGGAGCTCCTCGGCCAGATCCTCTCCAAGGGTCCGCTCGCCGTCCAGTACGCGCTCGAGGCCACGCTGCGGGGCGCCGACCTGGGGCTGGACGACGGGCTCTACCTCGAGGCCACGCTGTTCGGGATGGCGTGCGGCACCGAGGACATGAAGGAGGGGACGAAGGCGTTTCTCGAGAAGCGGAAGCCCGAATTCCGCGGGCGGTGAGCTGAGCGGCCGCGCGTACCTCGTGTTCCTCGTCCTGACGGCGGCCTGGCTGGCGGTGGGCGCGTGGCTCGCGCCGGGAATGACGTACGGCTACACGGCGGCGCGGCTGGCGATCTGGTGGGCGCTCCTCGTCATGCTGATGGCGACCGCCTACTACGCGATCCAGGAGGCGCCGGCCGCGCGGGTCACGCGCTGGATCGCGCGGGACCTGGCGGTCAACGGGTTTCTCTTCCTCGTCGTCGCGTTCACCCTGCTGGACGGCGTGCAGGGCTCGATCGTGCTCGACCTGCGGGCGTCGGGCTGGATCGCCCTCGTGGTCGCGCTCCTCCATCCCGCCGTGACCGACCGCGCGCACCTCCTGCATCATCGGGAGGACCCGGCGGGCAGCCCGGTCCCCCAGTACGTCCCCCCCACCTGCATCTGGATCGACTGGACGACGGCGGCCCTGGCGGCGGCGGCGCTCTTCCTGCTCTGATCAGGTCGCTTTAGGGATTGATCCGGAGCCGATAGACCTGGTACGGTCGGTATCCGCCGAGGACGTAGAACTCGTCGGAGTCAGACAGAGACGCTGCGTGACGAGAATGGCTGGCGAAAGACTCAAAGCCCCGAGTCCCGCAGCCGGATCTTCGTCAGGGCTTCGTACGGCCCTCCCAGGACGTAGAGGAGGTCGGAGCCCCGCTGCGCGGCGACGCCCGCGGGACCGCCGATGACGCCGATCGGCGGCGTGCCGAATCGATAGCGCGGCTGGTCGAGCGCCGTATCGACGACGAGGACCGAGCTGGGTTGCTCGAAGGCGACGAAACGGCCCTCCCCGAACGTGGTGACCGGGTTCGCGGCGCAGAACCCGCTGCAGCCGGGGGTGCCGAGCGGGGTCGTGGAGAGCCGGGCCCCGGTCGTCGGATTGAAGACCAGGAACCACGCGAGCCCGGCCTCGTCCTCCGCGACCGCGTAGGCCTTGTCCTCGTGGGGATCGAAAGCAACCAGCGCGGAGTGGAATGGATCGAGCGGGATCGTGCGAAGGGCCTCGAGAGAGGGGAGCTCGAGGATCTCGATCGCGCCGTCGGAGAGGTTCGCGACCGCGACCCGTCCCCGCTGGCGGTCGACCGCGAAGTGCCGGGCATGGAAGGAGGCCGCCTCGTGCTCGACCTCTCGCCGGTCGAGGTTCACAAGGACGAGCGGCAGGCCGCTCACCAGGGCGTGACTCTCGTCGAGGACCTCGACATAGTGCTCACCGATCCCCTCGGTCTGCCAGCCGGGCGCGTCGCCGCGGAGCCAGGTGGCGGAGAACATCGACTGCTTGTGGGCCGCGAGAAGGAGCTGGCCGGAGGGCGTCAGATCGAGACCCTCGGCGCCGGCTAAGAGATGGAATCGGCGTTCGACGTTTGAGGGTTCCATCGTCCCCGCGTCGATCTCGACGACCTCGCCGCGGGGGTAGTCGGCTACGTACAAATACACTTCCCGGGCGTCGAGGACGATCCCCTCTGGAAGCGTCGCTCCCCCGCCCGACCAGATCTCCTCGACCGGAAGCAGGCCCAGGACTTCGAAGTCCGAGTCCGGGTCGGTGACGACGAGGCGCTTCTCGACGACGACCGGATCGTCGTCGCCGATCACTTCGACGCGTACGCGATGGGAGCCGACGGACTCGAAGCGGTAGGCGAGCGAGACTGCGTCCTCGATGGCCCCCTCGACCGGCTCCTCGCCGAGCCCCTCGACCCGGTAGCGCCAGCCGACCGAGTTCTGGAACGGGGTGAGTCGGAGCGTGCCCGTGAGCGGGGCCTCGCCGAACGACACGTCGAATTCGACGTGCGGGGCGAGGCCGGAAGCGGTCGGCGCGGCGGGCGAAGACGAGGAGTCGCAGCCGGCGGAGATCGCGGCCGCGACGGCGAGAGCGGATGCGACGACCGAGCGCCGACGGGAAGGGGTCATGCGTACCGTCCTAGTGAGGAATCCTGGCGAGGGCGCACCGATGGTCCCCGCTGCAACCTAAAGTTATGTGGGACGGTGGGAGTTTATCGAACGGTGTCGGCCTCACTCCGCCCGCGGCGCGCCGGCCGTGACCGGAGATCCGCCCGACTCACGCACCCGGGCAACGTAGATCAGCAGCAACCCGCCCAGGATCGTCGCTCCGCCGAGCGCGAGGCGCGGCGTCACCGCCTCGCCGAGGAACGCCCACCCCAGCAGGACGGCGACGACCGGGTTCACGTAGGCGTAGGTGCCGACCTTGGAGCTCGACATGTGCGCGGCCAGGAAGACGAAGGCGGTGAACCCGACGAGCGATCCCATGACGGCGAGGTAGCCGACCGCGAGCCACGCCTGACCGCCCCACGCCACCGGCTGGCCGCGCTCGACCAGCAGGTGGACGCCGAGCATGAGCGGCCCCGCCATCGCGGTCTCGATCGCGCTGGCCGCGAGCGGGTCGACGCCCCGCAGCCGGCGCCGCGCGTAGACGGTCCCGGCGGCCCACGAGAGCGATGCGAGAAGGACGGCCGCGACCCCGACCCACGAGGACTGGACGCCGGACTCGAACGGCTTAACGAGGATCGCGACGCCGGCGAGGGCGACCACCATCCCGACCCAGCCCGCCGGGGCCAGCCGTTCCCCGCCCTTGCCGAGCATCCCGAGCAGCGTGTTCCAGATCGGGAACGTCGTGACGAGGAGTGCCGCCAGTCCCGACGAGAGGTGGATCTCGCTGAAGTTGAGGAGCCCGTTGCCGACCACCAGGAGCAGCACGCCGGTGAGCGTCACGCGCCCCAACGTGGCGAGGTCGCGCGGCAGGAGGCGCCCGGTGGCCAGGCAGGCGGCGAGCAGCACCGGGCCGGCGATCGAGAACCGCACGCCCCCGAGCAGATAGGGCGGCATGACCTCGACGCCGAGCTTGATGAACAGGTAGGTCGAGCCCCAGACCGTGCACACGATCGCGTAGGCGATCGCGACGGCGACGGGGCGGGCGGGGGCGGGCCGGTCCATCCGCCCGAGCCTAGAGGGTGGGCGGCCGGCCGTCTACCGGGAACCCGGCATGGAATCCGGGGTCGGCCCGGACCGGAACGGCCCGCCCCGGGCCGGGGTATGCGATGGGTGAGAGACCTTCTCGCTCCCCGAGTCTTCTGGATCGCGCTCGCGCTCGTGACCGCCTGTGGCGGAGGCGCGGACCGGGGTCCCGCCCAGGTGCAGGCCGAGGCCGAGACGGAGGGATGGCATCGGGCCCGGACGGGCCGCGCGGCGGTCCCGCTGTCGCGCCCCGTCGGCGTGGCCGCGACCCCCGCCGCGCGGGGATTCCTCGGCCGGGCCTACGGCGCCTCGCGCGACACCACCGGGGTCCTCCTCCCGCGCGCCTTCGACCCCGCCGTCGCCGACCGCTACTACCTCTACCTGCCGCGGGGGATCGAGGCGCGCCGCGAATGGCCGCTCATCCTCTATCTCCACGGCCGCTCGCTCCGCGGCGACGACCTGGCCCTCCTCACCCGCTACGGCCTACCCGCGCGGCTCGAGGACGAGCGCGACTTCCCGTTCGTCGTCGTCGCCCCGCAGCTTCCCGGCGACCAGAGCTGGACGGACACCGACGGCCTCGCCCGGCTGGTCCGGACCGTCGCCGGACGCTACCCGGTCGACCGCGACCGGGTCTACGTGATCGGCTACAGCATGGGTGGCGGGGGGGTGTGGCGCGTGGCGGCCGACCATCCGGAGCTCTTCGCCGCCGCGGCGCCGGCCGCCGCCTGGACGCCTCAGCCGACGGATGCCGTCGCGCGCGCGCTCCGCGACGTGCCGATCCGCATCTACCACGGGACCGCGGACGAGGCGGCCCCGTTCAGCCGCGCCGAGGTCATGGCCGGCGCCCTCGAGGCGGCGGGCGTCGACGTCACGCTGACGGTGTACCCGGGCGCCCGGCATCCCGACCTGGCCCGCATCTACCAGGACGACGAGCTCTACGCCTGGCTACTCCGCCACCGGCGGAGCGCGCCCGCGCGCTGACGCCCCGCGCGCGTTGCTGCGCGGGTCGCGTCCGCTACCTTGTGCCGAGGACTCCGCAGAATCCTCGGAGGAGGTAGCCCCGTGACCGACCGCGAGCGCGACGAGCCCCGCATCGAGGACCTGATCCACGACTGGAACCTGGAGGCGGGCGACCTGGTGAAGCCCTCTCAGGCCGTCGAGTTCGACGACGAGACCCTCCGTGACGGGCTCCAGTCCCCCTCGGTCATCGATCCCACCATCGAGCAGAAGATCGAGATCCTCCATCTGATGGACGCGCTCGGGATCCACACGGCGAACATCGGCCTGCCGGGCGCCGGCCCCCGCGCGGTCGCGGACGTCACCCGGCTGGCCCGGGAGATCGCGGACCAGCGCCTGTCGATCGGGGCGAACTGCGCGGCGCGGACGCTGGCGGCCGACATCGACCCGGTCGTCGAGATCAGCCAGAAGACCGGGGTCGCGATCGAGTGCTGCACGTTCATTGGCTCCTCGCCGATCCGGCAGTACGCCGAGGGGTGGGACGTCGACTGGATCCGCAAGACGAGCGAGGAGGCGGTCTCCTACGCGGTGAAGCAAGGTTCGCCGGTCATGTACGTCACCGAGGACACGACCCGTGCCCGCCCGGAGACGCTCGAGAAGCTCTACACGACCGCGATCGAGGCCGGCGCGAGCCGGATCTGTCTCGCCGACACGGTCGGCCACGCGACGCCGGACGGGGCGCGGAACCTCGTGCGCTGGGCGAAGCGTCTGGTCGCGAAGACGGGCGCCGACGTCAAGGTCGACTGGCACGGCCACCGGGACCGCGGCTTCGGCCTCGCCAACGCGCTCGCCGCGCTGGTGGCCGGGGCGGACCGCGTGCACGGCACCGCGCTCGGGATCGGGGAGCGGGTGGGGAACGCCGAGATGGATCTCCTGCTCGTCAACCTCGTCCTGCTGGGGTGGATCGAGCGCGACCTGTCGGCGCTGCCGGCCTACTGCCGGCTCGTGTCGGAGTCGACCGGAGTCCCGCTGCCGCCCAACTACCCCGTCGTCGGCGAGGACGCTTTCCGGACGGGAACCGGAGTCCACGCCGCGGCGGTGATCAAGGCCGCCCGGAAGGGTGACGCCTGGCTCGCCGATCGGGTCTACTCCGGCGTGCCCGCCGGGCTGGTGGGGCGGGCGCAGCGGATCGAGGTCGGCCACATGTCGGGGAAGTCGAACGTCGTCTGGTGGCTCGAATCGCGGGGCTACGAGGCCGAGCCCGCGCTGGTCGATCGGATCTTCGACCACGCGAAGCGGTCCGACCACACCCTCAGCGACGAGGAGATCGCGGGACTGATCGGCTCCGACCCCGTTCCCGCCCCCTGAACTTTCGGCACGTGTCCTGCGTACAAAGGGAAGAATGCGCCGCCCCAGGGTCCTCTCCGCCGCTCGCGCGCTCGCGCTGGCGGCTCTCGTCCCCGTCGTGGTCACCACGCTGCCCGGCGAAATCCCATGCTGCGACCTGGCCTATCGCGTGCGGCCGGAGCCCGACGCGGGCGCGGTCGAGGTCACGCTCGAGATCCGCGGCTTCCGCGGGGACTCTTTGGTGCTGGGCCGGCCGAGCGCGCGGCCGCTCGTCGGGCTCCTGGGCCAGGATCCCGTCGTGGAGGGCGTCGGGCGGGCGGGCTGGGGGCTGGTCGGCGGGGAGCATCGCTGGACGTTCCCCCGGCCCGAGGACGGGTGGGACGAGCCGATCCGGGTCCGCTACCGGCTGACCATCACCTCGCGGCGACCCCTGAACGCGTGGAGCGTGGGGCTCGACCGCGACCTCCTCTACGCGCCCTCGGAGGCGCTCTTTCTCCTGCCCGCCATGCCGGACCTCGCCGCGCGGAACGCGTCGATCCGCGTCGGCTGGGATCTGCCCGACGGGTGGCGCTCGTTCACCGGCTGGTCCGACGACGCGTTCCACGGGACCCGGCAGCTCCTCAAGACCAACATCCTCGCCGGAGACATCGAGCTCCGCGAGACGAGCGCCTGCGGACTCGAGATCGACGTCGCCGTGTACGGGGAATGGACCTTCGATCCGTCGACCATCGCCTCCGATCTGGCGCGGCTGGCGTGCGTGGCCGGGTACCGGCTCGGCCCGCCGCGGTCGGAGCGGTACGCGGTCACGCTCGTCCCGGCCCGGTTCCCGATGACGAGCGGGAACCGGAACGGCCCCGCAGCGATCGGCTTCGTCCATCTGTTGCCCAACGGAGGCCCGCCGCCGATCCGCCTCCTGGCCCACGAGATCGCCCATCAGTGGCAGCGGTTCGACGCGCCCATGTGGTTCCAGGAGGGCGTGAACGACTACATGGGGATCCGATTGGCGCATGAGGCGGGGTTGATCGACGACGCCGAGCGGGAGCGCGTCCTCGGCGCGATCGACTCCGTCTATCGCGCGCACCCGCGCCGTTCGAGCTGGTCGTTCGCCGACGAAACGAGGCTGGCCCCGCCCTTCGGCCCCAGCGACGAGTACCTGGGGTACCGGAAGGGCGCGCTGGTCGGGCTCGCGCTCGACCGCGAGCTGCGGCTCCGGACCGGCGGCGAGGTCGACCTCGCGACCCTCTGGCGCGAGATGAACCGGCGCTCGACCTGGGGACACGTGCGGTGGACCGACGGGGAGATCGCCGCCCGCGCGGAGGCGCTGGCGGGCGGCAGCGTGGACCGCTTCTTCGCGCGCTGGGTCGACGGGACCGAGGCGCTCGCGCCCCCCGCCCGGCTCCTGGCCGGGCTCCCGCCCGCGCGGATGCCCACCTCCCGCTCGGAAGGGCTCGGGGCCATCGCCGCGTTCCTCGAGCTGGGGCTGGGCCGGCCGACCCTCGTTCCCTAGGCGGTCAGCCGGCTGACAGGGCGGCCCCCTGCCCGCCGACTAGAATGGGGGTCATGGCCCGGCGATCCACTCCCGAAGGGGAAGCCTCCCGATCCTACCAGGAAATCCTCGCCCGGGAGATCGAGCAGGGCGAAAAGGCGATCGAGCGACCGGCGGGCGGGCTCCTGACGAGCGGGGTCTCGGCGGGGCTCGACCTCGGGTTCAGCGTGCTGCTCATGGCGGTCATGATCACGCTGATCGGCGACGAGCTCCCGCCGTCGGTGCGCGAGATCGTGGTCGCGAACATGTATGCGGTCGGGTTCATCATCGTGATCCTGGGCCGCTCGGAGCTGTTCACCGAGCACACGACCCTGGCCGTCCTGCCCGTCCTCGCCCGGCTGGCGACGATCCGTCAGCTGGCGCGCCTCTGGGGCCTGATCTACGTCAGCAACCTGGTCGGTGCCGCGCTCTTCGCGGGCCTCGCCGTGGTGGTCGGACCCGCCCTCGGAGTGGCGGACGAGTCGGCGTTCGTTGAGATCGCCCATCCGCTCCTGATCCATCCCTGGTGGACGGTCCTGCTCAGCGCCATGCTGGCGGGGTGGCTGATGGGGCTCCTGTCGTGGCTCGTCGCGGCCGGACGGGACACGATCAGCCAGGTGTTCTTCGTGTGGCTGATCACGTTCTCGATCGGGATCGCCAAGCTCCACCACTCGATCGCCGGGACGGTCGAGGTGCTGGCGGGGATCTTCGCCGGCGGTCCGTTCGGGGCCGCGGACTTCCTCCGCTTCCTCCTCTGGACGACGATCGGGAACGCGATCGGCGGCGTGGTCTTCGTGGCCCTGATCAAGTACGGCCACGTGGTCCAGGCGGAAGAGGAGTAGGCTCAGCCGGAACGGGCGGCAACCGGCTTGCCCCCGTCCCTCCCCCGCATAGCTTGCGGCTGCGCGCGCTGGGCGCGCCTCACCCCGGGAGGAGCGATGTACGAGACGATCCGCGTGGAGACCCGCGGCGAGCACGTGGCGCGCGTCGTCCTCGCCAGCCCCCCGCTCAACGTGCTCTCGATCGCGATGCTCAAGGAGCTGTCCGAGGCGATCGAGGAGGCCGCGGCGATCGAGAAGCTGCGCGTGCTGGTCGTAGCGGCCGAGGGCCGTGCGTTCTCGGCCGGGGTCGACGTGGAGGACCACGTCGGCGACAAGGTGGCGCCGATGATCGCGGCCTTTCACGGCGTCTTCCGTCGCCTCGCCGACGTCGAGCCCGTGACGGTGGCGGAGGTCCACGCCCACGCGCTGGGAGGGGGCTGCGAGTTGGCCGCCTTCTGCGACCTCGTGGTGGCCTCCGAGGAGGCGACGTTCGGTCAGCCCGAAGTCCAGCTCGGCCTGTTCCCGCCCGTCACCGCGGCCGCGTTTCCGTACTTCGTGCGGGGGAAGAAGACCCTGGAGCTCATGCTGACCGGCGAGCGGGTCGACGCGCGGGAGGCGCAACGGATCGGCCTCGTCAACCAGGTGTGGCCGGCCGAGGACTTCGCCGAGGAGGCGGCCTCGTTCGTCGATCGTCTCGCGTCGCGCAGCGGAGTCGCGCTCAGGCTAGCGAAGAAGGCGTACTACGCCGGTGTCGACGCGCCCTTCCACACGGCGCTCGATCGCGCCGAGGAGATCTACCTGCGCGAGCTCATGCGGTCCCGCGACGCGATCGAGGGGATCGCGGCGTTCCGCGAGAAGCGGGAGCCGGACTGGAAGGACGAGTGAGGGCGGGCCTGCTGGGAGCGGCCGTCGTTCTCGCCGGATGCGCCGGCGGCGCCACGCCCCCGGCGGGATCCTGGCTCCATCCGTCGTTCAGCGCCGGGCAGCTCCAAAGCGAGACCGTGGTCGTGCTGCCCGTGGGCGACGTCGTGCTCCCCGCCGGGGTGCTCGACGATTCGCTGGCCGCCGCGCTCGCGCTGCGGGCCGGGGACGCGCTCGCCACCGCGCTCCAATCGCGGGGCGCGGCGGGCCTCGCGGTCCGTCCGGCGGTGGCGGTCGCCGCCCTGGCCACCCTGTCGGCGGACGAGATCGCGGCGCTCTACGCGCCGCTCGGGGCGGCCCTGCTCGACGCCAGCCGGGGAGGAGAGCTCCCCCCGGCCGACGCCGCGGCCTGGCGCGCCGCCGCCGCCCGGGCCGACGCCCGCTACCATCTGGTGCCCCGCGCGCTCGCGATCGAGCGGCTCGAGCCGCTCCGCGTCCGCGCCCAGATCGACGCGTGGCTCGTGGACGGCGCGGCGGCGACCGTCCTGTGGCACGCGGTCGTGTCGGCGGTCAATCCCCACGCGCCCTCGGGTGCCGCGAGCGACGTCTACCACGCCGCCCTCGAGGACGCGCTCGACGCGGTCGCGGGGCGGCTCGCCGCGCGGCTCGCGGGGCTTGCGCGCACCGGCGCGGACGACCTGGAGGCCGCCACGCCCTGAGTCGTCCCCGCCGCCGTGCGAATGACGATCCCCCCGGGCCCGGCTAGATTGACGCGGTGAAGACGGCGACCCTCATCCGCGGCGACGGCATCGGGCCTGAGGTCGTCGGGGCCGCGCTCCGCGTCCTCGACGCGGCTGGCGCGGAGATCGAGTGGGAGGAGCGGCTGGCGGGCCTGTCCGCGCTGGAAGAGGGAGAGGAGATCCTCCCGGAGAGCACGCTGGAGTCGTTCCGCCGGACGCGGGTCGCCCTCAAGGGGCCGCTCACGACGCCGGTCGGAACCGGGTTCCGCAGCGTCAACGTGGCGATCCGCAAGGAGTTCGACCTGTACGCCAACGTGCGTCCCTCCCGGACGCTGGTCCGCGGGGGGCGCTACGAGGGCGTGGACCTGGTCGTCGTGCGCGAGAACACGGAGGGTCTCTACTCGGGGATCGAGCACTTCGTCGACCGCCGGAAGAACTACGCCGAGTCGATCACGATCGTGTCGCGCGAGGCGTCGGAGCGGGTGATCGAGTTCGCGTTCGAGCTGGCGAGCCGTCGGCCGCGGAAGCGTCTCACGCTCGTCCACAAGGCGAACATCCTGAAGTACACGAGCGGGCTGTTCCTCGACGTGGGCCGGGAGCTGGCCGAGCGCTGGCCGGATGTCGAGTTCGACGACCGGATCATCGACGCGATGGCGATGCAGCTCGTGCTCGACCCGACCCGGGTCGACGTGATCGTCACGACGAACATGTTCGGTGACATCCTCTCCGATCTCTGCGCGGGGCTGGTCGGAGGGCTGGGGATGGCGGCGGCGTCCAACATCGGCACCGACGCGGCGATGTTCGAGGCCGTGCACGGCTCGGCGCCCGACATCGCCGGCAAGGGCGTGGCGAACCCGGCCGCCGTGATCCTGGCCGGCGCGCTCCTCTGCGAGCACGTGGGGCAGGATGGGGCCGGCGCCACGGTTCGACGGGCCGTCGAGGCGGTGCTCGATCAGGGCGACGCGCGGACGCCCGACCTCGGCGGCAAGGCCACGACCGAGGAGTTCACCGAAGCGGTTCTCGCCCGAATCCGATAGCCGCGGGCGGCATCCCGCCCGTCATACGGATCGACTGATCAGGAGGAGTGGATGGCGTTCAAGGGTGTCGACTACATGGCCCTCGACGACGAGCTGTCGTCGGAGGAGAAGATGACCCGCGATACGGTGCGGCGGTTCGTCGACGAGCAGGTCCTGCCGGTCATCGAGGAGGCGTATCTCGAGGGCCGCTTCCCGAGTGAGATCGTCCCCGGGCTCGCGGAGCTGGGGGTGCTGGGCGCGAACCTGCCGGAGGAGTACGGCTGCGCGGGGCTGAACAACGTCGCGTACGGGCTCATCATG
>DATKCO010000088.1:0-13533 GCA_035513155.1 Gemmatimonadota bacterium | reverse complement strand
CATGACGACGCCGAGGTGATCGGGCTTCCGCTCGTCGAGGAGCTTGACGAGGAAGTTCGCCATCCCGAACGGCGCGCTCGTCTCCTCACCGGAGGAAGTCCGGAGGGGGTTCCGGATGAGCGCGAAGTACGCGCGGTAGATCAGCGCGTAGCCGTCGATCAGGTAGAGGGTGCGGGGGGCCATCGGCCCGAAGGTAGGCGTCGTGCAACCCGGCGGCGACCGGTCGAGCGAGGGCACGCTCGGCATGTCGAGTGGCGCCTCGACGGCTGCGTCACCCCGGCTCCCGCCGCTCCATCCCCCCCTCGACGACCGTCGCCGGCCGGCCCGGCGCGTGACCGCTCTCCGCGGCCACCGCGTGGACGGCGGCGGGCTCGATCCAGCCGTGCTCGGCGGCGTGGCGCGCCGCGGCGAGCGTGTCGTCGGCCAGGACCAGGGCGCTGCCCGCGGCGTCGACCTCCGCGGCGAGGTCGGAGATCTCGCGCCGCCGGAGGGGATTCCGTGACACGTCCCGGATGTAGACGGCGGGCACCCGCGCGGGGAACTCGTGAACCAGGTCGCGGTAGATCTCGGGATCGTCCTCGCCGGAGTCGCCGATCAGGATGAACGGCAGGTCGGACAGCGTGCGGAAGATCCGGCGGATCGACTCGAGCTTGTGCTCGTAGCGGCCGATCCGCTGGACCTCCCGCCACGGGGTGTCCCAGTCCCGCAGCTCGACCGGCCCCGGCGGGATCCCGCGCAGCTCGAGGAAGTGCTCGAACACGTCGTACAGGTTCCAGGGGCCGTTCGAGACGTAGAACACCGGGTTCGGGACGGTTCCCGTGCCCGCGTGGAGGGCGCGGAAGAACGCGGCCACGCCGGGGAACGGCGCGCGGGTGTGGGCGCTCCCGAAGGCGACGTCGGCGATCATCGACGCGAGTCGCGCGACGTCGGTCTGGATCACCGTGTCGTCGATGTCGCTCACGACTCCGAGCCGCGCGGCGGGGTCAGGCACGAGCACGGAGGTCGCGCCGTGACCCCGCCCCGCCGACGGCGGATGAAGGACCTCGAGCGCCGCGTCGTGCCACAGGCGGCCCCGGGGCGGAGCGGTGGCGGGCACCACCCACGTGTGGACGTGCCCCTCGGCGTCGGCCACCGCTTCGGTCTCCGCCCCCTGGAAGCGGATCGTCACCCGCGCGTGCGGGACCCCGCGGCTCCGCATCCGCCGCCACGTCCGGTTCAGGTTCCGCCCCCACCGGTCCTCCGGCGCGGCGCGCGAAACGCCGGGATCGGCGAGGACCCGCCCGCGCACGAACGCGCGATCCCGGGTCCCGTAGCTGCGATACGCGACGACGACGATCGGCCGCGCGCGCCGCCTCAACGGATCCCGACGATCCCCTTCGTCGATTCCAAGAGCTTCGGTGCGTCGTAGCCGAGGCCGTCCTTGAAGACGAGCACCACGTTCCGGATCTCCGCTGGGTTGGCCACGGGGTCGCCCTCGATGACGACGAGCTCCGCGAGCTTGCCGGGCTCGACCGAGCCGTAGCGGTCGTATTCGCCCAGCACCCTGGCCCCGTTGGCGGTCATGATCTCGATCGCCTCGACCGGCGTGAAGCCGGCCTCGACCAGGAGCTCGAGGTTCCGCTGGTCGCCGAGCCCCGGGAGCGCGCCGCCGATCCCGGTCGGATCGACGCCCGCGGCCAGCAGCCCGCCGGCCTCGACGAACGCCTTCTCGTACGCCTGCGCGCGCCGGAACAGCTCGGGCCACGAGGACGAGTCGGCGGACGCCGCGATCTCCGCCCGGGTGGCCAGGTACTCCTCGCGGACCTCGGGCGCCAGCAGCTCGAGCACCCGCTCCTCGAGCGGCGGGCGGTTCGGCACGACGGTCTCGTAGATGGCCAGCGTGGACGTCATCGCCACGTCGTTCTCGATCATGTCCCGGAACGTGGCCTGGACCTCGGGCCCGTCGAGATCGACCTCGAGGAGCCGGACCCGCATGTCGTCGGGGCACTCGTCGGGCTGCTTGTCGGGGACGTAGTCGGAGTTCGTGAAGAAGCCGTGCTCGAGGTTGTCGATCCCCAGCTCCACCGCCTCGCGGAACGAGACCGAGCAGATGTGGCCCGTCACCTTGAGGCCGCGGGCGTGGGCCTCCTCGATGACGGCGGCGAGGTCGGCGCGCGAGATCCGGGTGTAGACCTTGAACCAGGTCGCCCCTTCGTCCGCCCAGTAGCCGACGACCCGGCGCGCCGCCGCCGGATCGTCGATGATCGTCATGTAGCTCGAGGTTCCGCCGGTGAGGTAGGGCCCGGTGACGTGGACGCGCGGCCCCGGCAGCTCGCCGGCCTCGACCGCGCGCTTGAGGTTGATCTCGGAGTACGGGTGGTAGCTCCCCGTCGAGCGGATCGTGGTGACGCCCGAGCCCAGGTAGAGCTTGGGCGCGGTCTCGTTGAGCTGCACCCGGCGCCCCGCGGTCGTGTAGAAGGTGTGGTTGTGGAGCCCCACGATCCCGGGGATCACGGTGTGGCCGGCCAGGTCCAGCACTTCGGCCCCGGCGGGGACGGCCACATCCCGGCCGACCGCCTCGATCACGCCGTCCCGGATCACGATCGTCGCGTCCGCGACCGGCGCCGCGCCGGTCCCGTCGACGACCTGTACGTTCGTCAGCGCCACGACCGGAGCGTTCACGGTCACGTACTCCGCCACCGCATCGGGCAGCTCCCGCGTCTGGGCGGAGGCGGGGACGACCGTCCCGGCCGCCAGGGCGATCGCGGCGAGCGCGCACAACCATCGCTTCATGATTCCTCCTCGTCTTGTGGCCACCCCATCGCGGGCGTCAGCGGATCCCTCATGGGTCCCCCCCGTTCGGGCTCGTCACGGTGAACACGGTCTTCATGCCGGACTCCAGGTGCTCGGCGACGTGACAGTGGACCATCCAGTCGCCGGGATTCGACAGCTCGAGCAGGAGATCCACGGAGCCCCCGGCGGGAACGACGACCGTGTCCTTCCACGCCAGGTTCTCGACCGGGACGCCGTTCACCGCCGCCACCAGGAACCGCTGGCCGTGGATGTGGATCGGGTGGTGCATGGCGTGGAACGCCTCGCGGTCGTTGACGAGCCGCAGCCGGATCGTCTCCCCTAGCGCGAACCGCCAGTCGATCCCCCCGTCCCGCCGTCCGGTCGCCGGGTCGACGAGCGACCACCGCACCGAGCGGCCGGTCGTCACCCAGTTCATCATCGGCATCGTACCCGCCCATTCGACCGGCGGGAAGTAGCTCCGTTCCTGGGCCAGGATCGGGCCCAGCGGGAACGGCAGCTCCCCGACTTCGACGGTCAGGACCAGGGTCTTCTCCGGCGGATCGTCGAGCCGCTCCCGCACGCGGTCGATCTCGGCGACCACGTCGCGATGCTCGGCCAGGGTCGCGAACCCGTTTCCCGGACCGGTCGCGGCCGCGCGCTCCGAGACGCGCGCGAACCCCAGCGTGTCGATCTCGGCCACGGGATTCCCGTAGAGCATGTCGATCCCCCACGCGCGGTGGAGGAGCGGCACGTCCCCGGGCTCGTCGAAGCGGGCCTCGACGACGTACCGCTCGGCCGGCGCGATCGCCACGCTCTCGACCCACTCCTGGCGCTCGAACCGACCGACGTCGGTGGCCACCAGCTTCAGGCGCACGCCGGGAAGCGACACGTTCCACGTGCGGGCATTGGAGACGTTGGTCAGGTAGAGCCGGACGACCTCGCCCCGGTCCACGGCGAGCTCCCAGTACGGCTCGCCGTTGACGAGCGGGAGGTTCCCGAAGCGCCCCATCAGCGCGTGGGTCGCGGACTCCGCCCCCCACGGCACCAGCCCCGCGTCGGCGACCAGCAGGTCGTCGAGGACGAGCGCGACCTCGCGATGGACGGGCGCGAACGCCCCGGGCTGGTCGACCAGGAGGTTCCCGTACAGGCCGAGATCCTGCTGGATGTCCTCGCGGTGGTGCGGATGGTACCAGTAGATCCCGCCGTCGGGAAACCGGATCCGGTAGACGAACGTGCCCCCCGGCGGGACCGGGTCCTGGGTGACCCCGGGGACCCCGTCGAACCGGTTCTCGAGCCGGATTCCGTGCCAGTGGACCGCGCTCGGCAGCGCGGTCCGGTTCGTGAACCGGACGACGATCTCGGCGCCGCGATTGACGCGGATCAGGGGGCCCGGGATCTGGCCGTTGAACGCGTACAGGGTCGTCGGCCGGCCCTTGATCATCCGCCGCACCGGCCCGGCCACGAGGTCGAGCGTGTCCCCATCGTCGAGGGCGACGATCTCGGAGGGGCGGACCAGCGGGGCCGCGGGGTCGTCGGGCGGGAGCCACGGCTCCACGTCGGGTCGGAGCCCGCCGAGGCCCGCGAGCATCGGGACCGCGGGGTGCATGGGCGGGGCGATCCAGCCGTCGGTTTCTCCCGGCGCGTGCGCGTGACCCGCGTCCCCGCGCCCCGCGACGCCGGTGGCGAGGAGCGCGGGCAGCTCGTGGGGCTGGAGCCGCATGGCGGGCGAGGTCCCCCGCAGGACCACGGGGCCGCTCCAGCCGCCGCCCGGCTGCGCGGGCGCGTCCCCCTCGGCGGTCACCACGACGAGGAACCGGTCGAGCGCGACGGTCGCGCGAGCGGGCCGCCCGGCCCCCACCTCGCCCAGCGACTGGACGGGGGCGAGCGCGGGCGGGGCCGCCCAGGCCACGTACCGGGTCCAGGGGCCCAGGGATGCCGCATCGGGGAGATCCCGCAGCGCGATCGTCAGGTCGTAAACCGGGGTCCCGTCGGCCCGGACGGCGGCGCCGAAGGGCGAGCGCCCGGGCGCCAGGACGACCGTGCCCGAGGCGGCCGGAGCGCGACCGGTCGGCAGGAGGTCCAGGCACCACAGGTCGGCGGACTGGCCGGCGAGCAGGGCGCCCTCGGGGCAACGGTCTGCCGGCGGCGCGTCCCGCGGCTGTCCGAAGGCGCGCGCCGGCGACGCCAGCGGGAGCGCCACGAGCGCCGCGAGCGCGAGCCGCGCGAGCCGGGGGGCGGGGGAAAGGGTCGGGGACATCGGTGTGGGCGGCTATATTATCCGCTCCCGACCGGCCGCGCGAACCTCCAGGGGGAGGCCCGATGCCCGATGACCGCCGCCACCGATCGCCGCTCGCCGACGACCCCCACGCGGGGGCGCGCGTCCACCATGCCGGTCCCGAGCTCCGCGACGCTCGCGCGGCCGGCCTCGTAGTCCACGGCCGGGGAGGCTCCGCGGAGGGGATGCTCGACCTGGCGCGCGCGCTGGACGTCGAGGGCGTGGCGTGGCTCGCGCCCCAGGCCACGAGCGGATCGTGGTACCCCCACTCGTTCCTGGCCCCGATCGCGTCGAACGAGCCGTGGCTCGGCTCCGCGCTCTCGCTCCTCCACCGGCTGGTGGCGCGATGCGGCGACGCCGGGCTGCCACCCGGCCGGGTGGCGCTGGTCGGCTTCTCCCAGGGCGCCTGCCTGTCCGCGGAGTACGCGGCCCGTCACGCGCGCGGGTACGGTGGGCTCGTGCTCCTCTCGGGCGGTCTGATCGGCCCGCCGGGAACGCCCCGCGCCTACGAAGGAACGCTCGAGGGCACACCCGCCCTGGTCGCCTGCTCGGACGTCGATCCCCACATCCCGGTCGAGCGCGTCCATGAGACCGCGCGGGTCCTGGCCGAGTTGGGCGCCGAAGTCGACGAGCGGATCTACCCGGGGCTCGGCCACACGGTGATCGACGACGAGGTCGCCGCGGCGGCCGACATCGTGGAGCGGGTCGCCCGCCGCGGCCCGCGCGCCGGGAAGGGACGATGAAGGTCACGCGGGTCCGTGCCGACGCCGACGGCGTCACCCGGTTCGACGAGATCGAGATCCCGCTCTCCGACGCGGGCGAGATCGGTCGGCTCTCGGCGCTCGTCCCCGTCGAGGCGATCGTCTTCCGGGAGACCGGCGCCGACTACGACTACGACTGGCACCCCGCCCCCGCACGCCAGCTCGTCGTGCTGCTGGACGGGGAGATCGAACTCGAGGTCGGCGACGGGGAGGTCCGGCGCTTCGCCGGGGGCGAGATCCTGCTGCTCGAGGACACCGAGGGCCGGGGCCACCGCACCCGGAACGTCGGCGCCGTCCCGCGCCGATCCCTGTTCGTGCGGCTGGCGCCGGGCGCGTCGCTCGACTGAGGCCCCCAACGGAAACGCCCCGCCGGCATGCCGACGGGGCGCTTCTGCGTTCTCGCGCGCGATCGTCTGGAGAGAGAGCTAGACCTTCAGGACGTTGGACGCCTGTGGCCCCTTCTGCCCGTTCAGGACCTCGAACTCCACTTCCTGACCCTCGGCCAGCGTCTTGAAACCGTCGGACTGGATCGCGGTGAAGTGGACGAACACATCCTCACCGTCTTCCCGCTCGATGAAACCGTATCCTTTCGCGTCGTTGAACCACTTGACCTTTCCCGTCGGCATCGTGGTGGGAACCTCCCGATTGAGGCGGCTGTGATGCGGTTGTGACTGCGAGTGTACCGAACGGTCAGGGACCGGTCAAGGGCTGCTCCCAGGCGAACGAAAAGGCTCGCACGCGGGCGAAACGACGCCGGCTGGAATAGGTCGGACGGGCCTCGACGACGACCGTTTCGGACCGCTCCGCCCACCCCTCGCCGGGGGGTGTCTCCCAGGCGGCGACCCCCCAGCCGACGGTCTGCCGACCTCCCCCGACCAGGCCCGCGTCGGCCACGGCCAGCGTGTCGCCGGCCGCGTCGACGAACGCGATCCGCACGGTCGCCGGCTCGGTGAAGAACAGGCGGTCCAGCGTCCACCCGGCGGGGGCCACCCGCCGTCGCACGACGACCGGCTCCTCCAGCGACCTCACGTCGGCGCCCACGAAGAAGTACTGCGCGCCCTCGCGCTCGGCGACGAACACCTGCCCGAACCGCTTCCAGATCGCGATCCCGCGCGGCTCTTCGAGCGCGCTCTCGGGCGCGCCCGGCCCGGCGAAGACGTCCAGCGGTCGCAGGCGGCGGTCCAGCTTGTAGAGGACGCCGCCGGCCGGATCGGAGGCCCACACGTGTCCGAAGTAGTCGATCGCCACGTAGAAGAAGCGGGCCGTGGGGCGGTCCGGGGCCAGGTCGCGGGGCTCCACCGCGGCGACCACGCGCCCTTCCGCGTCGAACGCCCGCAGCCGGCGCCCGTCGCGGTCCACCAGGTAGAGACGGTTGTGGTTCGGCTGGAGCCACGGGTCGAGCGAGTCGGCGACCGCCAGGCCCAGCGGCGCCTCCACGTCGTCGGGAAGCGGCCAGCGGCCGCCGGGCACGATCGGGGGCGGCAGCAGCCCGCTCCCCGCGCCGGCGGCGGGATCGGCGAAGCCGACCACCGCGCCCGCCTCCCGGTCGGTGGCCCAGACGAAGCCGCGGGTGTCGGTGTCGACGTCGAACGGCGCGCCCATGGCCCAGCTCCCGTCCCAGGCGAGCGCGCGGGCGGACGGGTCCCACCGCAGGCGCGCGATCCGCCGGTTCCCCGTGTCGGCCACGTACACCCGACCGTCGACGGTGGCCGCGATTCCGTGCGGCCGGTCGAACGCCCCCGCGCCGCCGCCGCGGCGGCCGAAGACCGCGAGCGTCCGCATGCTCGAGTTGTAGAGGATCTCGCCGCGGCCCGAGTTGACGCCGAACAACGTGAGCTGGTAGTCGTCCCCACGTCGGTCCGGATCGTCGTCGGACGCGAACTTGACCGCCGCGAGCCCCTGCGGATCGTCGAATCGGGTCCGGTCCCCGAGGAAGAGCTTGAGATGGTTCGGCCGGGCCCGGTGGATGCCGAGCGTATGGGCGAACGGGGGGTAGACGAGCGTCGTGTGCTCGGGCTGGTCGCCCACCGGGAGGTCGGCGTCCTGCCCCGCCGCCGGGGCGGCCGCGAGGACCATAGCCACGGCGGCCGCCCCTGCGAGGGCCTCAGCGCGGCGCCGGCGGATCCGCGTACAGCTCCCGATAGGTGGCGTACTGGGCGGCCACCTTCTTCACGTAGTTCCGCGTCTCGCGGAACGGGATGCGGTCGATCCAGAGCTCGGGATCG
This sequence comes from Gemmatimonadota bacterium, assembly GCA_035513155.1. Taxonomy (GTDB): domain Bacteria; phylum Gemmatimonadota; class Gemmatimonadetes; order JACCXV01; family JAHWKZ01; genus JAICNR01. The sequence continues at coordinate 5,500 of DATKCO010000088.1, read as the reverse complement.
ATCGCGCGCTCGGGGAATGCCCACCACCGCGCCACGTTGTGCGGGCCGCCGTTGTAGGCGGCCAGGACGGCGGGCCAGAACCCGTCGAACCGCGCGAGCTGGTCCTCGAGGTACCGGGAGCCGAAGTGGAGGCTGATCGCGGGGTCGGTCAGGAGCTCCCCGCCGTATCCCTCCCAGCGGGTCGAGTCCGCGATCTCCCTTCCGGTGGCGGGCATGATCTGCATGAGGCCGACGGCTCCCACCGGGGAGACGGCCGTGGCCTCGAACAGGCTCTCCTGACGGATCAGCGCGAGCGCGTAGAAGGCATCGAAACCGTGCGCCCGGGCCTCGGCGTCGACCGCGCCCGCGTATCCGCGCGGGTACGCCCAGGGCCGGCCCGCGCCGTTCTCGCCGAGCCGGACGCCCACGCGGAGCGCGAGTCCCGGGAATCCCCACGCGACCAGGCCCTCTCCCCAGGCGGCCAACCGGACGCGGTCGCCGCCGACGCGAGCCAGCCCCCGCACGAGCTCCTCGCGCGCGAGCGCGCGCTCCCCGAACTCGAGCAGCGTGGCCGCGGTGCGGCCCGATGGATCCTCGAGCAGCGCCGTCCCGCCCGACGACGGGGGCGGCGGGGCCGGCCGGTACCCCGCGTTGACCAGCGGCAACCCGGACCCGGGCCGCCCCGCGAGCCGGTCGCGCGACAGGAGCGCGTACCAGTCGGAGCCGCTCGCCAGCCCCCGCCAGATCTCCCGCGCGCCCGCGCGATCGCCCAGCGCGGCCAGCGACCGGGCCCGCCAGTAGCGCGCCTCGCGCGCGCTCTCCGATCCCCGGTACGCCGCGTAGCGGTCGCGCGCCTCGGCGTAGCGGCCGCGGGCGAACGCGAGATGGGCCGCGCGCATCCGGGAACGGTCGGCGAAGTACGAGCCGGGCCACGTCCGGACGAGCCGGTCGAAGGCGGCCGTCGCGCTGTCGGCGAAGGCGGGATCGGCGCCGTAGTCGTCCTGCCACGAGTCGGCCATCAGGTAGAGGGCCTGGTCGGCGTCGCGGCTCCCCGGAAAGCGCGCCAGGAAGCTCCGGTACCGCTCCCGCGCCGTCGCGCCGTCGCCGTGCCGCAGCGCCAGCCGGGCGCGGTCGAGGAGCACCTCGGAAACCCGGGGGTCCGTCGGCCAGCGGGAGAGGAAGGCCGCGTAGTCCCGCTCGGCGACGTCGCGGTCGCCGCGGGCGGCGCCGATCCGTGCCCGGAGCAGCGTGGCTTCCCGCAGCACCGCGTCCGGGGCGGCGGACTCCAGCACGGCCGTCGCGAACGGCTCCGCCTCGGCGGGTCGGCCCGCGCGGAGGAGGGCCCGGGCGACCTCGATCGCCGGCAGGCCGATCCGCGCCCGGAGGGTCGGGTCGAGCAGCACTCCGGTCGCGTGCGCGGGCTCCTGCTCGACGACCCGCCGCCGGAGATCGTCGGCGATCCGCGTGGCGCCTTCGGCGTCCGCGATCCGCGCCGCCTCCAGCCAGTGGCGGGCGCGCTCGCCGCCCCGCGACTCGGCGGCCAGGGCGAGCCGGAGGCCACGCGCTTCGGACGGACGGCCGGTCCGCTCGTAGAGCTCGGCGAGCGCGGCCCGCCCGCGGTCCCGGGCCGGGTCCGGCAACGCGCTCGCGGCGATCCGGCGCCACGCCTCGAGGCCCCGCTCCCCGTCCGCGGCCAGTGCCGCCGACTCCAGGCGCCACAGGTCGACGTAGGCGCCGAGCTCGGGGCGCGCCTCCGCGAGCGCGTCCCAGGCCGCCCGGGCTCCCGCGCCGTCCCCGGTCCCCGCGGCCGCCTGCGCGCTCCAGCGGAGCTCGAGGGCGCCGCAGGCGGCGGGGAGCCGGGGGGCGGGGTCGGCGGCGAGCTCCCGCCCCAGCGCCTCCCACTCCCCGAGCGTTGCCAGCGCCGCCAGCCGGTAGAGCCGGGTCCTGGGGTCGCCGGCCGGGCCGGCGGCGAGCGCGAGGAGCGCGTCCCGGGGGCGCCCGACCTCGAGCCAGCCGCGCGCCTCGGCGAGCGTGACCGCGCCCGAGGTCTCCAGCAGCCGCGCGCCGGGCTCGGCCGGCGGTGCGGGGGGATGCGGCACCCGGGCCAGCGGCTCGCCCGGCCGCCACCAGAGCGGGCACGTCTCGGCCCCGCGCCATACGCCGTACGCCGTGCCCGGCGGCACGGACGGCACGGCCGGGGCGTCCGCCGGCACGGCCGTCGCGAAGAGCGCGACGGCCCAGGCGGGGAACTGTCGGGTGAAGCGGGTCACGTCTTCTCTACCCCGCTGTCCTCGGGGGACGTTCCGGCCGCAAGAAAAAAAGCCCGGCGCCTGCAGGCGCCGGGCTTCCTCGCAGCGGACGGCCTCCCCCCTACTCGATCGATCGGTCCCACTCCTGCAGGCTGATCCGCGTCGCCCCCGCCAGCTTGACCTCGTCGAGGACGTTAACCATGTCGAGGTAGTTGGCATCGGGCGCCGTCTTCACGCTGACGATCAGCTTGTTGTTCGCGGCCAGCTCCTGACGGGCGACCGCCTCGACCTGCTGGAAGCTGATCGTCTGCTTGTCGGGGGAGTCGCCGCGCCGGAGCTCGACGACGCCGTTTCCGACCACGTAGAAGGTGATGATGTTCTTGGGATTGATCTCGACTTCCTCGGTGAGCCTCTCCGGAAGCACCAGGCTCAGTCCCCGCTCCTCGCTGAACACCGTGGTGACGAGGAAGAAGATCAGCAGCAGGAAGGCGATGTCCGCCATCGAGGCGGTCGGGATCTCGTCCGACACTCGCGACCGTCGCTTGAGGATCCCCGCCATGCCTCAGACCTTTCTCGCCGCCGGCTCGCGTTCGATCTCGTGGAGGGTCTCGATGAGCCGCTGGGAGGTCTCTTCCATCTCGATGACGAGACCGTCGATCTTCGCCACGAAGTAGTTGTGCGCGATGTTCACTGGGATCGCGATGGTGAGCCCGGTGGCGGTCGTGATCAGCGCGACCTTGATGCCGCCGGCCACCAGCGTGGCGTCGACCTCGCCGGCCAGCTCGATGGCCCCGAAGGCGATGATCATGCCCGCGACGGTGCCGAGGAAGCCAAGCAGCGGGGCCACGTTGGCGATCGTCGCCAGCCACACCAGCCCGCTCTCGAGACGCGACATCTGGATCATGCCCTCGTTCTCGATGGCCGCCATCACGCGCTCGGAGCCCTGGTCGTGCTTCTCGAGCCCGGCGAGCAGGATCTGAGCCACCGGGGTGTCGCTGTCGCGGCAGCGGGCCTTGGCCTCCTGGAGGCGATGGTTGGCGATCAGGCCGTCCACGTCCTCGAGGACCTTCCGCGTGGCGCTGGAGGTGCCCGTCAGGGAGATGAACTTCCATACGATCACGATCAGGCCCAGGACCGCGCAGGCCAGGAGCGGCCACATGAAAACGCCGCCGTCCTCGAAGAATTGGATTGCCGCGTTCAACGTCAGGCCTCCGGAGCGGGGGTGAGTCGAAGCAGGTCGAGTAAGGCCGCTACGTTAGCAGACCCGTCGAACGGGCGTCAAGGGCGCCTCCGGGGGGCCTCCGGCTCAAACCTTGATGCACGCCACGTAGTGGCCCTTGCCGATGTCGCGGAACTCGGGCACGACCTCCGCGCACTCGGCGGTCGCGATCGGGCAGCGCGGGTGGAACGGACAGCCGGAGGGCGGGTTGGCCGGGCTCGGCACGTCGCCCTCGAGCTCGATCCGCTCGCGGCGCGCATTGGGCTCCGGGACCGGGATCGCCGCCAGCAGGGCCTGCGTGTAGGGATGGAGCGGGTTCCGGTACAACTCCTCCGACTCGGCCAGCTCCATCAGCTTGCCCAGGTACATGACCGCCACGCGGTCCGATATGTGCTCGACCACCGCGAGGTCGTGGGCGATGAACAGGAACGTGAGGTCGAAGTCCTTCTGGAGGTCCTGGAGGAGGTTGATCACCTGCGCCTGGACCGACACGTCGAGCGCCGAGACCGGTTCGTCACAGACGATGAAATCGGGATTGACCGACAGCGCGCGCGCGATCCCGATCCGCTGCCGCTGCCCGCCGGAGAACTCGTGCGGATAGCGGCTGGCGTGTTCGGGGAACAGCCCCACGGTCTCGAGCAGCTCCCGGATCCGCTTCTGGGCCGCCTCCCCCACGGCGATCTTGTGGATGCGAAGCGCCTCTGCGAGCATCCCCCCCACGGTGATGCGCGGGTTCAGGCTCGAGTACGGGTCCTGGAAGATGATCTGCATATCCCGCCGCAGTCGCCGCATGCCCCGGCGGTCCAGCTCGAGCACGTCCTGCCCCTGGAACTCGACCTCGCCGTCGGTGGGCTCGATCAGCCGCAGGATGCAGCGGCCGGTCGTCGTCTTGCCGCACCCCGACTCGCCCACCAGCCCCAGCACTTCTCCGGGCAGGATGTCGAACGAGACCCCGTCGACCGCCTTCACGTGGCCCACCGTGCGGGACCAGAAACCCTTCTTGATCGGGAAGTGCTTCTTGAGCCCGCGCACCGTGAGCAGCGCCTCGCCCCGCTTCCGCTGGGCGTGCTCGGGCTCCGCCGGCATCCGCGTGTGGCTCATGTCTCCCCTGTCAGTCATACAGGAAGCACCGCGCCTCGTGGCCCGGCCCCAGGGTGTAGAGCTCGGGGAACTCGCGCCGGCAGCGATCCATCACGTACGGGCAGCGGTTCTGGAACGGACAGCCGACGATCTCCTCGTAAGGGGAGGGCACCGAGCCGGGGATCGTGTGGAGGCGCTCGATCCGTTCGCCGAGCTTGGGGATCGCCGCCTTGAGCCCCTCGGTGTAAGGATGGTTCGGGCCCCCGAACACCTGTTCGACCGTCCCCACCTCCGCGACGACGCCGGCATACATGACGACGACCCGGTGCGCGGTCTCGGCGATCACCCCCAGGTCGTGCGTGATCAGGATGATCGCCATCCCGTACTCCTCCTGGAGCTGGTTGAGGAGCGCCAGGATCTGCGCCTGGACGGTCACGTCGAGGGCGGTGGTCGGCTCGTCGGCGATCAGGAGCGCCGGGTCGCACGCCAGCGCCATGGCGATCATCACCCGCTGGCGCTGACCGCCGGACAGCTGATGAGGGTACTCGTCGACGCGCTGCTCGGGATCCGGGATCCGCACCCGGCGCAGCATCTCGACGGCGCGCTCGCGCGAATCGCCCTTCGACATGCCACGGTGGAGCCGCAGCACCTCGCCGATCTGATCCCCCACCGTATAGACGGGGTTGAGCGACGTCATCGGCTCCTGGAAGATCATCGCGATCTCGTTCCCGCGGATCTTCCGCATCTCCCGCTCGCGGAGCTCCAGCAGGTCCTGGCCGCGGAACAGGATGCGGCCGCCCGCGATCTCACCCGGTGGCTGCGGGACGAGGCGCAGGACCGACAGGCTCGTCACCGACTTCCCGCATCCCGACTCGCCCACGATCCCCAGGGTCTCGCGCGGCCGCACGTCGAACGAGACGCCGTCCACGGCCTTGGCCGTCCCCTCGTCGGTGTGGAACCAGGTCTTCAGGTC
>DATKCO010000087.1:0-33738 GCA_035513155.1 Gemmatimonadota bacterium | reverse complement strand
CCTGCCGTGGTCGGTCGTGGCGCCGGCCAGCTTCTACCAGAACGACCTCCGTCTGCGCGACCTGATCGTCGAGCAGGGGATCTATCCGAACCCGATCGGGAAGGGCGGGATCAACCGCGTCGACGTCGGGGACATCGCGGGCGTGGCGGCGGCCGCGCTCCTCGACCCGGGCTACGAGTCGCGCGAAGTGGCCGCCGTGGGACCCGACACCTGGACCGGCGAAGCGATCGCCGAGGTGTACTCGCGCGTCCTGGGCCGCGAGGTACGCTACACCGGGGACGATCTCGAGGCGTGGGCCGCCGGCGCGCGAAGCTTCATGCCGGAGTGGCTGGTCGGCGACCTCGTGCGGATGTTCGCGCACTTCCAGGACCGGGGGATGGCGGCGACCGAGGCCCAGTTCGCCGACACGCGCGCCGCGCTGGGGCGCGAGCCCCGGCCGTTCGTCGAGTTCGCGAGCGAGCTGGTGGCGGGCGCCTGAGGGGAATCGTAAATCCGGTCACCGCCCGTTCACCCGCCCCGCTCCCCCGCCTCGTCCAGCCGCCGCTGGAACGCCTCGTAGAACTTCCCCACGTGGAGCCCGTCGACGAGGGCGTGATGGACCTCGACGGAGACCGGCATCAGGCGTCGATCGCCCGCTTCCCGATGCTTCCCGAAGACGATCTTCGGGATCGCGTCTTCCGTCCCCCATCGCCGGGCGTGGGCGAAGCTCGTGAACGAGACCCACGGGATGACGGAGTAGTGGATCAGGTCGTCCCGGTGATCCTGCGGATCGAGCGGCCCGGACTCGACCTTGACGCGGTCGAGCACGCGACCGACGTGATAGACGAACCGGTCGAAGTCGTCGTCCCAGTCGTAGTAGGCGAAGCGGAAGGTGCCGTCCGGCAGCAACACGGTGGAGCCGCCGTGGATGGCCGGGAACACGACGACCCCGTCGCCCCGGATGCGGTAGCGGAGCTCGGGGATCTCGTTGGCCGCCGCCAGCGAACACCACAGCGACGCGGCGAAGAACGACGGCCCGCCGTCCCCGGCGCAACGCGCGTGGAGCGCGGTGACGTCCACGTCCGCGCACAGGTTGAACCACGGGTTGTCGTAGGCGCGGAAGAACTCGAAGTGGGCGCGACGCGGCCACTCCTCGAGGTCGAGCCGGACGGGCCCGTCGGCGTAGTCGGTCATCCCCTCACCGTCCCGATCAGGCGCGCTTTCTCTTCCGCCGTCGCGGCTGCTTCGCCCGCGCCGCGACCTCCACCGCCTCCACGGCCCACTCGCGGAGCGACTCCACGTCCTCCAGCACGCCGGCCGGGACCTGCCAGTATCCGTTCATCGGCGTGCCCATCGGATCGAAGGGCCGCATGCGTCGCCTCTCGTAGCGGGGGCGGGTCTCGTCATCGACCTTGAAGTAGAGCACGTCGTCGTCGACGATCGCGAAGAATCGGTCGCCGGCGTAGATCCCGAGGCCGCCGAACATACGCCGGGTGCGGACCGGCATCACGCACCCCAGTTGATCCTCGACGAACGCCCGGTACCCGGCGCTGACCGCCATCGCGGTTTACTCCGCCTCGGCGGCCACCACCTCCTCGGCCTCTTCCTCGGCGGACTCGGCGGAGGCCGACGACTTGGCGATCCCCATCGCGACCTTGAGCTGAGACTCGATCTCCTCGGCGATGTCGGGGTTGTCCTTGAGGAACTGCTTGGCGTTCTCGCGCCCCTGGCCGAGGCGGGTCTCGCCGTAGCTGTACCAGGCGCCCGACTTCTCCACCACGCGGGCGTCGACGCCCAGGTCGACGAGCAGCCCCTCGCGGCTGATCCCCGTGCCGTACACGATGTCGAACTCCGCCATCTTGAACGGCGGGGCGACCTTGTTCTTGACGACCTTGACCCGACAGCGGTTCCCCACCACCTCGTCGCCGTCCTTGATCGCGCCGACCCGGCGGATGTCGAGCCGCAAGGAGGAATAGAACTTGAGCGCGCGTCCGCCCGGCTGGGTCTCGGGATTGCCGAACATGACCCCGATCTTCTCGCGGATCTGGTTGATGAACACGACCGCGCACTGCGAGCGGTTGATGGCGCCGGCGAGCTTCCGCAGCGCCTGGCTCATGAGCCGCGCCTGGAGACCCACGTGGCTGTCGCCCATCTCGCCCTCGATCTCGGCCTTGGGGACCAGCGCGGCCACCGAGTCGATCACGACGATGGAGACCGCGTTCGAACGCACCAGCACCTCGGCGATCTCGAGCGCCTGCTCGCCGGTGTCGGGCTGCGAGACGAGGAGGTTGTCGATGTCGACGCCGAGCTTGCGCGCGTAGTCGGCGTCGAGCGCGTGCTCGGCGTCGATGAACGCCGCGATGCCGCCCTGGCGCTGGGCGTTGGCGATGGCGTGGAGGGCGAGTGTCGTCTTGCCCGACGACTCGGGACCGTAGATCTCGGTGACCCGGCCCTTGGGGATCCCGCCCACGCCGATCGCGGCGTCGAGGTTGAAAGCCCCTGTGGGAATGGCCCCGACCTGGACCTTGCGATCGGTGCCGAGGCGCATGATCGCCCCCTTGCCGTGCTGCCGCTCGATCTGGGTGATCGCCAGTCCGAGCGCCTTCTCCTGATCCTTCGTGATCTCCGCCATCCTTCGCGCTCCTTCGCCCCCGCGCGCCGGAGCGGCGGGCATTCGTCGTTTCGGTTTTCTTTCGGTATACGGTAACACGGGCCGCGGACAGTGTCCAGGGCCCCTGGCCGGCCCCGGGCGCGGCTCAGCGGATCGTGTCGGGCGCCGCTCCCCCCAGCGGGTCGACGTGCGCCCCGGCCGTATCGGTCTCCGCCTGGCTCACGCTCAGCCGCAGCATCTGCACGGCCGGTCTCAGCCGCTCGGCGAGGTCGATCTTCCAGCCGTCCTCCTCCCGGATCAGGGAGATCTCGTTGGGGTCCCCCTCCATCGTCACGATCACGGTGGCCGAATCGCCGTGAAGCGTCGAACGCTCGACGGTCCCGCCGCAGAAGGCGCGGCACCAGTCCTCGATCGTGATCGCCGGCTGCCCGCTCCGGGCCTCCGCGCGCCGGCTCAGCGCCTCGATCTCGGCCACCAGCTCACGGGTGTCCGCCGTGAAGGATGCCGAGACCCCCGCGCTGTCCCGCGCCTCGAGGGCGTCCAGGAAGCTCCGGACCGACCCCTCGGGGCTCGAGCGCGGCCCTCCCTGACAGGCGCTCAGCAAGAAGAGCGCCAAGGCAGCCGCGACGACGCCGCGACCCGGCCTCATCGGGACCTCGGGGCGATCAGGTTCATGAACTCCATGCGGGTCGACTGCTCCTCCCGGAAGCATCCGAGCATGTGGCTGGTCGTCATGTGGGAATGCTGCTTCTCGACCCCGCGCATGACCATGCACAGGTGGCGCGCCTCGACCACGACCGCCGCGCCGAGCGGGTTCAGCTTCTCCATCATCGTCTCTCCGATCTGCTTGGTCATCCGCTCCTGCACCTGCAGGCGACGGGCGTAGAGGTCCACCAGGCGCGGGATCTTGGAGAGCCCCACGATGCGGCCGTCGGGAATGTAGGCGACGTGCGCCTTGCCGAAGAACGGCAGCAGGTGGTGCTCGCAGTTGTGCGATAGATGTCCGGCGACGAGAAAAGTCGGATGCGGCTCGCACTTGAAGCTGTACACAGTGAACGGCTTTTTACCTGTGGCGCGCACCGGTCGAACGGAACGCACGGGAACATAGCAGGATTCCACCAGGGAAGACCGGTGGTCCCGCTGCCGGAAGCCGTGCTTTCCGTACCACCCCGGCCGGTTCCAGCGGTTGGATATGTAGAGGCGCGATGCGCCATGTCGAGCCGGAGTGAAGCGTGCGTCTATGGCCTGCGAGAATGCGCGGAGGAACGGAACGTTGCTACCGACTACGACCGCCCCGGTGCCCTGCTTCACTTGGAACCCATCGCCTTCGACGTACCCGTCGATGAACCCCCGCATACAGTTCTCGGAAATCTGGGTAACCGGCGGGAAAAACTGCCGCATATGATGGGGATCGCCTCCTACCCAGCCGCGGAACAATTCGGCCAGATAGGACGACACGATTCGTACGCGAAATCCCGCAGTGTCCATCCCCGTAAACCCGGACGGACGGGAAATATGCTCAACCTGGCTCTCGACACCGAAGGCGTCCTGCATGGAAGACGCGAATCTCTCGGCGAATGTTCGACTGTTGACGACCAGAGAGACACTCCTCCGGCCAATCGTCCCGTCCGAGGTCACCGCGCCGATCGCGAACCCCATAGCGTAGCCCGGGCGAGGCGGATACCGATGGCGACACAACGCCTTCGGACGAGTCCACTCGACCATGTGGCCCTCCAGGTCCGCGGCCTCGACCCAACCCTCGCGAGTCGCGAAGGGATGATCCGGCGTGACCCGAAAGATGCCCTCGTCCGATACGACCTCGACGAGCTTCCGCGTCTGACGGCGACCCACCGCCGTCACCGTGGTCTGGCGAGTCACGCCGTCTTCCAGCGTCCAAAGACGATCCCCGACTCGGATCTTTGCCGCACGGCGAGCCCCGCCGACAGCGTTTACGATCTGATTCGACGGAACGCAGAGACTGTAGAACTCGATGTCCCGGACCACGACCATCTCGTCGTAGTCCTCTTCGAAGAACGCGCCATTGAACAGGTCGTCGACGTCCTGATGATACCCCGCGGTGAGGAACTCCAGCGCGCGCATCACGCGCTCCGGCGTCTTGCGGAGGCCCTCGCGCTCCGGATCCTCGCCCAGCTCCCCGAGCAGGTCGTAGACGATCCGCTCCGCCCGGCCCAGGTCCGGCCGCGCCTCGGAGGGCGGCGCTTTCGTCGAGCTCATGACGCTTCCTCCCCTCGTGTCGGCCCGCCGACGCCTAGAGCGGGCCCGTCCATTCGATCCCGGTGCCGGCGATCAGCGCGAGCAGCGAGAGCAGCCAGACCGCCGTGATCGCCCAGTTGATCCACTTCAGCGCCCGCGGGGGACGCGCGGTGCGGGAGTCGGCCAGGAGCTCGCCCAGCGCCTTCGCGCTGTCGTCCCGCCCCCCGAGCCGCCCGATCTCGCGCCGCCAGAGGGACAGGCGGTCGAACTCCCAGTCGACCGTCAGCGCGAAGAACACGCTGCCGAGGAACGCGACCACCACGGTCACCCACGCCAGCGGCCCCCCGGGGACGGCCCAGACGACGGCCGCGAGGGCGAGGTTGGCCACCGCGAAGACGCCGGTCCCGCGCACCAGCGAGCGCCGGTCCCGGTGGAGCTGGGTGGCGAGCAGCGTGACGATTCTCTCGCGGGCGGGCGCGTCACTGGGGCCGTCGACCATGCGAGGTCAATATAGACGGCCGGCACCGCCGGTTCACCTGACGCCTTCGGCGCCGTATCTTGGGCCCCCGCATCCCGACCTCGCGATCGCCGGAGGCCATCGTGTCGCTCGTCTACCTGCTCGTCGCCGCCTTCGCGGCCCCGGCGCCCGCCGATACCACGCTGCCGTCCCTCCAGGCCCGGATCGCCGCGATCGCCGCGGCTCTCGACGGCGAGGTCGGTGCGGCCGCCATCCACTTGGAGTCGGGCGTCGGGGTCACGACCCGGGGCGACGAACCCTTCTTCCTGGCGAGCGTCTACAAGATCCCGATCGCGGTCGCTCTTCTCCGCCGGCTGGACGCGGGGTCCGTGGCCCTCGGGGACACGGTGCGGCTCGAGCCGTGGGACTTCCGCGTCGGACGCGCGACGCTGTCCCCGAACGCGCCCGGCGGACGCGGCGCCTTCACGGTCGGCGAGCTCCTGCGGGCGATGATCGCCGACAGCGACAACTCGGCCAGCGACGCGGTCCTGGCGCGCGCGGGCGGCCCCTCCGCCGTGACCGACACGCTGCGCGCGCTCGGCCTCGGCGGGATCGGGATCGACCGCACGGAGCTCGGCACCGTCCTCGAGTTCTACGGGATCGACGATCCACCGCCCGATCACGAGCTGAGGCCGGGGCGGGTCGCGGCGCTCGTCCAGGCCTCCCGCCCGGCGGACCGGCGAGCCGCCCTCGCCCGTTTCGCCGCCGAGCCCCGGGACGCGGCCTCGGCGCTGGCCGTCGCGGAGCTGCTCGACCGCCTGTGGCGCGGGGAGCTGCTCTCGGCGCGATCCACCGGGCTCCTCCTCCGCCATCTGGAGGACGGGTGGATCGACACCCGGCTCGCCGCCGGCGTCCCGCCGGGGACGCGGGTCTGGCACAAGACCGGCTCCTACGCCGCCGCGGCGACCCACGACGCGGGGATCGTCGAGCTGCCGGACGGGACCCACCTCGTCGTCGTCGTCCTCGTGCGCCAGCCGCGGCGCGACACCGACGCGGCCGACCGGACGATCGCCGCGATCACCCGCGCGGCCTGGGAGTTCTGGGCGGGCGGGGCCCCCTAATCGGGGAGGCCGGCCGGGTGGCGGGGCAGGTCGTCCGCGATCTCGTCCCAGGCGGCCTTCGAGGCGACGAAGGTGTGGTACTGCGGTCGGATGGCGGGGTCCCCGTCGAGCGACCCGAGCCGGATCGAGACCTCGTCTCCGTCCGGCCAGGCGCCCCCGAACAGGCTCGAGCCGCACTCCTCGCAGAACACCTTGACGGCGGCGCCGGGCGCGGGGCGGTAGAGGACGAGTCGCTCGGCGCCGGCGAGGAGCCGGAAATCCCCGCGCGCGACGCGGCCCTGGACGCCGGCCGCCGCGCCGCTGTGCTTCCGGCAGCGCTCGCAGTGACACCAGCCGGCGCGCCGGAAGGGTCCCGTGACCTCGAAGCGGACGGCGCCGCACAGGCAGCCGCCGGTCAGGGGACGGTCCGGGGACGGAGTCGTTGCGGTCATCGAAGGGAATCTCGCCCCGGCCTTCCCGCCGCGAAAGGCCCTCCGGGCCGCCGCACCCCCTTCCCAACCCGCCACCGACCGCATAGGATGAACGCGCCTTGAACCTCTCCCTGGAACGATTCTCCTTCGGGCGATCGCTGACCATCGCGACCCTCGTCGCGCTCGCCGCCGGCCTCGTCGTCGGGACGCTGGCGCCCGCCGACGAGGGGGCCTTCGGCCTCTTCGCGGGCACCGTCGAGGCGCTCGGCGCCGCCTGGGTGCGGGGCCTGCGGATGATCGTCCTGCCGCTCGTCGTGTCGCTCCTCGTCCTCGCCGTGCTGGGAACGCGCGAGCGCGCGGGCGTGGCCCGGATGGGCGGTGCCGCCGTCGGCATCTTCTTCGCCATCTATCTCGCGCTCGCGGTCCTGACCGCGCTCCTCTTTCCCCCTCTCGTCCGGGCGTTCGGTATCCAGCGGGGCGCGGTGGCGTCGCTGCGAGAGCAGTCCGCCGGCGGAGCCCCGGTAGAGGTTCCTTCCGACCTCGACATCGCCGGCTGGCTGCTCCACGTGCTCCCCACCAACCCGTTCGCCGCGGCGGCCGAGGAGAACATCATCCAGGTCGTCGTCTTCACGATCCTGTTCGCGGTGGCGGTGGGCCGGTTGGCGCCCGCGGCCCGCGAGCTCGTGACCGCCTTCTTCTCGCCCGTCGCCGAGGCGATGCTCGTGATCGTCGCCTGGCTCCTGCGCGCCAGCCCGGTGGCCGTATTCGCGCTGGCGTTCGCGGCCGCGCGCGAGATCGGCTTCGGGGCCGCCTGGGTGCTCCTCTCGTTCGCCCTCATCACCTCGCTGGTCATGCTGCTGGCGACGATCGGGCTCGCGCCCGTCGCCGGGATCCTCGGCCGCGTGGGGACCGTCCGCTTCTCCCGAGCGGCGTGGCCGGGCCAGCTGGTGGGGTTCACGACCCGCTCCTCGCTCGCCTCGCTCCCGGCGCTCGTGGAGGGAGCCAGGTCCCGCCTGGGCCTGCCCGACCGCGTGGTCGGGTTCGGGCTCCCGCTCGCGGCCTCCACGTTCAAGCCGAACCGGCTCGTCTCCTCGCCGGGCAAGCTCCTGTTCCTCGGCTGGATCTACGGCATCCCGATCGAGCCGCTCGGGTTCGCGGTGTTCGTCGGCTACGTCATGCTGCTGGCCACGACGACGATCGGCGTCCCCAACCAGGGCAGCCGGATGACCACGCTCCCCGCGTATCTGGCGCTGGGGATCCCGGTCGAAGGCGTCGTGCTCATCCAGTCCGTGGACATGCTGTGGGACTTCGCGGCCACGGTCCTGAACTCCACCGGCTATCTCGCCGCCACGAGCCTGCTGCCCCGCGGGGCGGAGAGCGCGACGGCGCCGGGGCCCGTCCCGGAGCTCGCCGGCTGAACCTTCGTCGAGGCCCCGGGTCGTCGGCGCTTCCCGACTGCCTGCCCCTCCCGCTAAGATGAGGGGTCGTGGACCTCTCCATCGAGCGCTTCAGGTTCGGACGGGTGCTGACGATCACGACCCTCGCCGCTCTCGCCGCCGGCGTCGTGGCGGGGACGGTCGTGCCCGGGACGGTCGAAGGGCCCCTGCGCTGGGGCTCAAGAACCCTCGAAGCCGTGGGCGTCGCCTGGGTGAGGGGCCTGCGGATGACGGTCCTGCCGTTGGTGGCCGGGCTCGTCGTCGTCGCCGTGCTCGAAACCTCCGGGCGCGCCGGCCTGGCGCGGATGGGTGGGGCGGCGGCCGGGATCTTCTTCGCGATTTACGCGGCGATCGGGGCCGTCACGACGCTCCTCTTCCCTCCGCTCGTCCGTGCCCTGGGGATCGACCGCGGCGCGCTCTCGTCGCTGCCCGTGGAGGCGCCGATTCAGGCTCCGTCGATGACCGGCGAGATGGACGTCGCCGAATGGCTCCTGCACGCGATCCCTACGAACCCGTTCGCCGCGGCGGCCGAGGAGAACCTGCTCCAGATCGTCGTCTTCGCGGCTCTGTTCGCCGTCGCCGCCGGACGGCTCGCCCCCGCGGCCCGCACGACTGTCGCGGCCCTCTTCTCCCCGCTGGCCGAGGCCTCGCTCGTCCTCGTCGCCTGGCTCCTCAAGGCGAGCCCGGTGGCCGTCTTCGCGCTTGCCTATGGGGCTGCGCGCGAGATCGGCTTCGGAGCGGCCTGGGTGCTCGTCTCCTTCGCCGTGGTCACCACGGTCGTCATGGTCATCCTGACGCTCGGATTCATCCCTCTCGCCGGAGTGGTCGGGCGTGTGGGCACGGTGCGCTTCGCCCGCGCGGCGTGGCCGGGCCAGCTCGTCGGGCTCACGACCCGATCGTCCCTCGCCGCCCTCCCCGCGCTCGTCGAGGGGGCCCGCTCTCGCCTGCGTCTGCCCGACCCCGTCGTGGGGTTCGGCCTGCCGCTGGCCGCTTCGATGTTCAAGCCCAACACCCTCGTCTCCGGGCCCGGACGCGTCCTGTTCCTCGCCTGGGTCCTCGACCTGGCGATCGATCCGCTGAGCTACGTATTGTTCGTCGGCTATGCGATGCTGCTGGCCGCGACCACCGTGGGGATCCCCAGCCAGAGCGGGCGCGTCTCGCTCCTGCCGGCCTATCTCGCCCTGGGGATCCCGATCGAGGCCGTCATGCTGCTCGAGTCCGTGGACGTGATCTGGGATTTCGCCGCCACGGTCCTGAACGCGACCGGGTATCTCGCCACCACCACCCTGCTCCCGCGCGTGGGCGCGAGCGCGTCTGCGCCCGAGCCCGCCGGCTAGTGCCCCGCAGGTGAAGCTCCTCAGCGCCGGCGGGGCGCTCACCGTGACCGGCAGCTGCCACCTGATCGAGACGCGGGGGCGGCGCATCCTCGTCGACTGCGGCCTGTTCCAGGGATCCGGTCTGGCGGCGCTCAACCGCGAGCCCTTCCCGTTCGATCCGGCCACCCTCGACGCGGTGCTCTTGACCCACGGGCATCTCGATCACTGCGGCCGGCTGCCGCTGCTCGTCGAGGGCGGCTTCCGCGGCGCGATCCACGCCACCCGCGCCACCCGGGCGATCACGGAGGTGATCCTCCACGACGCCGCCAAGCTCCAGCTCGAGGACTGGGAGCGCTCGCTGCGCCGCGCCGAGAAGCGCGGGGGCGACGAGGACGATGTCGAGCCGCCGCTCTACGTCCCGGGCGACGTCCCGAAGACGCTGGCGCAGTTCCGCGACGTCTCGTTCGACGCCGCGCTCGATCTGGGGAACGGGGTCACCGCCACGTTCCGGCCCGCGGGCCACATCCTGGGGAGCGCGTTCGTGGAGCTCGACACGCCGGAGGGCCGGCTGGTCGCCTCGGGCGACCTGGGGAACCGCGAGAGCGCGCTCCAGGAGGACGCCCCGCTACCCCGCGAGTGCGACGTCGTCCTGATCGAGACCACCTATGCCGACCGCAACCATCGCTCGCTCGCCGACACGATCGAGGAGTTCCAACAGGTGATCCGGACCGCCGTGGAGGCCGGCGGCGTGGTCATGATCCCCAGCTTCGCGCTCGAGCGCTCGCAGGTCGTGCTCTACCATCTCGCCGCGATGATGCGAGAGGGCCGGATCCCGCGGATCGACGTGTACCTCGATTCCCCGATGGCGGCCCGCATGACGCGGCTGTACGAACAGTGCGCCAACGAGTTCCGACCCGAGGTGGCCGCCGAGATGGCCGCCGGGCGCGACCCGTTCGAGCCCCCCACGCTGAAGCTCACGGTCGCCACCGAGGAGTCGAAGAAGCTCAACGACCTGGACCACAGCGCGATCGTGATCGCGGGCTCGGGGATGATGACCGGCGGCCGCATCCTCCATCACCTGCGGAACCAGCTCCACAAGCCCGAGGCGAGCTTGGTGGTCGTCGGGTTCCAGGCGCAGGGCACGCTCGGCCGGCGGCTGGTGGACGGTGCCCGCCGGATCCGCATCTACGGCACCGAGATCGAGGTCCGGGCGGGCATCCACACGATCAACGGCTTCTCCGCCCACGCGGACCGCGACGACCTGCTGCGCTGGCTGGAGGGGACCGGCGGGGCGCGTGCCTGCCTGGTGCACGGCGAAGCCGGGGTCATCGAGTCGTTCTCCGCCCGTTTGCAGGAGGACGGGCGCGAGGCGATCGCCGTCGAGCGGGATCGTGAGTACGAGCTCGGCTAGCGGGTCGTTGCCCGGCCCTCTTCCCGCTCACACATTCCAGGTCCGCCCTTCACCAGACAAGGAGCCCCGATGTCGCGATCGATCGTCCCTCTCGCCGCCCTGATCCTGCTCGGGCCGGTGAGGCCCGTCCATGCCCAGGAGCCTCTGATGTCCGACACCGTCCGGTACACGCTCGGCTGGGACAACCCGGCGTCGCAGCAGTACCAGATCTCGGTCACCGCGAGCGCGGGGGGCGAGCCGGTCGTCTTCTCGCTGCCCGCCTGGCGGCCCGGCCGATACATCATCCAGAACTACGCGGCCAACGTGCAGAACGTGCGCGCCTTCGACGAGGGCGGGGACCCGCTGCCCTCGGAGTGGATCGATCTCGACTCGTGGCGGGTGGACCCGGGATCGGCGCGGTCGGTTACGCTGCGATACGAGTACTACGCCCACACGTTCGACGCGGGCAGCTCCACGCTGACCCCGGACGCCGCCTACTTCAACCCCATCAACCTCTTCCCCTGGGTCGAGGGCCGGCAGCGCGCGCCCGTCACGCTCGCCATCGAGGCGCCGGTCGACTGGACGGTGGCGACCCAACTCGAGAAGCAGCCCGGCGCCGGTCACCGCTATGCCGCGCCGGACTATCATCGGCTGGCGGATTCGCCGACGATCGCCGCCCCCGATCTGGTCGTCTGGGACTACGAGGTCGACGGCGTTCCGTACCACCTCGTGTTCCGGGTCGTCCAGGGCGAGCTCGACCTCGGCGACTACGCCCGCGAGCGGATCGTGGCCGACGTCGTCCGGCTCACCGAGGAGACGATCGCGGTGTTCGGCGTGGTCCCGTACGACGAGTACTGGCACCTGTTCCAGCTCGTCCCCTACCCCTTCGGCCACGCGGTCGAGCACGAGTCGAGCGCCTCGTACGTCCTGCAGGACGCGGTGTTCCGGAGTGAGCAGGGATACCGCGGGTTCCTCTCGATCCTGGCCCACGAGCTGTTCCATGCCTGGAACGTCAAGCGCCTCCGCCCCGCGGCGCTCTGGCCGTACGACTATTCGACGCCCCAGCTCACCCGACTCCACTGGGTCACCGAGGGCGTGACGTCCTACTACGACACCGTCCTGCTCGAGCGCGCGGGGCTGATCACGCCCGAGGAGTACTACGACGCGCTGGGCGGGACGATCCGGGGGCTCCAGTCCGCCCCCGGGCGGCGGGTCACGAGCGCCGAGCTGGCTTCGCTCACGTCGTGGCACAGCGGGTACGGGGACGGCAACCCGAACTCGTCGATCTCGTTCTACACGAAGGGGGACCTGCTCGGCCTCCTGCTCGACCTGACGATCCTGGACGCGACCGATGGGGAGCGTGGCCTCGAGGACGTCCTGCGTCTCCTCTGGGAGCGATACTACGAGCGGAGGCAGGGGTATCCCGAGGACGCGTTCCGCGCCGCCGCGGAGGAGGTCGCCGGCCGATCGCTCGACCCCTTCTTCGCCCGCTACGTGGCCGGCACCGACGAGCTCCCCTACGACGAGACGCTCCGGATCGTGGGCCTGACCGCGATCCAGGTCCCCGACACGAGCGACCCGGCGGCCACGCTGGGGTGGCGCCTGCGCAAGCAGGGCGACGACGTCACGGTGTCCAACGTCCTGCCGGGGAGCCCCGCGCTCGCCGCGGGGATTATGCGCGACGATGTCGTAGTGTCGGTCGGCGGCGAGGCGATCGAGGGCGTCTCGCTCGATCCCCTCCTCGCGCTGCACTCCCCCGGGGACGTCGTGCCCGTGGTCGTCCGGCGCCGCGGAGAGGAGATCGAGGCGCAGGTGACGCTGGCGGGCGACGGGAACCTCGAATGGCGGGTCGAGCCGGTGGACGACCCCACCGAGCGCCAGCTCCGGCTGCGCCAGCGCTGGCTCGCCTCCCGGGTGGGGGACTCCGACGGGTAGCGGGCCGGAACCTCAGTCGGCCTGGTACACGATCCTCCCCCCGACCACCGTGAGCATCGCCTCGATCCCGGCGAGCCGCTCGGGCGGCACCGCCCACGGGTCGTCGGAGAGGACGACGAAGTCGGCCACGAAGCCGGGGGCCAGGCGGCCCTTCCACGTCTCGGTGCCCTCGGCCCGGGCCGAGCCCGCCGTGTACGCCGCGAACGCCTCCTCGACCGACACCTTCTCCTCCGGGACCCAGCCCTCGGGATGCGCGCCGTCCAGCGTGCGCCGGGTGACGGCGGCGTACACCGATCGCATCGGGTCCAGGGGGGCGACCGGCCAGTCGGTCCCGAACGCCAGCGGCACCCCGGCATCGAGGAAGGAGCGGAACGCGTACGTCGTCTTCGCGCGCTCGGGGCCGATCTTCCGCTCCGCCCAGCGGCCGTCGTCGATGGCGTGGAACGGCTGGACGCTGGCCACGACCCCCAGCTCCGCCATGCGGGCGAAGTCCTTCCGCGCCATGTGCTGGGCGTGCTCGATCCGCCAGCGGCGGTCCCACGCGGGGTTCTCCGCGCCGATCCGCTCGTACTCGTCGAGGACCATGGAGATCGCCGCGTCGCCGATCGCGTGGGTGACGAGCTGGAGTCCCGCCCGGTCGGCGCCCGACGCCCGCGCGCGGAACGTGTCCGGGGGCATCAGCATCGGATCCAGGTACCCGCGGTACTCCGCCTCCCCCTCGTAGGGCTCGAAGAAGTAGGCGGTCGAAGCGCCGAGCCCCCCGTCCGCGAACGACTTGAGGCCGCCGCGTCGCACCCGCTCGTCGCCCGCGCCGGTCACGTCCCCGCGGCGCGCGGCCTCCTCCCAGTCGGCGAGCCACCCCTGGCAGGTGAACCGGGCGGTCAGCTTTCCCGCGCGCGCGTATTCCTCGAACAGCCGGACCGCCACCGGCCCCGGGTCGTAGCACATGTCCTGGAGCGTCGTGACCCCCAGCCGCGCGGCGTGGGCGAGCCCGGCGTCGAGGGCCTGACGATAGTCGGCCTCCGAGGGCGGGGGGATCGCGCGGACCACCAGGCCGGCCGCGTCGCGCAGGATCCCGGTGGGCTCCCCGGTCGGCGGATCGCGGTCGATCCGCCCGCCGGCCGGGTCGGGGGTGTCCCGGTCGACCCCCGCGAGCTCGAGCGCGCGCGTGTTGGCCAGGCCGATGTGGAGATCGGGCCGCGTCATCCAGACGGGATGGTCGGGGGTGACCGAGTCGATCAGCGCCCGGGACGGGAGCTCGTGCCCGGGCCACCGCTCGTGGTCCCACGAGGCGGGCAGCACGAGCCACTGCCCGGGCGGCCGGCTCGAGGCGTGCGCGGCGAGGCGGCGGACGAGCTCCTCCGGCGTGTCCGAAGTGAGGAGATCCGGCGCCAGGACCGAGAACGAGCCCTCGAAGAAGTGGGTGTGGGCGTCGTTGAAACCCGGCACGACCCGCCGCCCGCCGAGGTCGATCCGCCGGGCGCCCGCCGGCGCCTCGAGCGGCGCTTCCGCGGTGCCGACGGCGGCGATCCGGCCGCCCCGGACCAGCAGGCTCGACCCCTCCGGCCGCGCGGGATCGCCGGTCCAGACGCGCGCGTTCTCGAACAGGAGCCCCTCGTCCTGTGCGCTGGCGATCACCGGCTGCCTCGAGACGAGCGCCAGCGCCAGCGCCAGCGCCAGCGACGCGCGGCCACCACCCCTCACGCGCCGCCGCTCATGACGCGCGCGAGCCGGTCCGCGACGTGCTCGAGCAGCTCCTGGTCCCGCTCGTCGAACGCGTCGAGCCAGTCGGAGTCGATGTCGATCTCGCCGAGCACGCCGTCCAGGCCCTGGATCGGGACGACGATCTCCGACTTCGTCGAAGGGAAGCAGGCGATGAACTCCTCCCGCTCCGAGACGTCGGGGACGAGCTCGGTCCGGCCGGTGGCGGCCGCCAGGCCGCAGATCCCCTCTCCGATCTTGATCGTCGTGTGCTCGGTCTCCTCCTCCCCCGCCCAGGCGGAGAGGATCAGCTCGTCCCCCTCCACCACGTAGATCCCCACCCATGAATAGTGCTCGAAGCGCTGGTAGAGCTCCTCGCTCACGAGCTCGTGCGCGTCGATCTCGTTGACCGACGCCTCCAGCTGGGAGCGGATGGCCGAGCGCGCCTCGCCGTAGATGCCGGGATCGATCTCCGGACGTTCGTCGCTCACGAGTGGCTCCTTTCCGGGTTCCGGGACAGTGCTTTCAACGCGGACTCGATCTCGTTTCGGACCCGCTCGATCAGACCCGCGATGTCGTCGCGGTCGAGGTCTCGGGTCTCGATCGGCGGACGGACGGCGACGTGGATCGCGCCGGGGAGTATGTACCACGACCCCTTCCGCATCAGCTCGTCGCTGCCCGCGATCGCCACCGGCAGGATCGGCAGGCGGGTGTCGAGCGCGAGGTGGAAGCCTCCCTTCTTGAACGGCAGCAGCTCCCCCGTGGTGCTCCTCGTGCCCTCCGGCATGATCACGAACGACACCCCGTCCCGACTCTCGGCGGCGGCGCGCTCGAGGGCCTCGATCGCCGCCTTGCGGTTCTGGCGGTCGATCGCCACGTGGCGACTGAGCCGGTACGCCCAGCCGAACACGGGCACGCGCTGGACCTCCTGCTTGCCGATCCACCGCAGGTCCCGCCCGCGACCGAGAAGGTAATGGAGCGCGGGGATGTCGTACATCGAGCGGTGGTTGGCCATCACGATGTACGACTCCCCCCGCTCGACGTGCTCGAGTCCGACGGCGGTCAGCTTCACGTTGGACGCCTTCAGGATCGCCCACACGTACGCCATCTCGAGCCAGCGGGGCGCGCGACTCTCGGCGGCGATCAGCGAGCTGGGGATGTGGAGAATCCCGATGATCAGCGTGAACAGCGCGAGCAGGACCCAGCACGCGGCCGAGCGCACCACGGCGTAGACCTTCCAGGCCACGATCAGCTCCGGGCGCGGGTCAGCCGGGAGGCCCAGCCCGAGAAGCGACGCGAGATGGCGTGGCGGGGGTGGGCGAGCACGAAGGGCCGCCCCTCGCGTGTCGACCGTCCGACCCGCTTGTCCTCGGGGATGGTCCCCAGCTCGGGGCAGCGGAGCGCCAGGTTCCTCTCAACGACGTCCCGGAAACGGTCGAGGTACTGCCGCTCGCCACGGTCGCGCACCCGGTTGAGGACCAGCAGCGGCGCATCGTACTCGAGGATTCCGTCCACCTCCGGCTGGAGGTCGGGGAACCGCTCGCGCAGGGCGCCGACGAGCGCGGTGATCGTCCGGTCCGGTGTCGGCTCGTCGCTCGCCCCCCGGTAGTATTGGAGCACGAAATGAAGCGCTTCGCGCCGGTCGCGCAGCTCGGTCAGCAGGCGCCGCAGGACGTAGTTCTTGAGGAATCCGTAGGCGTTGTGGAAGGCCGTCGACTCCGGGTTCGTGACCACGAGCTTGACGTCGCCGAGAAAGAAGAAGTCCAGCGTCGCCGGCGTGGCACCCGCCTGCAGGTCCAGCAGGACGAAGTCGACATCCAGGCCGACCAGCGCCCGGATCAGGTCGAGCTTCCGCTCCCGCAGCGGGTCGAGGGCGGTGACCATGTCGAACGAGCCCGCCACGTACCGCAGGTTGGGAAGCCGGGTCGGCTGCAGAATCTCGTTCAGCGAGTCGACGCGGCCGTCGACGAAGTCCGCCAGCTCCCGCTCCGGGTGGGGCTCGCCGAGGAACAGGTTGAGGTTGGAGCCCCCCAGGTCGAGGTCGACGGCGGCCACGCGCTTACCGGAGCGGGCTCCGTCCCGCGCCAGGGAGAGCGCCAGGCTCGCGGTCACGAACGACTTGCCGACTCCTCCCTTCCCGCCGCCCACGGCGATGAAGCTCGGACCCGACCGCGAGTCCGCCACGGGTACGTTCAGGCCGACCGGGAGGTGAGGATCTCGCCTTCCTCGAGCAATCCTTCGAGCTCCCCGACGAGGGCCTCGACGAGGTCGCCGTCCAGCGTGTAGCGCCCCAGGACGCGGATGCGCGCCAGCGCCTCGCGCGCCGGCAGCGCCTCGCGGTACGGGCGCGGGTGGCTGAGGGCTTCCAGCGTGTCGCAGATCGCGAGGAGCCGCGCGTTGACGTCGATGCTCTCTCCCACGAGACCCGCCGGATACCCGGTCCCGTCCATCCGCTCGTGCTCCTGCAGGACGATCCGCGACATCGAGGGCGTGACGCCGCCGATCCCCTGCAGGATCTTGTGGCCCGCGTCCGCGTGGGGCCGGATCGTGCGCTCGAACGTCTTCGGAGGAAGCCGCATCGCGACGTCCCAGGTCTCGCGCGTCTCCAGCATGCCGATGTCGTGGAGGAACGCCACGGTGCCCAGGTCGATGACGTCGCTCAGCGGTCCGCGGCGATTGTCCGCCGCCAGCAGCGACAGGATCGCCACGTTGACGTGGTGGCGCTCGAACCAGTCGTCCAGGACGGGCCGGAAGGTCTCCGCCATCAGCGACCCGGGATCGGCGCGCAGGCGCTCCAGCAGGTCGTAGAGCGCGTACCGGACCTCCCCCAGGTCGATCTCCGCCTCGAGGTCGCGGCCGCGGAGGATCCGCTTGGTGAGCTTGAGGGCGGTGCCATAGATCTCGTCCGCCATCCCGCGGGACGGCGGCGTGGGGCCCGGATCCGGCTCCTCGTCCGTCTCCGGGGCGGCCGTCGCCCGGGGCGCCTCGGCGGCCTCGGGGCTCGCCTCCTCCGCCGCCGGCGCGCGGTCCACAGCCGTCTCCTCCGCGCGCACGGCGGGCTCCACTCGCGAAGGCTCCGGCTCGGCGGCCGGGGGCGCCTCCTCGCCCTCCTGCGCTTCGAGGAAGTCGTCGTCCAGGGGGATCAGCCCCACCGCCGCCCGGCGCTTCTCCGCCAGCCGGGCGCGGTCCTCGCGGATCCCGTCGCGGAGGCTCAGCACGCTCTGCGGGAACGGCATGCCGGCCGAGACCAGCCAGGCGAGGCCCGGCTCGCCCTCGTAGAGCGCGGGCTGGAGCTCGCACGGCGCGGCCTCCTCCCAGGCGTCGCGGACCAGCTGCTCGAAGTGGCTGCGCCCCCCGCTCTCGATCCAGGGGCGCGGCGCGCGCACCAGCGGCAGGACCGCCTGCGCCTCGGCCCAGTCGTAGCCCGGCGGCTGCCACGGCACGAGCTGCTGGCTCAGGCGCTCGAACCAGGTGGCGGCATCCCGCGCACAATCGTCCGCCACGAGCTCCATCTCCCGCCAGGCGACGAAGCCCGGCGTCGAGAGGATCCGCACGAGCGGCCCCCAGCCCAGACCGCGCACCGCACCGCGGCGCTCCTCGTCGGCCATGCCGACCAGCTGTCGGATCCGTGAGACGACGGCCCGCGGGTCTCCCGGATCCAGGGCCGAGTCGGAGGGCGGATGGACGAGCAGGACGCCGCACGGCATTCCCTGGAGCAGCGCGTTGATCGCCACCAGGGCGCGCGCGCGCCGATCCGGGCTCGTGCGGGTCTCGGGCAGGCGGGCGATCGCGAACCGCGCGGCGCCGGGCGCGAACTCCGCCACGCGCCGGACCAGCGTGGCGAGCATCGACCCCGCCCCGAGCGAGATGTCGGCGGCCACGATCATGAGCTCGGCGGCGGCGTCGTCGGCCAGGCCGGCCCGCAGCTCGGGATTGGAGGACAGCGCGCGGGTGGTCGCCGCCCATCCCTCCGCCGAGCGCCCGCCCTCGACCTGCACGTGGTGGCGGCGGTCGGGATCGATGGTCGACCGCAGCACGTCCGGGGCCGTGTCCACCGCCCGGGCCGTCAGGCCTTCGTCCTCGAACAGCTCGGCGATGCGGGTGCCCCACTCGCCCAGCCCGATCACGCGGGCGCGCGACTCTTCCGCGGGGCTCCCGTGAGTGGGCGGGGATTGACGATCGTTGGGATCCATCGGGAGAGTCCTTTCGGTTTTTGCGCGCGCGCGTCGGAGCGGGCTCGCCCCGCAGCGGGCAAGGTTACGCGGTCGCCCTGCCGGCGGCCACGTCGCGGGGATGGAGATCGTGGAACGCCCCGGCGTGGGGGACGGTCACCGGACCGATCCCTGCCGACCTCAGCCGGGCGGCCAGCGCCTGGGCTTGGGGCTCCTCTCCGTGGACGAGGAACACGTGCTCGACCGTCTCCCGGCATGACTCGGCGAACCCGACCAGCTCGTTCGCGTCCGCGTGACTGGAGAACGCGCCGACGTCGACGACCTCCGCCTCCACCGGGACGTCGATCCCGAAGATCCGCACCTCCGGCCGGTGCTCCACCAGCTGCCGGCCGAGGGTGTTGCGGGCCTGGAAGCCGACGATTAGCACCGTGTTCCGCTCGTCCTCGATGTTGTTCCGCAGGTGGTGCACGATGCGACCGGCCTCGCACATCCCCGACGCCGAGATGATGATCGCCGGCCCCTCCAGGTAGTTCAGCGCCTTCGACTCCTCCACGTCCGTCACGTAGCGCAGGGTGCGGAAGCCGAACGGCTCGGAGCTCTCCCAGAAGGAGCGCGCCTCGAAGTCGAACTGCTCGGGGTGGAGCTTGAAGACCTCGGTGATGTCGGCGGTCATGGGGCTGTCGACGTAGATCGGAACCTGGGGGATCTCGCCGTCGAGGAGCAGCCGGTGGAGCAGATAGACGACCGTCTGCGCGCGCTCGAGCGCGAACGCGGGAATGAGGATCCGGCCGCCCCGGCTCACGGTCCGGTTCACCACCTCCGCGAGGCAGTTCCGCATGCTCGAGACGGCCGGGTGGATCCGGTCCCCGTACGTGGACTCCATGATCAGGACGTTCACGTCCTCGACCGGGATCGGGTCGCGGAGCAGCGGCATCGACCGCCGCCCCAGGTCGCCGGTGAAGCAGAGCCGGGTGCGGCGGCCGTTCTCGCAGTCGAGGACGACCATGGCCGAGCCGAGCACGTGTCCGGCGTCCCGTAGCTCCAGCCGCACGCCCGGCCCCAGCGAGAGCGGCGCGCCGTAGTCCACGCCCACGAAATGGTGCAGCGAGTCGATCGCCTCGGCCTCGGTGTAGAGCGGCTCCAGCAGCGGCGCGGAGCCGCGGCGGATCTTCCGGTTGTACCACTCCGCGTCGCGCTCGTGGATCCGCCCCGAGTCGCGCAGCATGATCGCGCACAGGTCACGCGTGGCGTGGGTCGCGTAGATCGGCCCCTGGAATCCCTGCGCGATCAGCGACGGGATGTTCCCCGAGTGGTCGATGTGGGCGTGGGACAGGACCATCGCGTCGATGCCGCGGGGATCGAACGGGAGGTAGCGGTTCCGCTCCTCGGCCTCCCGCCGTCGGCCCTGGAACAGCCCGCACTCGATGAGGATCCGGCGCCCGGCGACCTCGAGCACGTACATCGATCCCGTCACCGTTCGGGCGCCGCCGAAGAAGAAGACGCGGAACGGAAGCCCAGGCCCGGCCGGCCGGAGGGTCAGAGGGGGGCGTCTGGCGGGCGTCGAGGCGATGGGGTCAGCCCGGCACCGAGGAGGTCACTGGGGCCCGGGAGGGTCCCGGGCGGTAGACGTCGCTACGATAGCCATCGCTCCCCGGTTCCACAATGGATCCCGCGGGATCCCGCGGGGGCCTCGACTCCGTGCGTGGTGAACGGCGCCGGACACACGATCCGTCGCTCGATCGGCGGCCGACGCGCGAGGTCAGAACTCCAGCCGGTAGGCCAGGCTCAGGTCCCGGCCCGGCATGGGCGCCAGATCCTTCAGGAACGACACGTGATTGCGTGCCTCCGCGTCCGTCAGGTTCGTTCCCCTGAGGATCAGGTCGTGGACGAGGCCGGCCGCGAAGAAGCGGTAGCCGATCGTGGCATCCAGCATTGTGTAGCCCTCGGTCCTGGTCTCGAACTCGGCCAGTCGATCCTGCGCGTTGACGCGGCGCACGCGAACCTCGCCCCACAGCGGATCCCCCTGGTAGTGAGCCCCCGCGGCGAGTCGCAGGGGAGGGATGCGTGGCAAGGGATGATCGATGTCCGTGCGGTCGGCCCGTACGTAATCGCCCGAGAACTCGAGCGCGACGTGATGCGGCTCGCGGTGGAAGACCTCGACGTCGGCCCGTCCCTCGAAACCGGTGAACCGCGCGTCCGTCTGCGCGAACTCGATCACGTCGAGCCCCTCCTCCAGGTCCCCCGTGAAGCGCTCGAAGATGAAGCCCGAGAACCAGTTCGTGAAGAAGCCCGCCTCCCCGCTCACGACCCCGGCGCTGCTCCTCAAGGAGATGTCCAGCCCGACGGCCTCCTCGTTGTCGAGGTCCGGATCCCCGATCTCGAAAGTCCGGGTTGCGGCGTGCGGTCCGTTCGCGAACAGCTCGTTGGCGGTCGGTAGTCGCACCGACCGACCCAGGGAGACCACCAGCGTATAGTCGGGAGCCGGGGACCAGAGGAGGCCCGCCGAGGTCGAGAGGCCGTTTAGGGAGCGTTCGATGCGCTCTCCCTCCACGGTCTTCGACATCTGGCTCTCGTAGCGCGCGCCGAGCTGAAGTCGCGCGGGCCCCACGGGGAGCTCCTCGAAGGCGAAGACGGCCCAGCTGTCCGTCTCGTTCGGCAGGACGAAGGCCTCCTCGCCGATGGCGGCGAAGTCGCTTTGGCCGAGCTGGAGCCCGATCGAGCCCGTGAATCCCTCCCGTAGCGCGTGGGGCGCCTCCACGCGCGCTTCCCACGAGTCGTTGAGGAAAAGGGTCCCGATCTCCGCTCCCTCCATCTCCGTGTGCTCGTAGTCGCTCGTCATGAGGCGGAACCGCGCCCCGCGGAAGAGGCTGAAGGAGCGGTTCAGCTCGCCCTCGACGTCGACCCGCCTGCGCTCGTCGCGGGCACTGACCAGACCTTCCTCTTCCTCGTGGGCTCCCTCTTCCTCGGCGTGCTCGTGGCCCGGCACTCCGTAGGTGCCGTCGTAGCGGCTGTACGCGACGCCGACGAAGCCGGTGTCTCCGACCACGGAGACCCCTCCCGTCCAGCTCGTGGTCTCCGTGAAGCTGTTCTCGAGGGTGCCGAACGCCTCCTCGTGCTCCTCGTGCTCCTCGTGCTCTTCGTGCTCCTCCTCTTCCTCGGCCGCGCGCAGCGCGGCGGACTCGGCGAAGCCGGGAATGTCGATGTCGTCGGAGTCCCGCTTCAGGCCCCCCAGGTGGAACGCGATGTTCCCGCCCCCACCCTCCAGCGAGAGCATGCCCCCGCGCTCGTCGGCGGCCGTCCCCCCGGTGACCTGGACCGTCCCGGTCAGGGGCGTGTCCAGGCGATAGCGCGGGATCCGCTTGTCGATCACGTTGACGACCCCGCCGATCGCCGTCGATCCATAGAGCAGCGTGGCCGGGCCGCGGACGATCTCCACCCGCTCGGCCGCCAGCGGGTCGACCGACACGGCGTGGTCGGGGCTGGTGTTCGAGACGTCCCCCGTGCCGACCCCGCCCTCCAGAACCCGGACGCGATCGCCTCCCAGGCCCCGGATGACGGGACGGCTGGCGCCGGGCCCGTAATAGGTGGAGGTGACGCCGGGCTGGCGAGCGAGCGTCTCCCCCAGGGTGGACTGCAGCTCGGCGAGCAGCTCGCGCCCGCCGAGCACTCCCGCGGGCTGGTATACCTCCCCCAGCCCACGAGCCTCTCCGGTCGTGACCGTGATCGCCTCGACGTGAAAGACGAGGTCCAATAGGATCTCGCGCTCCACCGTCTCTCCGGCCGCCAGCGTGATCCGCTCGACGGCCATGCCGGAACGAGGGCTCTCGGCCTGGAGGAGGTAGCTGCCCGGACCCAGATCCTCGAATCGGAACGTCCCGTCCGCACCGGTCCGGGTCCGCCGCCGGGCGCCGGGGAGGGTCACGGTGGCGTCCGGCGCCGGGACCCCGTCCGCGGTGCGCACGGTTCCGGCGATCGTCCCGGTCGCCTGCGCGCGCGCCTCCCCGGGCGCGGCGATGATGAGCGCTCCCAGCACGGACGCCAGGGCGAGAATGGAGATGAGAGCACGATGCATGGATGCCTCCCGTATTACCGGTGAAGATCGATGGGACCTGGAGAACCGGTACGAGGCCGTCGGCGACGGCCTGGGGGATCAGACGGGGGGCGCGCGGGAGAGGGGGTCGTCGCGCCACGCCGGCGGAGCGGCGTTCCGCGGGGGTCCGACCTTGCCGGTTCCGGTGGCTCCGCCGTGGAGTCCGGAGACCGCGCCGGGCGGCGGTCCGACGGTGCGCTGAAGCTGGCACCCGAGGCAGTCGTCGTCCGCCGGAGCGGGCTCCGCCTCTTCCTGGACCAGACCGAAGTCGTGGCTGTGGTACTGGGCCGGGAGGTCGACGATGTCGATCTCCGCGGTCTCGGGCCCATACCCGTGGAGCGAGCTTCCCAGAGACAGGAGCGCCGCGTGGGTGAGGGCAAGGGTGACGGCGGTGAGGCGTCGAAGCAGGATCCGGAGATCCGCGTGGAGGAACCGGGCCTGGCTGTCGCGTCTGCCGCTCATGTCCCTCATTACGTCACGAACCCCCGAAATGTTCACTCGAAACGCTCCAGCCGCCGCAGAAAGCCCCGGATCAGGCGCTCCAACCGGTGGCGGGTGCGCTCCGCGGTCAGGGTCACCTCCTCGTGGTCCAGGTGCCGGCGCGTGAGCCCCGCGGCGTAGTTGGTCAGCAGTGACACTCCCGCCACGGGCAGGCCGAGCGAAGCGGCCGCGATCGCCTCCCCGACCGTCGACATCCCCACGGCGTCGACGCCGATCCGCTGCAGGAACCGGATCTCGGACGGCGTCTCGTAGGTGGGGCCCGCCATCCCGGCATAGACTCCTTCGCGGAGTCGGATCTTCTCCTCTAGGGCGACCTCGTGGAGCAGGGCGAGCAGCGCGGGATCGTAGGTCTCGGCGCGCTCCACCCTCAGGCGCGCGGCACGTCCGTAGAGCTGCGAGCCGGCCAACGGGTTCGCAAACTGGAGATCGACGTGATCGCGGATCGCCATCAGGGTGCCGGGGGGGCGCCGCTTGTCGAGGGAGCCAGCGGCGTTGGTCACGACCAGCGTCCCGGCGCCCAGCGCGCGCAGCACGCGGACCGGCAGCACGACGGCCCGCGGGTCGTATCCCTCGTACACGTGGAGCCGTCCCTGGGCCATGCCGACCGCGCGGCCCTCCAGCGTGCCCACGACGAAGTTCCCGGCGTGCCCCGGCACCGTCGAGCGCGGGAACGCCTCGATCTCGCGGTACGGGACCGTGACCGGATCTTCGAGGTGCTCGGCGAGGACCGACAGGCCCGATCCCAGCACCAGGGCGACTTCGATGCGCCCGGCGCCCGCCTCCTCCAGCCGGTCGAGGGCGGCACCGACGATGTCCGCGATGGGAGGGCCTTTGAGTCCGGAGGCCGGACTCAAAGGATCGCCCCCGCGACCGTGGCCGTCATAAAGGCCGCGAGCGTGCCGCCGATCATCGCCCGCAAGCCGATGCGCGACAGGTCGCTCCGACGGGAGGGCGCGATCCCGCCGATCCCGCCGATCTGGATCGCGATGGAGCTGAAGTTCGCGAAGCCGCAGAGCGCGTACGTGGCGATCACGACCGAGCGCGGCTCCAGCGGCGCGCCCTGCTGGAGGCCGTCGGCGAGCTGCAGATAGGCGACGAACTCGTTGACCACCGTCTTGACCCCCAGGAGGGATCCGATCGCGACCGAGTCGTGCCACGGAACTCCCATGATCCACGCTAGCGGCGCGAGCAGGTATCCGAGGATCAGCTCGAGCGAGAGGCCGTCGACGCCGGCCAGGCCGCCGGCCCAGCCGATGATCCCGTTGAGCAGCGCGATCAGCGCGATGAAGGCGAGCAGCATCGCGCCCACGTTGAGCGCGAGCGAAAGGCCCTCGCCGGCGCCGCGCGCGGCCGCGTCGATCACGTTCACGTCGGGCGAGGGGACGTCCGCCTTCAACGTGCCCCTGGTCTCCGGCTCGCCGAGCTCGGGATACATGACCTTCGAGATCAGGATCGCAGCCGGAGCGCTCATCACGCTGGCGGCGAGCAGGTGGCCGGCGATATCCGGGAAGTACGCGACCAGCATCCCCACGTAGGCGGCCATCACGCCTCCCGCCACGGTGGCGAAGCCGCCGACCATGACGGTGTGGAGCTCGCTCATCGTCATCTTCTCGACGAACGGCTTGATCATGAGCGGGGCCTCGGTCTGGCCCACGAAGATGTTCCCCGACGCCGACAGGGTCTCGGCGCCCGATGTGCCCATCGTCCGCTGCATCACCCACGCCATCCCCTTCACGGCCCACTGCATGATCCTTAGGTAGTACAGCACGGTCATGAGAGACGAGAAGAAGATGATCGTCGGCAGGACGGTGAACGCGAAGTAGGAGCCGGCCGCCGCGTAGCGCGGGGGATCGACCTGCTGGAGCGGAGCGTTTACGGCCGGCTCGCCGACCGGCATCCCGACCGGGATGTTGTTGTCGACGAGGTTTCCGAAGATGAAGCGCGCTCCGTCCTGGGTGTAGCCGAGCAGCTGGATGAAGGCGTCGTTGACGAGCGCGAAGAACTGCTCTCCGGGCGCGGTGCGGAGGATGAGGAGCGCGAAGGCGAGCTGGAGACCCACGCCCCAGAAGACGATGCGGGCCGGGAAGCGGGAGCGGTCCACCGACATCAGCCACGCCAGGAGCACCATGACCGCGATGCCGAGGAACGAGAGTAGCCGCTCATGGATCGGCGTGTCGAGGTCGCGCCGGGCCTGGGCCGCCGCGACGCCGGCGTCGGCGGCGGTTGCCGTCGGCTGGGCGGCCGGCGCGATGATCGTGTCCTGCCCGCGCGCGCCCGTATCCTGCCCGCGCGCGTCCCGCGACGACCACAGTCCGGCCACCAGCAGGACGCCGGCCATCGCCCACAGGACGACGAGGAGCCGGGCCGGCTTCGGCCGACCGGCGGATGTGGACGTGGGGGGCACCGTCATGAGCCGCCCCAATATATCACGGGTCGGCCCCGAGGTTCTCGTACCAGCGAAGGCCCCCCCCGATCTCGCCGACGATCAGGTCCAGGTCTCCGTCGCCGTCGAGGTCGGCGAGCACGGGGGCCGAGGTCCCCGGGAGCGAGATCGTCCCGCCCGGCTCGAAGGCATCGACCCGCCCCCCGCCCGCGTTCCAGAGCACGAGCGCTTCACCGCTTTCCGAGCCGATCACGAGGTCCGGCAGCCCGTCGCCATTCAGGTCTCCCAGGGCCGGGGCGCTGCGGCGCCCGACGTCGATACCCAGCAGCTTGTCGGTGACGAGCGTGAAGACGGGCGCGCGCGGCGTCCCGTCGTTCCGCCACACGTTGATCTCGCCCGACGATTCGCCGGCCACGAGGTCGAGATCCCCGTCACCGTCCAGGTCGGCCAGGGCCGGCGACGCGTGGCTCCCCCGCGTCAGCTCGACCAGCGGCTCGGCAGCGCGCACGAATCGCGGTTCGCGCGCCGTGCCCTCGTTCCAGAACACGAGAATGCCCTGGTTCCATGTGCCGACCACGAGGTCGAGGTCGCCGTCCCCGTCCAGGTCGGCCAGGGCGGGCGCGTAGTGGAACTCGCCGACGACCTCCTCGAGCGGCCCCACCAGCCGGAGCGACGGTTCGCGGGCGCTGCCGACGTTCTCGAACCGGTAGATCCGCGCGGTGCGGGGGTCGGCGGGATCGATCTTGTTGGCCAGCAGGATGTCCAGGTCGCCGTCCCCGTCGAGGTCGCCGACCGCCGGCACGCTCTCCGCCCCCACGTCGATCTGCCCGATCAGCCGGCGGGTCACGAGGTTCCACCCCGACTCCGTCTGCTCCAGCAGGTACAGGTTGTCGGCCGCGGTGAGGATCGGGTTGTAGGCCCCGCCCAGCACGCCGACGATGGCGTCCAGATCCCCGTCCCCGTCGACGTCGCCGAAGGTGGGCGCGTTGTAGCCGCTGGTCGAGATCGGGTCGCCGACCGGCCACGGGACCGGGCGATTGGAGAAGCCCGGATTCTCGCAGGTCCCGGTGTTCTCGAGCAGCAGCAGGCCGGGCTCGAACCAGTCCCCCCAGATCAGGTCCTTGTCGCCGTCGGCGTCGACGTCGGCGAAGACGATCGAGTTCGCCCCGTGGCGCGCGCTGGGCGTGATCTGCGCCACGATCGAGATGCCCTGGAAATCGTCGGTCACGAAGGCGAAGGTGGGCGCGCCCTCCCCGGACCACGGCGCGGTCGCCTCATAGCGCGTGATCGATCCGTCCAGCCGGCCGAGCATGAGGTCGAGCAGCCCGTCGCAGTCGAAGTCGACGACATTGGGGATGTTCTGGCGGTCCGAGAAGATCGCCCGCCCCCGCTCGTCGCGCAGCGTGTCGGCCACCAGGACGAAGCGGGGATCGGCGCCGGGGCCGCGGTTCTCCCAGGCGCGGATCATGCTGTACTTCGCCTCGCCCAGCAGGTCCATGTCGCCGTCGCCGTCCAGATCGACGAAGCGGTACCACTCGCCGACTTCGAGGCCCTCGAACTGGTCCTCCCGCCACTCGAACCGCGGCGCGGCGCCGGCGACCCGCTCGAACCACATGATCTGGTCGGCCGCTTCCTGGACGAACAGGTCGAGGTTGCCGTCGCCGTCGATGTCCACGAGCTGGGGGCGCGGAACGTTGAAGCCGCCGAGGAAGGGGAACTCGTAGGGCACGCCGTCGGCATCGGACACCGGGAACGGCGCTACCCGCCGTTCGAAGACCGGGAGCGGCGAGCGATCGGCGGCGCCCCCCGGAGGTCCCGGCGTCGCGCAGGCCGCCGCGAGCGCGAGGCCGAGGACGGCCCCGGCCCGCCATCGAGGCGTCACGGTGCTCAGCGCGGAGCGGGCCAGGCCTCGATGCCGGTCGCGTACGGGCCGACCTCGATCACCTCGACGATCTCGCGCGTGGACGTGTCGATCGCGACCACGGTGCCGGCGTTCGGGTCCGGCCCGCCGGGCGCGTACGTCCCCCCGGTGTTGTTGTTGGACACGAACATGAGGCGACCATCCGGGGACGGCGCGGCGCCATGGGGCTCGGCCAGCCCCCGCCCGTCGATCCGGTCCACCAGCTCCCACGACACCGCGTCCACCACGGCGACCTGATCGGCTCGGTTGAGCGGCACGTAGACCCAGCGGCCATCGGGCGTGAAGGCGGGATGCCAGGGGGCGCCGCCGAGATGGATCCGGTGGACGATGCGCGGCGCGGCGGGGTCGGAGAGTTCGAACACCATGAGCTCGCCGCTGATCTGGCCGCTGGCCACCATCGTCCGGCCGTCCGGGGCGATCGCGAACTCGACCACGGTGTGCGGGGTCATCCCCGCGTGCCCGGCGTGGTCCGCCATCGCCGCCGAGTCGTGCGCGGCGGGAGCGGGCAGGTCGATCAGCGTCACGTCCTCGCTCTCGACGTCGAGGACCGCCATCCGGTTCTCGGCCAGGCTCGCGCTGTAGGCCCACCGGTCCCGCCAGGTCGCGAGCGCGTGCGGCCGCGGGTAGACGACCTCCACCTCTTCCAGCAGCGTCATGTCGGACCGCCGGATGAGCGCCACCGACGAGGGCGGATTGACCGCCGACATCGAGCGCCCGGCCAGCAGCAGGTCCCGGGTCGGGTGGGCCACGATCAGACCCGGCACCTCCATCTCGACCTGGCCGACGAGCCGGTTGTCCCGGTCGAACTTGAGGACCCGGTTCTCCCCGATCAGGGAGGCGTACCAGAACGAGCCGTCCGGCTCGACGGCCGTGTCGTGGGGCCTGGCGTTGGGGCCGAATCCCAGCGCCTGCAGGTCGATGCGGGCGACCTCTGCCCGCCGCGCGATGTCGATGACGGAGATCGAGGCGCCGCCCTGGTTCATGACGTAGAGGAAGGGCCCCGGCGCCCCGTCCTGGGCGACCGCCGTGTCGCGGGCGGCGGCGCACGCCAGGGCGAGCGCCGCCGCTCCCACGAGCAGCCCGGTGTGGAGGATCCTCACGAGATCGGCCGGTCCGCCTCACGATAGCGGAGCAGGAACAGCCCCTCGTACCCGCTCGTCACCACGATGACCCCGCTGCCGAAGAACGGATAGTTGCTCCACGACCCGTCGAACCGGGGGCTGTCGTCGCCGAACGGAACGGTGTCGAAGAACCCCACCTCGTGCGGCTCGGTGGGGTCCTGGATGTCGAGGACGCGCAACCCGGACACGTAGTTCGACTGATAGATCTTGTCGCCCTTGACGTACAGGTTGTGGTCGATCGAGGTCGAGTTCGGGTTCAGGAACTCCTTGACGAGCACCGGATCGTCGAGATCCGAGACGTCCCACACCAGAGTCCGCGTGTTGTCGACGAGCCCGTTCACCTCGTCGAGCTCGTCGTCCATGTACAGGTATCGATGATCCTCGGTGAGCCAGCCCTGGTGGGTGTACCCGACGTTCGGGTACTCCGCCATCGACAGCGGGACCGGGTTCTGCTTGTCGGTCACGTCGGCGATCGAGAGTGCGGTCTCGTTCGCGCCGAAGCAGATCTCGCGGCCGCGGTGCTCGACGTCCGGCCCGCGGTACGTGACGCACTGCGCGTCGTGCGTATAGCCCGTCTTCTGCCGGCCCGTGGAGGGATCCGAGAAGCAGCCCGCGAACGTGGGGTTCTTCGGGTCCCGGATGTCGACCATGTGGAGGCCGCCGCCGCACGTCTCGTCGCCGCCGCTCGCCCCGACCGCGTAGGCGAATCCGGTGTCCTCGTTGATCACCACGTTGTGGGAGCTCTGGATGCGGGTGTAGTGCGCATCGGGCGTGAACGTCGCCGGCGCGTTCTGCACGTCGCGCAGCCGGGTCAGGTCGAAGACCTGCATGCCGTGGGCGCCGGCCCCGTCCGCCACGACGAACGCGTGGTCCGCGTACACCTTGATGTCGCGCCAGGTGGAGCCGGGTGACTCCGCCGTCTTCGGCAGGTCGCCGACGAAGACGGGATGCGCCGGATCGCTGATGTCGACGAACGAGGTGCCGTCGACCCGCCCGACCAGCGCGTACTCCTTGCCCGTCTCGGGGTCGGTCCAGCCCCAGACGTCGTTGAGCCGCACCCCGCGCCCGCCGCCGATCGCCTGGACGGGCAGGAACGCGACCAGATCGACCTGGCGACAGTCGAACTCGCCGACCCGGCCGTCGTCGCACGCCGCCGGCTCGCCGACCATCGCGGCCAAACCCCGGGGCTCGCTCGCGACGCGGGAGCCCAGCGTCCAGCCGCCGCCTAACACCTCGAAGATCGCCGCCGCGCCCATGCCGTAGTCCTCGCCGGGCAGCCCGGCGACGGCCACTTCTTCGCCGAGAGCGATCGAGCCGTCGAACGACGATCCCTGCGGCAGGCTGTCGGTCAGCGCGAGCCTGGAGGGCTCGACCCCCCAGGCGCCCGAGGCGCCGGGCGCGAGCCGGTAGATAACGCCGCGGAACCGATCGGCCCCCGGCGCTCCGATCCACGCCTCACCCGCCGACACCGTGAGCGAGCTGCCGAACCGCTCCTGCGAAGAGCCCTCGAACGGGACCCGGCTCTCGAGGGTCCAGCCGGGATCCCCGGTCCGGTACGCGTAGACGGCGCCACGGAACCCGTCCGCGCCCGGCGCCCCGACAAGAGCGACACCGTCACCGATGCCGATCGCGGAGCCGAAGCGCGCGTTGGCGGTCCGGTCCTCGGGGGCGATCCGCGCCTCCTGCTTCCACCCGCCGGCGTCCGCCCGATACAGGTACACGGCGCCGCGGCCGCTGTCGGCTCGCTCGGCGGCGATCACCGCCACACCGCCATCGAGCGCCAGCTTCTGGCCGAAACGGTCTTCCGGCACGGTGCCATCCGGGGCGGCGATCCTCCCGGCGGCGCTCCAGCGACCCGCGCCATCGCCGCGGAACGCGTACACCGCGCCACGGCTGCTGTCGGCTCCCGCCGCTCCGACGAGCGCCAGATCGCCGTCGATGGCGACCGCGACCCCCAGGCTGTCGTCGGACGCCGCGCCCGGCGCTTCGAGCCGCGCCACCTGGCGCCAGCTGACGCCGTCCCGCTGGAACACGTAGGCCCCTCCCTGGCCCTCGCCCTGCAGCAGGGAGCCGACGATCATGCGGTCGCCCGCGGTGGCGATCGAGGTTCCGAAGAGGTCGCCGCGCGACGCCTGGTCCGCGGTGAGACGCGCGAGCTCGGTCCAGCTACCGTCCCGCTTGCCGTACACGTAGACGGCGCCCGGATTGCGGACGTCGTTCGGTTCCGCCACGAGGATCTGGTCCCCGCTGACCGCGACCGCAACGCCAAACCCCGTCTGCGCGGCCTGGCCTCCATCCCGCATCGACTGCGCGTCGACCGGGGTCGCCAGCGCGACGATCGCCAGCCCTGCCATTGCGTATCGAATCATCGTCCACCCTTCTTCGCCTCGAGTGAAAGATCCCGGGGAGACCGCCGTCCGCCTCACGAGATGGGACGGTCCCCGGCCGGGACGTACTTGAGCAGGAACAATCCTTCCTTGCCGCTCGTCACGACGATCGTGCCGCTGTCGAAATACGGGTAGTTGCTCCACGAGCCGTCGAGGCGGGGCCCGTTGTCTCCGTACGGCACGGTGTCGAAGAAGCCGACCTCCTCCGGGTTCTCGATGTCGGAGATGTCGAGGATCCGCAGGCCCTGCACGTAGTTCGACTGGTACACCTTGTCGCCCTTCACGTACAGGTTGTGGTCGACGGCCGTGCTGTTGGGGTTCAGAAACTCCTTGAGGAGCACCGGATCGTCGAGGTCCGAGACGTCCCAGATCAGGGTCCGGGTGTTGTCGACGAGGCCCGACATCTCGTCCCCCTCGTCGTCCATCAGCAGATACCGATGGTCGTCGGTCAACCACGCCTGGTGCGTGTACGCCACGTTCGGGTACTCCGCCACCGCGATCGGCGTGGGGTTCTGCTTGTCGGTCACGTCGGCGATCGAGAGCGCGGTCTCGTTGGAGCCGAAGCAGATCTCACGTCCCTCGTAGTCGGAGTCGGGGCCGCGGTAGAGAACGCACTGCGCGTCGTGGGTGTAGCCCGTCTTCTGCTGGCCCGTGTTGGGGTCGGCGAAGCAGCCGGCGAACCGCGGGTTCTTCGGGTCGCGGATGTCGATCATGTGGAGACCGCCACCGCAGGTCTCGCCTCCATCTCCGTTGCCCACCGCGTAGGCGAAGCCGGTGTCCTCGTTGATCACGATGTTGTGGGCGCTGTGGATGCGGTCGTAATGCGCGTCCGCGGTGAACGTCGCCGGCATCTGCGGGACATCGCGGAGCCGGGTCAGGTCGAAGACCTGCATGCCGTGCTCACCGGCGTTGTCCGCCACCACGTAGGCGTGGTGCTCGTACACCTTGATGTCGCGCCAGGCCGAGCCCGGCGACCCCTCGGTCTTCAGGAGCTGCCCCACGTACACGGGGTTCTGGGGATCGCTGACGTCGACGAAGGCGGTGCCGTCCATGCGGCCCACCAGCGCGTACTCCTTGCCGGTCTGCGGGTCGGTCCAGCCCCAGACGTCGTTGAGCTCGACGCCCCGCGTCCCGCCGATCGACTGGACGGGGATGAACGACAGCAGGGTCACGTCCTTGCACTCGAAGCCGGCCGCCGTCCCGGCCGTGCAATCGACCGATCCGCCGCGGACGGCCGCCAGCGGGTCGATCGAGACCGCCACCGTGCCGTCCAGCCGCCACGCGCCGCCGTCCTCGACGAAGATCGCTCCCGAGCCGGCGCCGTAGTCGTTCCCGGGGATGCCGACGGCCGCGAACCCGTCGCCCACCGACAGTCCCGACGCCAGGGAGGCTCCGGGGTCGAGGTCCGCCATCTCGATGCGCGCGCCGCGGGTCCATTCGTCACCCTCCCGGCGCAGCTCGACCGCCGCACCGCGGAACTCGCTCGCCCCGGGCTCGATCGCCCAGATCTCGCCGTTCGCGCCGCGAACCAGGTTGGCGCCGAACAGGGCCTGGGGCGGCGAGCCTTCCGAAGGGGCCAGCCGCGCCACCTCGCGCCAGCCGTCGCCGGAGCGCCGGAACGCCACCACCTCGCCGCGCGCCTCGGCGACCACCGGGGCGCCGACGAGCAGATCGCCGGCGGAGTAGGCCGCCCCCGCCCCGAACCGGCCGCCCGGGACCGTGCCCGCGAGCTTGACCGGCGCGCCCCAGCCCGACTCTCCCCGGGCGGGGAAGATCCAGACGGCTCCCTTGCCGGAGTCGGCGCCCGCGGCGGCGATCATCGCCGCCCCGTCCACCACGACCAGCGTGCGTCCCCACCCCTCGTCGTTCCCGACTCCCGCGGGGACGGCGAACGTCCCGGCGGACCGCCAGCTCCCGTCCGGCTGCCGGCGGAACGCGTGGACGCTCCCGGTGTCCTGAGGCCCGTCGGAGGTCGCGGCGAGCGCCAGCTCGCCGTCGAACCCGAGCTCGATGCCGAACGCGTCCCCCGGCTCACGGCTCGGCGCCACGAGCATGGCGGTCTGCCGCCAAGCCCCGTCGGGTCCCCTCTCGAACGAATAGACCGCCCCCCGGCCCTCGTCGGCGTTGGGCGCGCCCACGATCATGCGGTCGCCGGAGACGGCGATGAACGAGCCGAACCGGTCCCCCTCGACACCGTCGTCGGCTTCGAGGCGGGCGACCTGGGTCCAGCCATCGGCCCCGGCCCGGTAGACGAAGACGGCACCGGGCTCGCGGTCGAGCTGGGCCTGCCCGAACATCGCCTCCTCGCCGCTCCAGCCGGCAGCGGCCCCGAACTGTTGCGCGGCGGCGGCAGACACGGCCACGACCCCGTAGATCAACGCCAGCAGGATGGTCCTCATCGTAATTTCCTCTCCTTGGATTTCGTGCGGAATCGGCCTGAACCGTACCCGCGGGGCTGGATCTCGTTCCGAGGGACGTTCGTGGAAGGCGGGTCGTTCAAGCGGGGGCGGGAGGCCGCGCCCCCGGGGCTACGAGACGCGCTCCAGCGCCTCGCTCGCCTCGCCGATCAGGGCCTTCCGCTCGGGGTAGCGGA
>DATKCO010000086.1:0-10175 GCA_035513155.1 Gemmatimonadota bacterium | reverse complement strand
ATCGACGCGGGTGCCCGGCAGGACGAACCCCGCCACGCCGATCACCTCGTCGACCTTGACGCTCACCGCGCGCATCCCCTCGGGGATCACGATCGGGAGTCCGCCGCCGGCGTCCTTGTCGGCCAGCTTGGCGGTCATGAGGGGCTCGTTGGCGCTGACGTGCGTGATCAGACCCCGCCCCATGACCTCTTCCTCGGTGCCGGCGTATCCCGGCGGCACATCCAGAGCGGGCCACTCGATCTGCTTGACGTCGCCCGGAGCGAGCACGGTTCCCATCGGCAGATCACGGGACGCGACGACGATGTGCGTCATGGCGTTGGCCGAGGCCGTGCGCGGCGACAGTGGGCGGTTCATGTACCCCAGGGCCAGATAGCCCGCGGCGCCGCCGGACACCAGTGCCAGCACGAGCGCCATCCATTTTCTGCGTTTGCGTCTCATCTCTTCCTCCCGTGCGAGTGTCCGTGCGTTTGCGTTACTCGTTCCGCATCGTGATCCGGGAGCTCAGCGTGATCGCTCCCGGGGTAGGGCCGTCTCCCACGCCCATCAATCGCATGACCGGCCCGAGGAAGGTGAACTGATAGGGATAGCTGACTTCGACCTTGGCCGGCGTTCCCACGCCCCCTCCCATGCCCTTCACGCCGATATTGGCGAGCGCGGGGTCCAGGGCAGCCTCCGCCAGCCGGTCTTCGACGGCCTCGACCACGTCGCTCGTCGAGCTGCTCGGGATCACCGCCAGGCGGGCGCCCTCCCGGGCGGCGTTCGTCAACACCTGATCGATGTTCCACGCCCGGCCGAACTCGAAGATCCCGACCACCACCCCCATCAGGATCGGGAGCAGGATCGCGAACTCGGCCAGCGATTGGCCGGCGTCACGACGTGCGAGCCGGCGGCTCATGGCACCCACCATCCCGCGATCGCCCCGACCCCGATGGCGACGCCGTATGGGATCGCGATCGCACTCGGCGTGCCGAGTCGCGGCAGCGGCTCCTGGACGACCCCGAAGGAGCGGGCCACGATCATCCGGCAGCGGGCCACCGTATGGCCCCAGGCCCCACGCCGAACCACGGCGACCACGCCCATCGCCCCGCCGACGACGGCGGTGACGAACAGCGTGGTCGGCAGCCCGGCGGGACCCACGAAAGCTCCCACCGCGGCCAGCAGCTTCGCGTCTCCCCCACCGAGCCCACCGAGCAGAACGAGCGGGACGGTCGGGACGAACGCGATCAGCGCACCCACCATTCCGATCGCCAGCGGCTCCCATCCGAGGAGCCCGCGCAGCACGAGCGCGATGCCCAGACCGGTCAGGGTCAGCGCGTTCGGGATACGACGGGTGCGGAGATCGGAGGCCATGGCGAGGACGACCAGGGCGAGGAAAGCGAAGGTGGCGACGATGTGGTCCATACGGCCTGTTTTCTGGAGGAAGCGTTCCGGGTTGAGTTCGGGATTAGGTGGCCGGGGCCCGCTCCCCCGATCGGACCCCGGCCTTGACTTGCCTCTTGCACTTGCTCTTGCTTGTTGCTCTTGCGTGTTGCTTCCTGCTCGGCTCAGCCTCCGACGTTCAGCGCGCCGGCGATGTTGTTAAACACCGTGCTGATGTTGCCGCCCAGGAGGGTGACCGCCGCGATCACAACGATGGCGATCAGCGCGATGAGCAGCGCGTACTCGGCCAGATCCTGACCGGACTCGTCGCTCCACAGTGCGTTCCAGAAGTTCAGCAGCATTTGTCCTCCCGGCCTCTCGGCCAGCTTCGGGTTTTCGACTAACCGAAGGGCAGTGTGGAGACGAACGAGTTGTACATCGCCACGAGCTGCCCGCCGAACAGCGTCACTGCCCCGACCACGACCAACGCAATGAGACCGACGAGGATCGCGTACTCTGCCAGATCCTGTCCGTCGTCCGCCCTCAGCCAATCGCTGCCGAGGACGGGCATCAAAGCCTCGTCGTGTCTCTGGGGCAGCGGGGTCCGTGCGGTCATGCGGTCTCCCTTTCGGGTTGTCCGTGTGGTCTTGCCGTTCGGCCCGGCTAAGGGCAGCCTCCGTACCAGCGTGCCACAGGGGTGTGAAACCGACTTCCGTCGCCGCCGGGTGTGAAGGGGGTCCGGACGGGGCCTCGAGGAAGCCGATCGAAACGGAGGTGGAACCGGGTCTCCGGGCAGCGTCGGGCGCTTCCGCGATCGTGGAAGCGCCCTTCCACTCGGCCTGTTCACCAGGTGACAACCGACCCCGGCGCTTCTCCACGGGAGTGGAAGCCTTCGCGGGCGATCGCTCGCTCCAGAGGACTTCAACGCGGACGCTCAGGGGGTATTCTGCGGTCCCGTTCGCATTCTACTGGAGGGTCTGGCCGGTTCGGATGGTGCGGGAGAGGGGTGGGGCGTCTCGGGGGCGGGAGGCCCGCGAGGGTCAGACCTCGATTTCGTGATCCTTGATCTTGTTCAGCAGCGTCTTGTAGCTCACGCCCAGGTCCGCCGCCGCCCGCTTCTTGTTCCAGCGGGCCCGGCGCAAAGCGTACGAGACCGCCCGGCTCTCCACCCTAGCCACCTCGCGGGCGACGATGTCCTTGAGCCCGGTCCCCGACTCGAGCATCTCGTCGACCGGCGCGTCCTGGCTCGGCTGCTTGCTGCTGAGCTCCTCACGGATCGCCTCCTCGTCCTCGACCACGAGGAAGCGCCGGATCACGCGCTCGAGCTCGCGGCCGTTCCCCGGCCAGCGATAGCTCTGGAGGAACCGGAGGAAACCGCTGCGGAGCGTCCGGATCCGGGATCCGTAGAAGGGCCCGTACTTCTGCAGGATGTGGTTGGCCAGGAGCGGCACGTCCTCGGCACGGTCGCGAAGCGGCGGGATCTCGATCCGCACCACCCCGCCGGCGGGAGACCACGCGCGCTCCAGCGCCGCCAGCGAGTCGTTGTCGAGAGAGGGCTGCTCGCAGCTGAGGATCAACCGGGGCTCCGGCCCCGAGCCCTCGACCCGCTCCCGCTTCCAGTTCACCAGCCGGTCCCGCACCTCGCGGGTCAGGAGCTCGACGCCGTGCAGGTACAGCGTCCCGTCCTCCGCGGCTCCCACCTTCCCGGCGAAGCCACCCTCGAACAGCTCACGCTCGATCGACGCTCGCGGGATCGCGTAGCCGTTGAGCGTGACGAACGGCTTCTCCCGGCGGCTCGAGAGCTCGTGGATCCCCCGCGCGACCATCTCCTTGCCCACGCCGCGCTCCCCGCACAGCAGCACGGTGAGCGACGTGTCCGCCACCTGGCTCAGGCGCTCGCGCGCGCTGATGACCCGCTCGTCCACGCTCAGCAGGAAGTTCGGGTGCCCCCCGACCTCCCAGTACTGGGTGCCGGCGGTCTCGGACAGCATGGGGTCCTGGAGTTCCATCATCTCGCGGTCGTCGTTATGCAATTGCTGTACCACCGTCTTCTCCGGAGGGGACCCGGGTCGATGAGGAGGGCGATTCTCGGGGGGGATGGACGCTGTCAGGTGGCGGCTGGAGGGGCCACGGGCTCAGCGACGACTTCGGCTCTCGGACCTGGTCAGGAGAACCTGGGCGTGCTCGTCGGGAAGCAGGCTCGCGAGGTAGACCCGGCCCTCGTCGGGCTCTCCGCCGTAGATGTGGACGACGCCGGCGACGAACACGCTGGCCTGGGCGCCGCGCGCCGCCCGCTGCCGGGTGGCGTCGAGGAGGCGCTCCAGGCGCCGCCCGTCGCCCACCATCGCTCCCCAGTCCGCCGAAGGGGAGATCCAACCGGGATATCGATCGAGGGCCTGGCGAAGCGAAGCGGCGGCGGCCTCGTCCTCGCCGAGCTCTGCCAGCGCCATGCCCAGACCGAAGTAGCCGAGCGGGAGATCCGAGGCGACCTGGGTCAGGCGGCGATAGGCCTGAACGGCGTCGCGAGGTCGATCGGCGAGCATCGCCCGGTCTCCGCGCTGGAGCCAGACCGCGGCGTCCGACCGCTCGCCGGGTGCCCGCGCCGGCCCCCAGATCGCGCGATAGCGGTCGTACATCCAGCCGTCGGTGCTCAGGAGGCCCCAGGGGGAGAAGAAGGGATGTGGGGCGAGGACCGGCACGAAGCCGGCGCCGGCGAACCAGGGAATCCAGCTCCGAACCCCGAAGGCCCCCAGCGGCTCGACACCCGCCCAGTAGGGCTGGTATCGGGTCGCCACCGAAGACCAGCGAGCCGGCAGCGCGGCCGCGACGTGGACCCGCGCGCGATCCGCTGCTTCCACCCGGCTCCCGGCCTGGGGCAGCGGGATCACGACGCCCTGACCTTCGGTCGGGCGATCGGCTCCCGGTGCGGGCCGGCCTTCGTCGTCGCCGGCCATCGGCGCGAGCGGGCTCACATCCTGAGCGTTGGCCACGCCAGCCGCCGCCGCCGACACGACGAGGAGGGCGAGCGCCCCCACGAGCGGGCGAAACCGTGCCTTCCAGCTACGCATACTCGCTCCTCCGATCATCCTCTATCTTACGCCGCTCATGCGGATGATTCCACCCCTGCTCGTG
The DNA here is from genome assembly GCA_035513155.1 of Gemmatimonadota bacterium. GTDB lineage: Bacteria > Gemmatimonadota > Gemmatimonadetes > JACCXV01 > JAHWKZ01 > JAICNR01. The sequence goes on along the minus strand of DATKCO010000086.1, from coordinate 5,684 downwards.
CTCGGCCTTCTGCCCCTCCTCGGGCGCTGCGGGGAAACGGAGGCGCCGTCGGACGAGCCGACGGCCGCGCTCCCGTTCGACTCGGCCCCGCTCGCACCGGGAGAGCACCGGCTCGTGTCCGGCGCCGGCGACACGCTGCGACTTCGCGCGCTGGAGCCCGAGAGAGGGCGCCAACGGCTCGTCACCACCCGCGTCGGCTCGCCCGACAGCATCTCGGTCCTCGTCGACATCGTGACCAAGATGCCGATCGAGAGCTATCGTCGGGCCGGCGGCGCCGAGGGGGACACCCTGACCGCACGCCTCGAGTATGGCCGGGGGTTCGAAGGCCAGGCCCGGCTCACGTTGACCGCCCCACAAGGCGCGGGGATCGAGAACCTCCGCACTCCGCCGCCCTCGATCGACGCGGGTCAACTCCCGCTCTCGCTCGCCGCGCTCCCCTTCGGCACCGTGGACTCCCTCCACTTCAATTACGTGGCCCCGTTCGAGAAGCGGGCGCTGGCCGCTCTCCTCGTCGTCGGGGCCCTCGATACGCTCCGCATCGGCGGGGAGGCGCTCCCGGCCTGGCCGGTGCTCCTCCGGGTCTCCGGGCTCGAGGAGGGCGCCTGGTTCGCCGCCGAGCCGCCGCACGCGCTCCTCCGCCTCGAGGAGCGGACGCGGCGCCGGACGTGGACGCGAATCCCTTGAGGGCTCCCGCCGGCATCCGCCGCGCAGCCATCACCGTCCTCCTCTGCCTCGCGACCCCGGCGATCGCCCAGACGCCCGCTCCCGCCCGGCTCCTCGCCGAAGCGCGCGCGATCGCCCGCCAGGTTGCGGCGATCCGCGGGCTCCCGATCGAGCGCCCCATCGATTTCGAGGTCAGCGATCGGGCGAGCGTTCAGGCCTATGCCCGGGCGTCTCTGGCCCGTCAGATGCCCTCCCAGCGATGGGCGGACTACCAGGCGCTCCTGGTCCACACCGGGTTGATCCCGCCGGGGACGGACCTCGAGGAGCTCGTGGTCGAGCTCTACGCCGAGCAGATCGCCGGCTATTACGATCCCGCGCGGAAAACGTTCTATCTGGCCGATTGGTTGCCCGAGCTCCTCCAGCGGGGCGTGGTCGCGCACGAGGTCACCCACGCGCTCCAGGACCAGCACTTCGACCTCGAGCGGTGGCTGGCCGAGGTGTCCCCGACCGAAGACGGCTCGCTGGCGCGGGCCGCCGTCGCCGAAGGGGACGCCATGGCGTCCATGATCGCCTACCTGCTCGAACCGGTGGGGGCGGCGGTGGAGGACCTGCCGCCGCTCTCGGCCCTGCTCGAGGGTCAGGCGGGGGCGATCTCCGACGCCTACCCCAGCTTCCAGGCGGCCCCGCCCGCGCTGCAGCGGCTCCTCATGTTCCCGTATGTCGAGGGCTCGGACTTCGTCCGCGTGGCGCTCGACCGGGGTGGCTGGCGGGCGGTCGACCGGCTGTACGCCGACCCCCCCGCGTCGACCGAGCAGATCCTCCACCCCGAGCGCTACTTCGGCGCGCGCGACGAGCCCCGGGCTGTCGAGCTCCCGTCCGAAACCGCGGGCGAGCCGCTGATCCGGGGAAGCTGGGGGGAGTTCGGGACCGCGCTGGTCCTCGGGGCGGCGCTCGCCGACAGCGCGCTCCCCGCGCTCGCCGCGCGGGGCTGGGGCGGAGACCGGTACGGCCTCTGGCGCCTTCCCGGCGGCGGCGTGCGCTACGTCTGGGTCACGGTCTGGGATGCGCCGGCGGACGCCGCGCGCTTCGCGGACGCGTACGCCCAGGGCGCGCTGGACCGCGCGACCGGGGCGGCCCGGATCACGACGGCGGAGGGCCGCTTCGAGCTCGTCGCCGGCGGGAGGACCCTGGTCCTCGTCCGGCGGGCGGACCAGGTCGAGATCCGCGAGACCTCGCGCAATGAACGCTGAAACCCCAGATTCCGTCCATCCGTTGATCATCGGGTCGTCCCCCACTCCACTGACGGGAACCATGCCGCTCCGCACGCTCGGCACCATCGCGCTCGCGCTCCTCCTGTGCGCCGCGCCCGCCACGGCTCAGCAGACCGCGGCCGACAGCCTGCCGCTGTCGCTCCGCGAGGCGCTCGACATCGGACTCCAGCGGAACCCGCAGGTCCTGACCGCCGTCTACAACCGGTCGGCGGCCGGCGCGGGTCTGTGGGACGCCTGGGGAAACTTCCTGCCGCGGGTCTCGCTCTCGGGCCAGGTGCAGCGCGTGGACCAGGGGACGTTCGTGCTGTTCGGACGCGAGTTCGAAAGCCCGCAGTCGTACAACACGGGCTATGCCTGGGACGTGACCCACTCCCTGCTCGACTCGGGACGGGACCTCCTCCGCCTGAGGGGGGCGCGCGCGAACGTGGACCGGGCGATCGCGGGCTACGACCTGCAGGCGCTCCAGACCGCCACCCAGATCGAGACCCGCTACCTCGAGGCCCGCCGCCAGCAGGCGCTGGTCGAGCAGGCGCGGGTGGAAGTGGAGCGGCGGCGGACCCAGCTCGACCGGGCGCAGGCCCGCTTCGACGTCGGCAGCGTCACGCGGTCCGACGTGCTGCTCGCCCGGCTCGACCTCAATCGCGCGGAGGTGTCCGTCCTGCAGTCCCTCCAGGGGCTGGAGGAGGCGCGCCTCCGGCTGCGCCAGCTGCTGGGCGGGGCGCTGCCGGATCGGCCGCTCGCGCTGACGACGTCGTTCCAGGTGTTCGCACCGAGCTTCGATCTCGAGCAGCTCGTCGCGCGCGCGCTGCGCGACCACCCGGGCATCCGCCAGACCCGCGCCCAGCAGTCGGCCGACGCGGCGCAGCTCTGGATCGCGCGCTCGGCCTACCTGCCCAGCCTCCAGCTCCAGTACAGCGTCCAGCGGACGGCCGCCGACACGCTCGACTTCGTGTTCTCCGACTTCGCCGAGCAGAGCTACGTCGGCGTGGCACTCAACTGGCAGATGTTCGGCGGGTTTCAGCGGTACAACCAGACGAGCCAGGCCAACGCCGCTCTTCAGTCGTCGCGGGCGGAGGAGTTGAGCCGGGAGCTCCAGGTCGAGAGCGACGTGCGTACCGCGCACTCGCGGCTTATGACCGCGTACGCGAGCCACCAGGCGGCCCGCCTGTCCGTCGAGCTCGCGGCGGAAGACCTGCGACTCGGCGAGGCGCGTTACCAGACCGGCACCGGCTCGCTGATCGATCTCGTCGACGCCCGCGCCCGCTCGTCGCAGGCCGAGATCGACCTTATCTCCGCCACCTACGATTTCTATCTCGCCCTCGTCCAGCTCGAGTTGGCGACGGGCCTCAATCTCCTTCCCCACGAGGTCGACCAGCCATGAAGCGCCCCTCTAAGAAATGGATGATCGCCGGCGGGGCTCTGGTCGGCATCCTGCTCATCGCCGTGAGCGTGTTCACCAGCCGCGAGAGCGGGATCCCGGTGGAGGTGGAGGAGGTCCGGGCCCGCGACCTCACCTCGATCGTGAGCGCCAGCGGCACATTGCAGGCGAAGCAGTCGGTCTCCATCAGCGCCACCACGCCCGGAGAGGTGGTTCGGATCGGGGTCCAGGAGGGAGACCACGTCCAGCGGGGCGACTTCCTGCTCCAGCTCGACCCGGTCATCGCCGAGGCCGGGGCCCGCGGCCAGGCTGCCGGCGTCGAGTCGGCGCGCGCCGACCTGATGGCCTCCGAGGCGCAGCTCGAGCTGGCGCGCGAGAACTACGAGCGCCAGCTCACCCTCGCCGAAGCCGATCTCATCCCCCGCGCCGAGATGGACCAGGCACGCGCGGAGCTGCGCTCACGACAGGCGGCCGTGGCCGCCGCGCGCAGTCGCGTCGCCCAGCTCCAGGCCTCGTACAGCAGCGCCCGCCACGAGCTGGGGAGGGTGACCTACACCAGCCCGATCGACGGGGTGGTCACGCGCGTCAACATCGAAGAGGGCGAGGTGGCCATGATCGGGACGATGAACCAGCCGGGAACCGTGCTGGTCGTGATCTCGGATCTGGGCGTGATGGAGGCCACCGTCGAGGTCGACGAAACCGACGTCGTCGACATCGAGGTCGGTCAGGAGGCGACGATCACGGTCGACGCCTTCCCCGATACCACGTTCGCCGGGGAGGTCACCGAGGTCGCCACGAGCCCGATCATCGTGCCGACCGCGGTCGGGCCCGCGCCCGGCGCCACCGACTTCGCGGTCAAGGTCACCCTCTCCGGAGGGTTGCCCGCCGCGCGCTCGGGGCTGTCGGCCTCCACCGACATCGTGACCGCGCGGCGGGAGAGCGTGCTGGCGATCCCGATCCAGTCGCTGGTCGTCCGACCGGTGGTCGACGACTCCGCCTCGGGCGGCGTGGTCGAGCGCGAGGGCGTGTTCGTGGTGCGCGACGGCACGGCGTCGTTCGCCCCGGTTCGCGTCGGGATCAGCGGGGACCGCTACTTCGAGGTGCTGAGCGGGCTCGAGCCGGGCGACCGGGTGGTGAGCGGGAGCTACGAGGCCCTGCGCGATCTCACCGACGGGGCGGCCGTCAAGGTCCAGCGGTCGGCGGGGGCCTCGGGCTCGTGAGGCCGCAGGACGTCAACGGGCGTCCGATGATCCATGTCCGCGGCCTGACCAAGATCTATCACATGGGGTCCGAGGAGATCCGCGCCCTCGACGGGGTCGATCTCGACATCGCCCGCAACGAGTACGTGGCGATCATGGGCCCCTCGGGGTCCGGCAAGTCCACCCTGATGAACCTGCTGGGATGCCTCGACTCCCCCACCTCCGGGGAGTACTGGCTCAACGAGCGTCAGGTGAGCCAGCTCGACGACGACGAGCTCGCCCACGTCCGCAATCGCGAGATCGGCTTCGTGTTCCAGACCTTCAACCTGCTGCCGCGGGCGACCGCGCTGCACAACGTCGAGCTCCCGCTCGTCTACGCGGGCGCGCCGTCCGGCGAGCGTCTGGAGCGGGCGCGGGCCGCGCTGCGGGCGGTCGATCTCGAGGACCGGGCCTCCCACAAGCCCAGCGAGCTGTCCGGCGGCCAGCGTCAGCGGGTCGCGATCGCGCGCGCCCTGGTGACCGACCCCTCGATCATCCTCGCCGACGAGCCGACCGGGAACCTGGACTCGAAGACGAGCGCGGAGATCATGAGCGTCTTCGACCAGCTGTACCACGAGGGCAACACGATCATCGTGGTGACCCACGAGGCCGACATCGCCGCCCACGCCCACCGCGAGGTGTTCCTGCTGGACGGGAAGATCGAGCGGGACGAGGTCACGCGGGCGGCGGGCTCCCCAGCCGCCCCGCCACAGGTCGTTCCCTAGCGCTCCTGCGGGAACCGCCCGGCGGGGGTATCTTCCGCAGATGATCGACACCTGGAAGGACCTGAGGACCGGCACGCGCGTCGTCGTCGCCATGAGCGGCGGCGTCGACTCGAGCGTGACCGCCGCGCTCCTCGTCGAGCGGGGCTGCGACGTGATCGGGATCACGATGAAGAACTTCTGCTACGGGGAGGTCCCCGAGGAGCACGCGGCGGCGGCCTGCTGCTCACTGGAGGCGATCGAGGACGCGCGGGCGGTGGCGCGGGAACTCGGCGTCCGCCATCACGTCCTCGATTTCGAGGGGCCGTTCCGGGCCGCGGTCATCGACCCCTTCGTCGAGGAGTACGCCGCGGGCCGGACCCCGAACCCGTGCGTGCGGTGCAACCGGTTCGTCCGCTTCCCGCGGCTCTGG
>DATKCO010000085.1:0-12943 GCA_035513155.1 Gemmatimonadota bacterium | reverse complement strand
GGGTGCTCCACCAGCATCGACGACCGCGTTGACGTTCACCTCGCGCCGGTGATGGCATGCCGATGAAAGCGTCCTGTTGGCGACGGTCGCTCCTGCCGATCCTCGTCCTCGTCGCGGCCGCCGCCTGCGACCAGCTGGGCTGGAAAGCCCAGATCGCGCAGCCCAGGAGTCCGGTTCAACCCATCGCGTTCATGCACACGATCCACGTGGGCGTCGACAGCATCCCCTGCGCCTACTGCCATTACTCCGCCAATATCTCCGAAGAGGCCGGCATCCCCGCGGTCGGCACGTGCATGGGATGTCACCGGTTCGTCCAGGGGACGAGCGACGCGTTCAAGACCGAGATCCAGAAGCTGATGGAGTTCGCCGCGGACTCGACACCCATTCCGTGGGTCCGCGTGCACAGCGTGCCCTCGTTCGTCCAGTTCACGCACCAGCCACACGTGCGGGCGGGCGTGACGTGCTTCGAGTGTCACGGCGACGTGGCGGCGATGGAACAGGTCGAGCGGGTGGCCCCGCTGACGATGGGCTGGTGCGTGAACTGCCATCGGGAGCGGGGTGCGTCGGACGACTGCGCCGCCTGCCACTACTGAGGAGGGAGCTGCGGGAGGCATGGAGAGACGGGACTTCCTCAAGCTGATCGGGATCACCGGCGCCGGCGCCGCGACCGCGTGTGACGCCAAGGTGGGGCCGCAGTCGCTGATCCCGTACGTCGTTCCGCCGGACACCATCACGCCGGGGATCCCCACGTGGTACGCGTCCACCTGCCGCGAATGCCCGGCCGGATGCGGCACGCATGTGAAGACCCGCGAGGGTCGGGTCATCAAGCTGGAGGGCAATCCCGCCAGCCCGGTCAATCGCGGGAAGCTCTGCGCCCGGGGGCAGGCGGCGCACCAGAACCTCTACGATCCCGACCGCCTCAAGGGACCCAAGCGCGTGACGGACGGCGACTACCTCGACGTGCCGTGGGAGGAGGCGGTCTCGCAGCTCACGGCCGGGCTCGCGAGCCGGGACCCGGAGTCCGGGGGGGTCGTGCTCCTCACGGGGCTCCAGACCGGCACCCGCGATCGCCTCTACGACGACTGGGCACGGGCGATCGGGGCCCGGCGCGTCGTCTACGAGCCGTTCGCCTACGAGCCGCTCCTGACGGCCAACCAGCGCGTGTTCGGGGAATCGCGCCTGCCGTCCTACGATATCGAAGGGGCGGAGTTCGTCATCTCCTTCGGCGCCGAGTTCCTGGAGACGTGGATCTCGCCGGTCCGGTACGCCGCCGAGTGGTCGCGGATGCACGCCTTCCGCGGCGACGAGGCGGTGGAGAAGGGGGTCTTCGTCGCGGTCGAGCCGCGGCTGTCGATGACGGCGTCGAACGCCGACGAGTGGGTGTCGGTCAAGCCCGGCACCGAGTATCTGATCGCGCTGGCGATGGCCAACGTGCTCGGCGCCGGCGGGGAGTCAGCGGAGTGGACGCCCGCGCGCGCGGGTGAGGCGACGGGGGTCGATCCGGGCACCATCGAACGGCTGGCGGGCCTGTTCCGCAAGAAGCGAAGCGTCGCGCTGCCCGGCGGGATCTCCACGTTCCACCCGCGGGCGACGGCGGCGGCGGTCGCGGTCAACCTGCTGAACCGGGCCGGTGGAGCGGTGGGAGACACCGTGATCCTGTCGACGCCGGTCACCGGCGGGGTGGCGGGCTCGTATCGCTCGATGGTCGACCTGGTGACCGAGATGAAGACGGGAGCCGTCGACGCCCTCCTGGTCGCGGAGACGAACCCGGTCTTCTCGCTCCCGCCGGGCCTCGGGTTCGCCGAGGCGCTCCGGCAGGTCCCGCTGCGGGTCTCGTTCAGCCCGGTGTTCGACGAGACGGCGGCGTGGTGCCACTGGCTCCTGCCCGACCACACGCCGCTGGAGTCGTGGGGCGACTGGGTCCCGCAGCAGGGGGTCGTCAGCATCCAGCAGCCGGCGATGCGGCCGATCTTCAACACCCGCTCCACCCCCGACGTCCTGCTCGACGTCTGGCGAGGGATCGGGGGCGCAACGCCGGCCCCCGAGGGGACGTGGTTCGACGTGCTTCGCGCCGCGTGGCAGGATCGCGTTCCGGACGAGCGCGCCTGGGCGGAGCTCCTCCGCAGCGGCGGGGTCTGGGAGGGGGCGGCGGCGACTCCGACAGCGGGCCAGCCGGCCGACGGCGCGAACCTGGGCCAGGCGGGGGTCGGCGCGGGGGCGGCCGCTGAGCTGGGCGGCGGGGAGCCCACCGATTTCGCTCCCCCCGTGTACGACGGGCCGTCGGGCGAGGCGACGTTCGACCTTCTCGTCTATCCCCAGCTCGGGATGTACGACGGCCGCATGGCGAACCGGCCGTGGCTCCAGGAGCTGCCGGACCCGGCCACGACCGCGACCTGGCAGACGTGGGCAGAGCTCCACCCGGAGACGGCGAAGGAGATCGGCCTCACCGACGGCGACGTCGTCAGGATCGAATCGTCGCACGGCGAGATCGAAGCGCCCGTCATCCGCTACCGCGGCGCGCGGCGCGACACGCTCTCGCTGCCCCTCGGACGCGGCCACGACCGCATGGGGCGCTACGCCGCGGGACACGGCACGAACCCGATCCTGCTGCTGCCCCCTACGGCCGATCCCGACAGCGGCGCGTTCGCGTGGCAGGGCGTTCGCGTCAAGCTCACGAAGACGGGCGCGTGGGTCCCGCCGCTGACGTTCCAGGGAGAGGACAGCGACCACGGCAGGCCGCTCGCGGAGAGCGTCCCGATGGCGCTGGCGCTCAGGCAGGCCGCGGGCGAGATGGAGCCGCATCACGGAGCGCACGCGATGGGCGAGGACATCCCACTGACCGTCGAGCGTGTGGCCCGCGACTCCGATCGCGACGGACCCTACCGGTGGGGGATGGCGATCAGCCTCGACGCGTGCACGGGCTGCAACGCCTGCGTGACTGCGTGCAACGCGGAGAACAACCTGCCGTTCGTGGGTCCCGAGCGGGTCGCCAAGAGCCGCTTCATGACGTGGATCCGGATCGAGCGCTACTTCGACGAGACGCCCGACGGCAGACTCGAAACCCATCACCTGCCGATGCTGTGCCAGCACTGCGGCGCCGCGCCGTGCGAGCCGGTCTGCCCGGTCTACGCGACCTATCACAACCCGGACGGCCTCAACGTCCAGGTCTACAACCGCTGCGTGGGTACCCGCTACTGCTCGAACAACTGCCCCTACAAGGTGCGCTACTTCAACTGGTTCCAGTACGAGTGGCCCGAGCCGCTCAACTGGGGGCTCAACCCCGACGTGACGACCCGCGAGAAGGGCGTCATGGAGAAGTGCACCTATTGCGTGCAGCGGATCAACGCGGCCAAGATTGCGATCAAGAGCCAGGGGCCGGACGCGGTGGTCCCCGAGGGGATGTTCCAGACCGCGTGCCAGCAGACGTGCCCCACCGACGCGATCGTGTTCGGCAACCTGAAGGACCCGGAGAGCCGGGTGGCGAAGCTGGCCAACGGGCCGCTGGCGTACAGCGCGCTCGAGATCCTGAACACGCGGCCGGCGAACTTCTACCTCAAGCAGGTCACCGGCCGCACCGGGATCGCGGTGGCCGAGCCCGCCGGCGCGACCGGCGCGCACTGAGGAGACGATCGTGGCCGAGGGCACGAAGCTGACCAGCGGACGCGCGCAGGCGCAGGTCTTCCGGCGCGTGAATCGCGACATCCTGGCGACCCTGAGCCGGCCGGGGATCGGCTGGATGGCGATGATGGGCCTCGTCCTGACGGTCCTGGCGATCGGGGTGGTGGCCTGGATCTACCAGATCAAGACCGGGCTCGGCGTCGCCGGCTACGAGCCGCCGGTCATGTGGGCGGTCTACATCACCGACTTCGTGTTCTGGGTCGGCATCGCTCACTCGGGAACGCTGATCTCCGCGATCCTGTTCCTGTTCCGCGCCCAGTTCCGCACCGCGGTCTATCGGATCTCCGAGACGATGACGGTGTTCGCGGTCATGACCGCGGGGCTGTTCCCGCTGATCCATCTCGGGCGCGTGTGGTACTTCTACTACCTGATCCCGTATCCGAACGAGCGGCTCCTGTGGCCCAACTTCCGCAGCCCGCTGGTGTGGGACTTCTTCGCGATCTCGACCTACTTCACCATCAGCTCCGTGTTCCTGTACGTGGGGCTGATCCCCGACCTCGCGGCCGCCCGCGATCGCGCGGTCACGAAGTTCCGCCGCCGTCTCTACGGCATGCTGTCGCTCGGCTGGCAGGGAACGGACTCCCAATGGCGGCACTACAACCGCGCGTATCTCTACCTGGCCGCCCTCGCGACCCCGCTGGTCCTCTCCGTCCACTCGGTCGTGTCGTGGGACTTCGCCATGGCGATCGTTCCGGGCTGGCATTCGACGATCTTCGCGCCCTACTTCGTGGCCGGCGCGATCTTCAGCGGCGTGGCGATGGTGATCACGCTCGTCGTGCCGATCCGCAAGGCGTTCCACCTGCAGGACTACATCGACGAGTACCACCTCGACCGGCTGGCGAAGCTCCTCCTGCTGACGTCCCTGATCGTCTTCTACGCCTACCTCGTCGAGGCCTGGACGGCGTGGTACTCGGGCTCGGAGTTCGAGCGCGCCGTCTTCTGGGACCGGGCGTTCGGCCAGTACGCCTGGGCCTCGTGGATCATGTACAGCTGCAACTGCTTCATCCCCATGGCGCTGTGGTTCCGGCGCGTGCGCCGATCCTGGTTCTGGATGTTCATCATCTCGATCTTCGTGAACATCGGAATGTGGTTCGAGCGGTTCGTAATCATCATCCAGTCGCTGGCCCACGAGTTTGTGCCTTATCAGTGGGACTACTACACGCCGAGCTGGGTCGAGATGGCGATCACGGCGGCCTCGTTCGCCTGGTTCTTCATGTGGTTCCTCCTGTTCATCAAGTTCATGCCGTCGATGGCGATCGCGGAGCTCAAGGAGCTGCTGCCGCCCAAGCTGAGGCGGCAGAAGAAGGAGCTGGAGGCAGCGTGAGCGCGGAATTGATGGAACGTGGCGTGAGGGGCGCCTTCTACACGCTGGACGACGCGGTCCACGCGGTCCAGGCCCTCGAGGACAAGGGGTTCGGACATGAGGACCTCACGCTGTTCTCGCCGATCCCAACCGCCGAGGTCGAGGCCGAGCTGGACCGTCCCCCGAGCCCGGTCCGCTACTTCACCCTGATCGGCGGCATCCTGGGGTGCATTACGGGGTTCACGCTCACGTACTGGACGTTCTTCGCGTGGCCGCTCCACGTGGGCGGCAAGCCCCTCTCGTCGTTCCCGGTCGCGGTGGTGATCATGTTCGAGCTGACGATCCTGCTGGGCGGACTGTTCTCGCTGGCGGCGGTGTTCATCTTCAGCCGGATCCCGGCCCTGACCGTCAAGCCCGGATATCATCCCCGCTTCTCCGAGGACCTGTTCGGCGTCTTCGTCCACACCTCGGAAGAGGAGGGCAAGCGCAATGCCCGCGAGGTGCTCGACGGGCTGGGCGCGATGGAGGTGAGCGATGAGGCGGAGTAGCGCACTCCTCTTCGCCTCGCTCCTCGCCCCGCTGGGCGGATGCGAGTGGTTCAGCACGATGGCCGACCCGGTCTCGATCGAGCCGCACGAGCGGATGCCGCTGCTGCCGCCCGAGCACGCCGTGCCGCTGGGCGGGCTGCCGGAGTTCGACCTCACAAACGTGGACGAGCGGGTGTCGAACACTCGGCCCTCGTCGCCCGCCTCGCTCGAGCGGGGAAGGGCTCACTACGACACCTTCTGCGCCGTGTGCCACGGCCGGACCGGCGCGGGAGACGGATCACTGACGCGGGTGTTCCCCGCGATCCCGCCCGTCACCACCGACCGCGTGGCGGGCTACACCGATGCCTACCTCTTCGGGCTCATCTCCAGGGGACGGGGGTTGATGCCGGAGTACAGCCGGATCCCGGTGTCCGCCCGCTGGGACGTCGTTAACTACATGCGCACGCTGCCGCCCGGGGCGGGGGCCACCGGCACGCCGACCGCCGCCGCGCCGACCGGGGCACCGGCGGGCGGAGAGATCCCGTGAGCTCGCACGGACACGACCTCCCGCGGCTCCAGGTCGACGACCTCGTGGCCAGCATGGACGATCGCTCCCGCGGCCCGATCGGGCTCTGCGTGATGCTCGGCCTCGTCGGCGTCTGCGGCTTCATCGCCGGCGTGCTCAGCGACCCCCACCGGGCGTGGACCGCGCTGGTCTGGAACTGGTCCCTGTGGAGCGGCATCGCGGTCGGGGGCGCGGCCGTCGTCGCGGCGGCGAGCATTGCGTACGGGCAGTGGCTGCGGCCGATGCGCCGGGTCGCGGAGGGGCTGACGGCGTTCCTGCCGGTCTCCTACGTGATCATGATCGTGATGCTGTTCGGGATCGACAACGTGTACGAGTGGGTGGAGCACCCGCCCGCGGCCAAGGCGACGTGGCTCGACCCGACGTTCTTCGGCATCCGCCAGGTGGTGGGGCTCGCGATCCTATACGGGATGGCGCTGACGCTCGTCTACTGGTCGGTCCGGCCGGATCTGGGTCGGCTCCGGGAGCGGGTGAGCGGCTGGCGCCGGAGCCTGTACGACGGCCTGACGCGCGGATGGCGGGGGCTCGACGTGGAGGTCGAGCGGGCCGATGCCACGCGCGCCCGGCTGGCGCCCGCCTACGCACTGGTCTACGCCGCCTTCGTCACCCTCTGGGCGTGGGACTGGCTGATGTCGATCGATCCCCACTGGTTCTCGACCCTGTTCCCGGCGTGGATCTTCATGACCTACTTCCTCGGAGCGCTGGGGACGACCGCGATCCTCTCCTGCCGACTCCGCACCTATCGCTCGTTCCGCGAGGCGATCCCGATCCGCTATCTCCACGACCTCGGCAAGATGGTGTTCGCGTTCACGGTGTTCTGGACGTACCTGTTCTTCGCCCAGTACCTCGTCATCTGGTACGGGCGGCTCCCGGAGGAGACGGTGTACGTCAAGCTCCGCCTGTTCGGCGCCTACGAGCCGCTGGCGATCGCGACGCTCGCCTGCGTGTTCCTGATCCCGTTCCTGGGGCTGCTGGGCGAGCGGCCGAAGCGGACGCCGGCCCTGCTGACGACGTTCTCCGCGATCAGCCTCTTCGGCCTCTGGTGCTTCCACCTGGTCCTGGTCGCCCCCAGCCCGTTCCCCGACTTCATCGCGCTCGGCTGGATCGAGGCGCTGGTGGCGGTGGGGATGGCGGGGACGTTCCTGGCCTGCGTCCTCGGCTTCGCGCGTGCCTTCCCGCCCTTCGCGATCGCGGCCGGACTGCCGCCCGACGAGCAGCTCGAGAGCGTGCGCGGGAAGACGGATCCGCACCCCGTCTGAGGGGGAGTCGATGGGATCGCCCCGCACCGCCCTGGTCACCGGCTCGAGCCGGGGGATCGGCAGGGCGACCTCGGTCGCGCTGTCCCGGAGCGGCGTCCGCGTGGCCCTCGCCGCGCGCGGGCGGGACGATCTCGAGCGCGCCGCCGCCGCGGTGGCCGCAGCCGGCCCGGAGCCCCTCGCGATCGAGTGCGACTTCGGCGACCCCGACTCGATCCGCGCCCTGTTCGAGGAGCTCGACGAGCGGGGATTCTCGCCCGACATCCTCGTGAACAACGTGGGGACGGCGCGGATGGCCTCGTTCGCCGAGGTCGACGACGCGGAGTGGCGCCGGAACTGGGAGGTCAACGTGATGAGCGCGGTGCGCTGCTGCCGGTCGGTCCTGCCGGCGATGGTGTCCCGCGGCTGGGGCCGGGTGGTCAACGTCTCCTCGAGCTCGGGAAAGCGGCCCTCCGCGAGGTGGCCCGCGTACGCGCCGACCAAGGCCGCCCTCCAGGGCCTCACGATCATTCTCGCCGACGAGTACGGCGGGAGCGGGGTCACGGTGAACGCCGTGTGCCCGGGACCGGTGAGAAGCTCGCTGTGGACGGCGGACGACGGTCTCTGGTCGGAGGTCGCGCGCCCGGACGAGGATCGGGAGGCGACGCTCGAGCGCGTGGGCGGCGGGCTTCCGGCCGGGCGCATGGGCGAGCCGGAGGAGGTCGCCGCGGCGATCTCGTTCCTCTGCTCGGAGGAGGCGTCGTGGGTCCACGGCGCCATCCTCTCCGTCGACGGGGGCAACGTGCGGCTGGTCGTGTAGATTCGAGTCGGGCGCACTTCCGCCCGCGACTCCAGCCCACCAAAGGAGACCATGACCTCCCTCCGCGTCGACGACCGTCCCGCGCTTCGCGCCTATACCAAGCTCGTCGCCGCCTGCACGTTCGTGCTGCTGCTGGCGGGGGGCATGGTGACGAGCACGGGGTCGGGCCTCGCCGTGCCCGACTGGCCGCTCTCGTTCGGCCAGGTGATGCCGGCGATGGAAGGCGGCGTGCTGTACGAGCACGGCCACCGCATGATCGCGACCTTCGTCGGGGCGCTGATCGTGATCGAGGTCCTGTGGCTCTGGCGGGCCGAGCCGCGCCGCTGGGTGCGCGCCCTGGGATGGGTCGCGCTGGGGGCGGTGATCGTGCAGGGCCTGCTGGGAGGGCTGACCGTGCTGCTCCGGCTCCCCGACCCGGTTTCGGTCAGCCACGCGGCCCTGGCGGAGATCGTGTTCGGACTCACGGTGACGATCGCGGTCGTCCGCTCCCGGGGCTGGATCGGGAGTGGACCGGCCGAGGGGCTGGACATCGACGCGCCGGCCCTCTCCTCGCTCGCGGTCGCGACGACGATCGTGATCTACGCGCAGATCGTGCTGGGCGCGATCGTCCGCCACGCGGGGGCGGGCCTGGCGATCCCGACGTTCCCGCTCGCCTACGGCCGTCTGGTGCCGCCGCTGGACTCGTTCCCGGTGGCGATCCACTTCGCCCATCGCGCGGGCGCGGTCGTCGTGGTGGCGATGGTCGGGTGGACGGTCGCGCGGACTCTCCTCCGGCATCGAGGTCGCCCACCGATCCTGTTGCCGGCCGCGCTCCTCGGGCTCCTGGTCCTCGTGCAGATCGCGCTCGGCGGATGGGTGATCCTGTCGTACAAGGCCGCGTGGGTGACGACCGCGCATCTCGGTACCGGCGCGCTCCTGTTCACGACCGCGCTCACGCTCGCGCTCCACGCCCACCGCCATCTGGCGCTGGCGCCCGCGCCCGCCCATCCACCGATCCAGCCGCACCTCGAGATCTCCGAGGCGCGGTGAGCCCGGTGCTCAACGACTACCTGATCCTAACCAAGGTGCGGATCACCGCGCTCGTCCTGGTGACGACGGCGGCGGGGTTCCTGCTCGCCTCCGGTCCGCAGCTGGAGCTGGGGCTCCTGGCGTGGACGCTGCTCGGAACCGGCCTCGCCGCGAGCGGGGCGGCGGCCCTCAACCAGTACCTCGAGCGCGAGGCCGACGCGCGGATGCGGCGGACGGCCGGGCGGCCGATCCCCGCGGGCCGAATGACCCCGCGGCACGGGCTCACGGTGGGGATCGGCCTGTCGGCGATCGGCGTGGCGCTCCTGGCCGCCACGGTGAACCTGCTGACCACGTTCCTGGCCCTCGCGACCGTGATCCTGTACGTGGGCGTCTACACTCCGCTTAAGCGGATGACCCCGCTGAACACGATGGTGGGCGCGATCCCCGGGGCGATCCCGCCGGTCATGGGGTGGACGGCCGTCACCGGGGAGCTGGGGCTCCCGGCGGGGGTCCTGTTCGCGATCCTCTTCCTGTGGCAGCTCCCGCACTTCCTGGCGATCGCCTGGATCTTCCGCGACGACTACCGGCTCGGGGGATTCCCCATGCTGCCCGTCATCGATCCCGACGGGGAGATCACCGGGCGGCAGGTGGCGCTGTACTGCGCCGCGCTCGTCCCCGTGTCCCTCGTCCCCACCTTCCTGGGGCTGACCGGAGCAGTGTACTTCTTCGGGGCGCTGGCGCTCGGTCTGGCGTTTCTCGCCGCCGGTCTCGCGATGGCGATCAGCCGGGGGAAGGGGGCGGCGCGCCGCGTGCTTATCGCCTCGGTTACCTACCTGCCCCTGCTCCTCGCCCTGCTGGTCGTCGACCGATCGCCCCTTTGATCCCCCCGGATCCTCCGTCCGTCGAGGTCGAGAGCCTCGCGTACCGCTACGGGGAGGTCGCGGCGCTGAAGGGGGTCTCGTTCGAGATCCGTCCGGGCGAGCTATTCGGGCTCCTCGGCCCGAACGGCGGCGGCAAGACGACCCTGCTCCAGATCCTGGCGACCCTCCGCCGCCCGTCGGCGGGCAGGGCGCGGGTGGGCGGTGTCGACGTGGAGGCCGACCCCGCCGGGGTGCGCCGCCAGATCGGGGTCGTCTTCCAGCACCCGAGCCTCGACCCCCAGCTGACCCCCGCCGA
Source organism: Gemmatimonadota bacterium (assembly GCA_035513155.1). GTDB lineage: Bacteria > Gemmatimonadota > Gemmatimonadetes > JACCXV01 > JAHWKZ01 > JAICNR01. The sequence continues at coordinate 2,613 of DATKCO010000085.1, read as the reverse complement.
GAACCTGCGCCATCAGGGACATCTCTACGGGCTGACCGGCGCGCGCCTGGGGGACCGGGCGGCCGCGGTGCTCGAGCGGCTCGGGGTGGCCGACCGGGCCGACCACCGGGTCAAGACCCTGTCCGGCGGGCTCCGCCGCCGGGTCGAGCTCGCGAAGGGCCTGCTCCACGGCCCGCGCGTCCTCCTCCTCGACGAGCCCACCGTGGGGCTCGACCCGGGGGGGCGGCGCGACCTGTGGGAGTACGTCCGCGACCTGCGCCGTGAGGCGGGAATCGCCGTCCTCGTCACGACGCACCTGATGGACGAGGCCGAGGGGTGCGATCGGATCGGGATCCTGGACCGGGGGGAGCTGGTGGCCCTGGACACGCCCGCGGGCCTCAAGGCCGGGATCCGCGGCGACGTGATCTCGCTGGCGTCCGACGATCCCGCCGCCCTGGCGGGCCGGATCCGCGGCCGCTTCGGGGACGCCGTCTCGGTGGTCGACGGCTCGGTCCGGATCGAGCACACCGGCGGCGCGGAGCTCGTCCCGCGGCTCGCCGAGGCGTTCCCCGGCGCCATCCGCTCGATCACGGTCGGACAGCCGACGCTCGAGGACGTGTTCGTCCAGCGCACCGGGCATCGCTTCCCGGACGCGGCGGAGGAACCGGAGTGACCTCGTTCGCGCTGTCCGCCGCCACGCTCTGGTGGCGCGAGTGCGTCCGGTTCTACCGCGACCGCGCGCGCGCCCTGTCGTCCCTCGTCACCGCGGTCCTGTTCTGGGTGCTCATCGGGTTCGGGCTGGGTCGATCGTTCGAGCCCGCGGGCATGCCCTCGGCGATGGGTTCCATCGAGTACCTGTACCCGGGGACGATCGTCTTCGTCGTGCTGCTGACGGCGATCGTCGGAACGTTCTCGCTGATCGAGGATCGCCGGGAGGGGTTCCTGCAGGGGGTGCTGGTGGCTCCGGTCCCCCGCTCGGCGATCGTGATGGGGAAGGTGCTGGGTGGGGCGACGATGGCCACCCTGCAGGGGGCGCTCCTCCTCCTGGTGGCGCCGCTGGTCGGGATCCCGTTTCATCCCGCCGGGGTGGCGCTGGCGATCGCCGCGCTCTTCCTCACCGCGTTCGCCTTCACCGCGCTGGGGTTCGTCCTGGCCTGGAGGATGGAATCGATCCAAGGATTCCACGGGATCGTCAACCTGATCCTGATGCCGATGTGGTTCCTCTCCGGGGCCCTGTTCCCCGTCGAGGGGGCGGCCACGGGGCTCCGGCTCCTCATGAGTCTCGACCCCGTGACCTACGGCCTGGCCGCGTTTCGGGGATCGCTCTACGGAGGCGCCCTCGCGGGGCCGGTCCCGCCCGGCCTGGCGTGGCTCGTCACCGCGGTCTTCGCGGTCGGCGCCTTCGGGCTGGCGGTCGCGGTGGCCCGCCGGTGATCGGGATCCACGACCTGCCGGCCGTGAACGCGACCCTGAACGCGGTGGCGGCCACGCTCCTCGTGGTCGGCTACCGGTACATCCGGCGGGAGAAGGTCGCGCACCATCGGGCGTGCATGATCTCCGCCTTCCTCGTGTCGGTCGTCTTCCTGGTCTCCTACGTCGTCTATCACGCCGAGTCGGGCTCGGTGCGGTTCACCGAGACCGGCTGGCCGCGGGTCGTCTACTTCGCCATCCTGGTGACGCACATCCCGCTAGCCGCGCTCATCGTGCCGCTGGCGCTGCTGACGATGTGGCGCGCGCTCCGCGGCCAGTTCGATCGCCACGTCCGGATCGCTCGCTGGACGCTGCCGTTGTGGCTGTACGTGTCGATCACGGGGGTGATGATCTACTTGATGCTGTACCGTCTATGGCCTTCAGAAGAAATACTTTAGCTGTCGAAAGGAGAGCACATGCGGAGGGGACTTCGAGCCGGCTGGATCGTGGCCGCGGCGATGGCGGCGTGGGGGGTCGGAGCGCCGGCATCGGCGCAGGAGGGGAACGTCGGGGTGGCCCTCGACCGGGCCTACGAGCGGTTCTCGCAGGCCTACCGGGACGGTGATCCGGGCGCCGTGGCCGCGCTCTATGCCGACGACGCGTTCTACCTCGCTCCGGGCCGCGACATGACACGCGGGGAGGTGGCGCGGCACTTCGAATGGTTGTCGTCGTTCGAGCCGGGGTCGGGTCCCCGGATCGAGTTCGAGATCGTCGACCGGGACGTGGAGGGGGACCTGGCGTACGACATCGGGTATTACGCGATCGGACGGGCGGAAGCCCCCGAGGGTGAGCGATCGCGCGGCAAGTTCGTCGTGATCTGGAAGCGGGGAGAGGACGGGAGCTGGCGGATCCACGCCGACGGATTCAGCGACGTCCCCGGCCCGGAAGAGGAGGGATCATGAGCGAGACCACGTTCGCGATCGTCTATGCCGTCCTGTGGGTGGGGTTTTTCGCCTGGCTGTTCCGGCTCGACCGCCAGTCCCGGCGGCTCCAGGAGACGACCCGGCGGATCAAGAAGAACCTGCATTCGGGGTGGCCGGACCCGGAGGGATAGGGATCGGCCGGATGGATGGCGGAGAGGGCGGGATTCGAACCCGCGAGACGCGATGAACGTCTACGCGATTTCCAGTCGCGCTCCTTCGACCACTCGGACACCTCTCCGCG
>DATKCO010000084.1:0-10466 GCA_035513155.1 Gemmatimonadota bacterium | reverse complement strand
ACGCCTTCGGCGATCCGCCGGCGGAAGGCCGGCGTCCTCAGCGCGGCCTCCTGCTCGGGCAGCATCATGAACGCGGCCTCGACCAGGACGGCCGGCATCTCGTTCATCCGCAGCACGGCGACGTTCTGGTGCCACACGCCGCGGTCGGGCAGCTCGGTCCGCGACAGGAGCTCGGCCTGGACCGCCAGCGCCAGGGGTCGGGACTGGGGGTGATAGTAGAGCACCGAGGTGCCGTTGTTGAGGAACGGATTCACCCCGTCGGGGAGCGCGTTGTTGTGGATCGAGACGAAGATCTCGCCGCCCGCCGCCACCGCAAGGTTCGTCCGGTCGTAGAGACCGAGCGCGGAGTCGGCCGACGCGCGCGTCAGGACCACCTCCGCCCCCCGCCGTGAGAGCACGCGGGCGAGCTCGAGCGCGATCTCCAGGTTCGCCTCGCGCTCCTCCAGCCCGGTGGGCCCGACCGCGCCCGGATCGGGATTGTGTCCGGGATCGACGACGATCCGCACCCCGTGGAGCGGCGAGCGGAAGCGCGCGTCGGACAGAGCGGCCGGCCGATGCCGGAAGCCGACCACCAGGTGGGTGCCTTCCCAGTAGGCGCGCCAGCCCCACGCCCGCTCTTCCGCGAGCGTGATCCCCACCTCGAGGACGCCGTTCCGGGGCTGGCTCCAGACCACCGTGTCGAGCAGGGGATCGGCGAACGTGGTCGGGAGGTAGTCGACGTCGGCGATGGCCCCGTACACCTGCAGGGTGTAGCGGGCGGGACCGAGACGCTGGCGGATGTCGAACGGGAGCCGCTCGGAGGTAGGCACGACGATCTCGCTCCAGCCCGGCCGGACCCGCGTGCGGATCACGGAGATGCGGCTGGTGGGCCGCGGCTCCCGGACCGGATGGGTCTCGGAGAGCGGCGCCCAGGCGCGCGTGCCGGGACCCAGCGCGATCTCGCGCCAGTCGCCCATCCGGCGCCCGATCGGCGCCTCGGTCCCGTTCGGGAGGAACGAGTGGTACCCCGCGCCGGGCGCGTGGCGGACGATCACCCGATGGTCCGTGCGACCCGTGCCGGCCGTGTCGTCGTCGAGCACCGCCACCCGGATGCGGGTCGGATCGAGGAACGACAGGCCGGCCACGGCCGCGGAGCGGGTGGGCATCCCGGGCCGCGTCACCTCGAGCCACAGGGAGTCTCCGCTCGCGCCGGACAGGGTGAGGTACAGGTCGCCCGCGAAGCGCCTCCACCCGCCGTCCGCCGCCGGCGGCGGCGCCGCGGTCCACGCCCGCTCGGGCTGCTCCTCGACGTCGAACACCAGTCGGCCGGGGTTCCGCTCGTCGGGGTTCTCGGGCAGGAGCCGCAGCGTCACGTCCCCGAGCCGCGCGCGGACGTCCGCGTCCGGCGCGGCGATCACCGATACCCGCACGGTGTCGCCCGCGTAGAGCTCCAGCGGTCCCCGCGGCTCGATCGTCTCGGGCCGGTATCCGAGGGTGTCGCCGGCGGGCGCGGCGAGCGGGGAGCGCGGCACCCACACCGTTCGCTCCGCCGCGGCGGTCCGCCCTCCCGACGAGGCGACCACCCGGAAGGTGAACGAGTCCGGCGCGAGCGGAACGAACGCCAGCCATCCCCCACCGGGATGGACGCGAACGGAGAGGCCGTTGACGGCCAGGTCGACGGGCGTGCCGCCCGCGCCGTCGACGCGGCCGAACACGAACGTCGAGTCGGTGGCCCCGATCGCCGCCGCCGCGGGCGGATACTGGATCGTGACGGCCAGTTCCGGATCCGCCTGAGCGGCCGCGGCCACCGGCAGCGCGAGGGCGGCGAGCGCGGCGACAGCCGCCATGCGCGGGCCGGATCGTCGGCGGGGGGGCATGGCGCCGAAGGTAGCGCCCGCTCACGCCCCGCTCAACGCGGCGGGGGCCGTTCGGCATGGTCGGCGGGCGCTGGTTCCTCGAGCCGTTCGCGGGTCCGCGGCATGTCCGCCCGCGCGAGGACCTCACCCCCCGAGGAGCCGTGCCACCCGCTCTCGCGTCAGCCGCTGGAGGAGCGCCCGGCCAGTGACGACCGCCACCGCCGCGAACCCGAGCCCCCACGCCCACTCCCCGAGCAGCAGCTTCCCGGAGCCGAACAGGGCCGAGTAGATGAACGCGACCCCGAGCGCCCACAGGGCGAGCCCCCGGCGCAGTCCCTGGGTGCGGGCGCGCGGCGCCTCGCCGGCGGCCTCCCGGACCGGCCCCCACCAGCCGGGCGGCCGGACGCGGCGGTAGAAGTCGACCAGCCGCTCCATGGACGTCGCCGGGGTGGCGTACGTCGCCGTCACCCACACGATCGTCGATCCGACCAGGTTCACGAACACCTTCGAGGCGAACGGGAAGGTGGGCCCGCCCCACTGGGGCGACAACTCGAGCGCGGCGCCGATCAGCGAGCTGGCGAGCATCGCCGAGATCTCGCTCCACGCGTTGACCCGCCACCAGAACCAGCGGGCGATGTACACCAGCCCGATGCCGGCGCCCAGGGTCAGCAGCAGCAGGAACAGCCCGGAGATCGAGGTCGCGTAGAAGCTGATCGCGACGCCGATGGAGAGCGCGATCAGCGACGCGATCCGCCCCGCTTGCACGTAGTGTCGCTCCCCACGGCCCCGGGCGAGGAACGGCCGGTACAGGTCGTTCACGAGATAGGCCGCCGAGAGGTTGATGAACGAGGTCAGGGTGGACATGAAGGCGGCCAGGAAGGCGGCCAGCATGAGTCCCAGGAGTCCGACCGGGAGGTAGTCGACCATGGCGCGCGGGTAGGCGAGCTCCGGGTCCTCGATCGTCGGATAGAGGACGATGGTCGCCAGCGCCACCAGGATCCAGGGCCACGGCCGGAGCGCGTAGTTGGCGACCTGGAACCACAGCGTCGCCAGCACCGACTCGCGCTCGTCCCGGGAGGCGGCCATGCGCTGGATCACGACCGCGCCCCCGTCCGCGTTCTTGTTCGCCCACCATTGGAGCGTGATCAGGACGAGAAAGGTGGCCACCGGCGTGGCCGACCACGCCAGCGCGTCCCCCCACCAGCTGCCGGTCCCCGTCGCGGCTCCGGTCGCCTCGAGCCGCGGCAGGAACGACAGCGCGCCGGATCCCGACGACGAGCGCACGGTTTCGAGCATCGTCGACATGCCGCCGGCGGCGTCGACCGCGAACACGGCCAGCACGATCGCTCCCACCATCGCCAGCACGAACTGGACGAGGTCCGTGACCACCACCCCCCACAAGCCGGAGAGCATCGAATAGGCGAGCGTGATCGCGGCCGCGAACAGGGTGGCCTCCAGCGTGCCGACATCGAACACCACCGAGAACACCTTGACCATGGCGAGGATGACCCAGGCCATCGTCAGGCAGTTGGCGTAGAGGGTCATGTAGACGGCGCGGAAGCCGCGCAGCACGGCGGCCGGCCGGCCCGCGTAGCGCAGCTGGGTCAGCTCCACGTCGGTCATGACCTCGGATCGACGCCACAGCTGCGCGAAGACGAACGCCGAGAGCACGCCGCCGATGGCGAAGCACCACCAGATCCAGTTCGCCTGGATGCCCTGCGTGCGGACGATACCGGTGATGAACAGCGGGGTGTCGACCGAGAACGAGGTGGCGACCATCGAGGTGCCGGCGAGCCACCACGGGAGGTCGCGCCCGGAGACGAAGAACTCGGCGGTCGACGAGCCGGCCCGGCGGACGAACCACAGTCCGACCCCGAGAGAGAACACGAAGTAGAGGGCGATGACCGCCCAGTCGAGCCAGTGGAGCTGATCGAAGAAGGAGGAGAGGAAGGTCATTCGCGGCGCAACCTAGGGAGGGACCGGTTGATTCGCCAGAGCGCCGCCGCTAGTCTCCCGCGGCATGCAGACGCGGATGATCGTCCTCCTCACCGACGGGAGCCGCCTCAAGGGGCACTCCCGGGACTTCAACCCCTCGCGGCCCCGGTTCCACCTGCGACTGGTCGGCCCCGAGGGCGAGACCGGCGCGCGGCAGGAGATCGACCTGAAGAGCGTGCACGGGGTGTTCTTCGTGCGTGACTTCGCGTTCGACCGCGAGAAGCGGTACGAGCCCGAGGACGATCTCGCCCCCGTGACGACGCCTCCCGCGGCAGGCGCGCGCGCCCTGCGCGTGACGACCGCCTGGGGCGAGGTCCTCGACGGCCTGACCTACGGCTACCAGCCTCAGCGGCCGGGATTTTTCCTGTTCCCAACCCGACCCCCGCAGCGGACCCTGAACCTCGAGCGCGCCTATCTGACGAGCCAGGCCGTCGTCCGCGTCGAGACACCCCCGGCGGAGGCCGATTCTCCGGGGAACGTTGATCCGGGAAGCGGCCCGAGCTAGGATGGCTCCATGCAGACGCGTATCGTCGTCCTCCACGCCGATGGCAGGCGGATCAAGGGCTTCTCGCGCGTGTTCAATCCCCTCGAGCCCGTCTTCCACGTGCGGGTGGCCGACGCGAGCGGGGAGACCGGCGAGGTGTTCGAGCTCAGGTTCGCCGACGTCCAGGCCGTGTTCTTCGTCCGTGACTTCGCCTTCGACCGCGATCGGCGGGAGGATTACGAGCCGGAGAGGGACCTGGGGCCGATGACGCGGCCGCCGGACGTCGGCGGCCAGGCGCTGGAGGTCGACACGACCTGGGGGGAGACGCTGGTGGGATTGACCTACGACTACCAGTCGAACCAGCCGGGCTTCTTCCTCTTCCCGACCGACCCGATGAACCGCACGCTCAACCTCGAGCGCGCCTACCTGCTCAACTCTGCGGTGACCGAGGTGAGGTCCACCGAGCCCGAGGGGTAGAGCGGAGCGAGCTCAGCGCGAGACGCGCAGCCTCTGTCCCACGTGGATGACGTGGCGGTCGCGCAGTTCGTTGAGCGCGATCAGATCGCTGACCGAGACCCCGTAGCGGCTCGCGATCGAGCTCAGCGTGTCGCCTCGCTGGACGGTGTGGACGCGCGCCTCCCCGGCCGGACCGGGCCGCACCGCGCGCGAGTCGCGGCTCGCGGCCGAAGCCGCGAGTTGGAGCGGCGCCTCGCGGCCGTAGCCCGGTGGCACCCGCAAGCGGAACCCCGCCGGGACCGTGCGCCGGCCCGTCCAGACCTCGTCGGTCAGCGACGGGTTGAGCTGCCAGAGACGGCTCGCCTCGACCTGCACCGCCCGCGCGACGTCCCCGAGCGGCATCGCGACGACATCGAACTCGAGGGTGCGGAACGGCTCGGTCACGCCGAAGTACTGTTCTGCGCGCTCGGCCACGTAGAGCGCCGCGAGAAACTCGGCGTAGAAGTTCTTGCTGGCGAAGCCGAAGGCGGGGCCGTCGTAGAGGCGCCGGATCGTCATGTAGTCGTTGGTCCCGACCTGCTGGACCGCCCGGCGCATCCCGTAGTAGCCGTGATTGTAGGCGGTGAGAGCGAGCGGCCAGGTGCCGAGACCCCGGAAGTTGTGCTTGAGCAATCGCGCCGCCCCGCGCGCCGCGATGATCGGATCCAGCCGCTCGTCGACGGTGGCGTCCACCCGCATGTAGGACCGACCGGTTCCGGGCATGAACTGCCACACCCCGGCGGCTCCGACTTTCGACCGCGCTTCGATGTTGAAGGTCGACTCGACCATCGGCAGCCACGCGATCTCCTCGGGGATCCCCTCCTCCCGGAAGATCTCGAGGATGTGCTCGCGGTACTGGCCGGCGTGGATCAGCCCGCGATGGAACCGCTCCTTCAATCCCCGCTGGACCCGGATCCGCCCTGAGGCCTGACGCCACCGGTCCGGGTTCCCCAGGTTCCCGAACGCCTCGTACACCTCGCGATACTCCCCGCTCAGCGTGCGCGGATCGGGGTCGCGCGCCGCCAGGTCGAGCAGGATCCGCTTGGTGCGGTCGACGATCGCCTGCTGGGCCGCCTCGTTGGCCGCATAGGTGGTCGCGTTGTCCGACTTCTTCTGGACCATCGTGCGGTAGACGATGCCGAGGTCGTCCCGGTCGTGGAACGTGACCTCGTTCTCGCTCCAATCCCCGTAGACCTTCTTCCAGAACTCGACTGCCCGCTCGAGCCCCACGGGGACGGCGAACGGATCGTCCCGCACGGACTGGGCGACGGCCGGTCTCGGCGCGTCGGCGCTCGAGGCGACGACGAGGACCGCGACGAGCCCAGCCAGCGTCAGCGAGAGGTTCCTTTTCGAGATCGGCATGGAATCCTTCATACTCGTAGCGCCTCGAGAAGGTTCAATGGTGTCAGAGCCGCACCGCGAGTCGCCCGCTGGCGGGGAGGGAGCCGCGCAGGAAATCAAGCGCGGCGCGCTGGCTCGCGGGTGCCTCCCCGTGCGTCCAGACGACGCGAGGGGGAGCCGGCAACTCGTTCACGATACGCGGGTTGGAGAACAGGATCAAGACCGCGTCGCGGGCTTCGGCAGTGGCCACGCGGATCGCCTCCCGTGCCGCCGTCGAGAGCCCTGCGCGCCCCTTCCACGCGCGCACCGGGCTGAAGACCGCGCACGCCACCCACGCGTTCGCGCACCGCTCGCGCGCCTCCGCGATGGCTGCCAGCACGGCGTCCGATCCCGCCGCCGTATCGATGACGAGGAGCTGCCGCGCGGCGGCGGCCGCGAGCTCGGCCTCCAGGACGACCTCGTCGCGGCCGATGCCGCCGTCCAGGATCGCGACCCACTGCGCCCGGTCCGGCCACGCGTAGCCGGCCGGGGGCTCGGGGGGATCGGCGACGAGGGCCGCGCCCGCCACCGCCTCGGCCAGGGGCGCCGCGGTCATCAGCGTGCCGGGGGCGGCTCGACCGCCGATCGCCCACCGCTTGAGGTCGAGCAGCCGGCTCGCGGCGCGCTCGCACGTCTCGCGCGGCAGCGCTCCCGACTCGAGCGCCGCGGCCAGCTCCGCGTGGACGCGCTCGGGCTCGGGGGGGTAGAGGAGCCAGTCGATCCCAGCTTCGAGCGCGCGCCGGGCAGCGGTGCCGGGGCCCTCGCCGCTCACCGCGCCCATCATCAGCGCGTCGCTGCAGAGGAGCCCCTCGAAACCCCACTCCCCGCGCAGCACGTCGGTCGCGAGCGCGCGCGAGAAGGTCGCGGGGCGGTCCCGGGCCCCGTCGGGCTCGAGGGCCGGGAACGCGACATGGGCGCTCATCGCGAGCCGCGCCCCGGCCGCGAGACCGGCCCGGAACGGGATCCAGTCGGCGACCTCCAGCTCCTCCCGGGTCGCCTCGACCACCGGGAGCGTCTCGTGGCTGTCCACCATCGTCCGCCCGTGGCCCGGGAAGTGCTTGACCGTGGCGGCGATCCCCGCCGCCTGGAGCCCCTCGACCGCCGCCGCCACGATGGCGGCCACGCGCTCGGGGTCGTCGCCGGCCGCGCGGTCGGCGACGATCGGGTTGGCGGGCTCCAGGGCGAGGTCGGCGACCGGCGCGAAGTCGACGTGAAACCCGTGCGCGGCGAGCTCGCGCCCGATCTCCGTCCACGCGGCCCGGGTCAGCGCGGGGTCGTCGGTCGCCCCGAACGCCATGAACGAGGGGAACCGGGTGCCGGCCGCCGGGAACTGCTGCCCGAGCCCGCGCTCGAAATCCCCGGTGACCAGCGGCGGGATCGGCGATCGCTCGCGGGCCGCGGCGAGGAGCTCGCCGACCGCCGCGAGATCGCCGCCGAACACGATCACGCCGCCCCACCGGTGGCGCTCGATCGATTCCAGGAAGGCGTCGCGCGCCGCGGGCTGGCCGGCGTAGTCGCGGAGCGGGACGCAGACCAGCTGGCCGGCCAGCTCGGCGGGCGAGAGCGCGGCAGGGTCGGCGGCCCCGGGCTTCACGGTCCGACGGCGGGCGGCAGCGCCAGCTTGCCGAGCCGCGCGGGGTGGCGGGCGCCGGTCGCGCCCGGGACCGCCACCGCGCTTCCTCGCGCGCTCGCGTACGCGAGGATCGCGAACGCGATCGCCTCCTTGTGGTCCCCGTCGAGCCCGACCGCGTCCACCGGACCCACCTCGCGCGGCGCGAGCCGCCGGGCCAGGCCCTCCATGAGCGCCTGGTTGCGCCGGCCCCCTCCCGAGACGAGCACGCGCGCGTCCCCGGGAACCGGAGCCGTGCCGGCCTGCCCTTCGAGCGCGCGAGCGACCGACTCGACCGTCAGGGCGGCGGCGGTGGCGAGCCGGCCGCGCGCGGCGTCCTGCCCGAGATCGTCGAGCGGGCCGAAGTACCGCTCCGTCCAGCCCGCGCCGAACCACTCGCGGCCGGTCGACTTGGGAGCCGGCAGGGCGAAGTAGGGGTCGGCGAGCGCGGCCTCCAGGCGGTCCGAGTCGGCTTCGCCGGCCGTGGCTGCGGCGCCGCCCGCATCGTGCGGGGCTCCGAGAAGGCGCTCCGCGAGCGCATCCAGGACCATGTTGCCGGGGCCGGTGTCGAAGGCGACGACGTCGGAGAGAGTCGCCGCGGGGGGGAGGATCGTCACGTTCGCGATCCCCCCCAGGTTGAGGCACGCCGTCCAGCGGTCGGGATGCGTCAGGAGCGCCCAGTCCACGTAGGGGACGAGCGGGGCGCCTTCGCCGCCCGCGGCCACGTCGGCGGGCCGGAAGTCGTGCCACACGGGAACGCCGGTGCGCTCGGCGATCTCGGCGGCCTCGCCGATCTGGAGCGTGCATCGCACCCCGCCGCGGGTCCCCCGCGGATCGTGCCAGAGCGTCTGGCCGTGGCTGCCGATCAGGTCCACCCGCTCGATCGGCACCCCCGCCGCCGCGGTGGCGACCCGCGCCGCCTCGGCGAAGGCGGCGGCGACTTCGACGGAGAGCCGGGCGACCGCCGGCGCCTGCAGGGTCTCGGGGCTCCGGAGCTCCCGGGCCATCCGCGCCGGATAGGGTCGCGACGCGACGCCGAGGACCTCGCAGGAGAGCCCGCGCCCCTCGCCCGAGAGACGGCAGCAGGCGGCGTCGACGCCGTCGGCGCTGGTCCCGGACATGAGCCCGAGGACCAGCGCCCCCTCCGCCCGCCGGAGCGAGGCCGCCAGCCCCTCGATCGAAGTCGTCGTCATGGGATCCCCAACGTAGAGCCGGCGCCCGGGGGGGCCAAGCCGGCCGCCCGGACCCCCCGGGACCCGGTTCGTGGTTCGGCGTGGAAACTTTTTTCCGGGGGATGGAACCCGCGGGCGTCAGCCGCGTATCAGAGTCAGCGCCGCTGCCGTTGAAAACGTAACCGCGGCCCCGCGGTGGTGGCGTCAGAAAGCCCCCTTCTCCGGAAGGGGGCTTTCGCTTTTCTGGCGATCGCGTACCATCCTGTGGGCCGCGACCAACGAGAAAAGGAGGGGTGGATGAGCGTTCACAAGGTGATCGAGGTGCTCGCGCAGTCCGACAAGGGGTGGGAGGACGCCGCCCGCATGGCGGTGAGCGAGGCGAACGAGACCGTCAAGGGGATCAAGAGCGTCTACGTCAAGGACATGCAGGGGATCGTCGAGAACGGGAAGATCACGGCCTACCGCGTGAACGTGAAGCTGACCTTCGAGGTGGCCGACAAGCGCTGACGGGTCCGGGCGTCCGCCTCGCGGGCGCCCTCCCCTACTCGCCCCAGGCCCGGCGCAGGAACCCACCCGCCTCCTCCAGCAGCCGCTCCGCCTCGCCACGGTCCACGCTTCGTCGGTGCATGACGAGCGCGACTTTCACCCGGCCGCCGGCGGCGCGCAGCAGTCCTCCGGCCTCGTCGTAGGAAACGCCCAGCAGATCCCGCAGGATCCGCCGTCCCCGATCCTCGAGCTTGGCGGCCGTGACCTGCAGGTCCACCATCAGGTTCCCGTACGTCTTTCCCATCCGCACCATGGCCGCCGTCGTCAGCATGTTGAGGACGAGCTTGGTCGCCGTGCCCGCCTTCATCCGGGTCGAGCCGGCGATCGCCTCGGGACCGGTCAGCGGCGCGATGACGACATCGACCTCGCTCGCGATCGGCGCGTCCGCGGGCGGCACGCAGGTGAGGAAGACGGTCCCGGCGCCGCGGCGGATCGCCTCCCGCAGCGCCCCGAGGACGAAGGGGGTCGTGGAGCCGGCGGCGATCCCGACCACCAGGTCGCGGTCGTCGACCCCGTGCTCGGCGACCGCCGCCGCGCCGTCCGCGGGCACGTCCTCGGCGCCCTCCCGCGCGCGCCACATCGCGTCCGGGCCCCCCGCGAGGATCGCCTGGACCCGCGAGGGGTCGGTGCCGAAGGTCGGCGGGAGCTCGGCCGCGTCGAGGACCCCGAGGCGACCGCTCGTCCCCGCGCCCACGTAGAACAGCCGGCCGCCCGATTCGAGCGCGCGCACGAGACGTTCGACCACCTCCGCCACGTCGTCCAGCACCGCGCCGACCGCCTCGACCGCGCGCCGGTCCTCGGCGTGGATCCTCTCCACGATCTCCCGCGGCCCGAGCGTGTCGATGTCCGTCGTGCGGGGGTTGATCCCCTCGGTGGGTAGTCGCGAGCGGTCGCCGCCCACGCGGTCAGCGCCGGTCAGGGAAAGTCGAGGACGTCGACCGGAGCGGTCC
>DATKCO010000083.1:0-2482 GCA_035513155.1 Gemmatimonadota bacterium | reverse complement strand
CCATGTCGCGCATCCGTTCGTGGAAGAGCTCGGCGCGGACCGTCAGCGAGGGAGCGAGCGGACCCTCCGCCGCGACGGCCACGCCCGCCCTCGCCCGCGCCATGGGGTAACCCGCGTCGAGCTCCAGCCGGGTCGTGGGCGACGGCGTCCAGGCGATCCCGGCCCCCAGGCGGGCGCCTTCCGCGCGGTCGTAGCGCAGGAAGGACGACGCGCTCTCCAGGCGGAGCCGGACCCCCGGCAGGCCGCTCAGGCGCCGCGAGCCCACCAGCTCCATCGCGGTGCGCCGTAGGTCCTCCAGCTCGAGCGGCGTGGCCAGCCCCTCCGCATCGACCTCCGCGTGGAGCTCGTCCTCGAAACGGAACCGCTCCAGGGCCGCGTCGGGGAACGCCACGACCGGGCGTCCAGCGAAGAAGATCTCGCCGAACTCCTCGTTGAACCGGTAGTCGCGTATGCGAAGCACCCCTCGTATCACGCCGCCGGTCGGGAAGTCGATCTCGGGAAGCTGGCGCCGGATCTCCAGCCGCTGTTCGTGGGGGAGCCAGTAACGGCCGTCCCAGAGGCCGTTGTCCAGGGAAACGCGGATGTAGTCCAGCCGCCGGTCCACGTAGGACGCCGGCGTGAAGGTGAAGCTCAGGCGGACGATCGCCGCGCTCTCCCGGTCGAGGAACATCGATCCCACGAACGCGGGCACGTCGAACCGCCTGGGACGGACCTGGATCTCGTAGACGCGGATCGGGTCCGGCCGATCGCTGAGGCGGATGGAGAGGGAGTCGGCGAGGCGGAAGTCGTAGATCCGATCGGAGCCCGGCGCGGCCGGGTGGGGCACGTCGCGCACCTCATCGCCATCGCCCATGCGGATGACATCGGGAAACTCGTCCTGGACGACCGTCAGGTGGTCCAGGTGGTAGCGAATGTTGTTGGGGAGCGAGCTGGCATCCCGGAGGCCGACAATGTGCTGCTTGGTGCGGTCCGGGGCGGCCCAGAAGATGTCCAGCGCCAGCTGGTCGGTCTTGACCAGGTTGCGCTCGCCGGCATCCCCGCGGTCGAGGTAGAAGTAGACGTAGCCGGTGGCCCGGGCGCGGTAGCTGGTCAGGCCGGAATCGGCCCGCGGGACCGCCCGCCTCGCGCGCGCGCGGTCCACCATGTCCAGGACGCGGGGCTCGTTCCACCCCCCGTCGTCCTGCGCCGCGGAGGTTGGGGGAGGAGACCAGGCGCCGCCGGCGACGGCCAGGAGAAGCGCGAGCGGCAGTCGGCCGGCCGCGGCCCGGGCGAGCCGCGGAGCCGTCGCGCTCACGGGTGTGTCGCCCGCCACCCGTGACCCTTTCCCCCTCGCCACCTCGACATGGATGCTGTCCGTCTCCGGGCCCGATGTCCGCCGCTCTCCGGGCCCCGTAGTAAACGGCGTCTCGCGGGGCTGTTCCGCCGGTGAACGACGGCGTCCCGTCCCGGAAACGGCGACCCGCGAGGCGTCCCGTCCCGGAAACGGGCGCGGGGCCCCCGCCCGAACCGGGCGAGGACCCCGCGTCGCGTTCCGGCGGGCCGCGTCATGCGCCGCCTCGCGGCCGGGCACGCGGCCCGGCGCGCTCGCTCGCCTAGGCGGCGCTCCAGAAGCCCGACAGCGCGGCGCCGTCCGGGCTCTCGCGTAGCTTCTCGAACGCACGGTTGCGGATCTGGCGGATGCGCTCGCGCGTCACGCCGAGGAGGGAGCCGATCTCCTCCAGCGTCCGCTCCTCGCCGTCATCGAGCCCGTAGTAGAGGTACAGGATCTTGCGCTCGCGCTCGGTGAGGTACTTCTCGAACATGCGGTCGAGGAACTCGCGGCGCGCCTGGTGCTCCACCGTGTCTTCGATGTCGTCGCCCTCGGCGCCCGCGAAGCGCTCCCCGAAGGAGGCGCTGTCCCGGTCACCGCGGTCGATGGGCGCGTCCAGCGAAAGCTCCGACGCGGCGACCCGGCGCAACGCCCGGATCGTCTCGAGCGGCTCCTGCATCTCGTCCGCGATCTCCTGGTCGGACGGCGAGCGCCCCAGCTGCTGGGTCAGGGCCGTCTCGGTGCGGGACAGCTTGACGAGGTTGGAGTTCTGGTTCAGCGGGATCCGCACCGAGCGCGTCTGCTCGGCCAGCGCCTGGAGCACCGTCTGGCGGATCCACCACACGGCATAGGAGATGAACTTCACGCCCTTGTCCGGATCGAACTTCTTCACGGCCTTGAGCAGCCCCTCGTTGCCGATGCATACGAGCTCGGCCAGGCCCAGGCCCCGCCCCTGGTACTTCTTCACGTAGGAGATCACGAAGCGGAGGTTCGCCGTCACGAGTCGCTCTGCGGCCTCCTTGTCCCCTTCACGGGCGCGCCGGGCGAGCGCGCGCTCCTCGGAAGGGTGCTCGATCAGCGGGTACTTCTCTACGTCGAACAGGTACTGGTCGAAGGAATCCAGCGCGCGGGACTCGGCAAACATGGATCGCGACATGTCTGGATCGGTCGGTT
>DATKCO010000082.1:0-5092 GCA_035513155.1 Gemmatimonadota bacterium | reverse complement strand
CTCGCGCGCTCAGTCGAAGACGGTGCCGTGGGGCCGGGCGGCGCCGGTCCGTCCGTGCGGCCACTCGGCCCGCTCGAACGAGACGCCAGGACGGTCCGAGCCCGGATCGCGGAACGACTCGTCGAGAGAGAGCGAGCCGGTCGCCGGGTCGAGGCGGGCGATGAACAGCCGCTCCTCGCCGTCTCCGCGGTCGGCGATCACGATCCGGCCGGAGGCGGGGTCGAGCGCGAGCCAGTGGGGGAAGTTCCGCGGGCCGAGCTCGAGGCGGGAGACCTCGGCCGGGGCGGCGGGGTCGGACACGTCGAGCGCGACGAGCGCGCGGGCGCTCGGCACGGACTGGACCCACCAGCGTCCCGACACCACCGGGACCGCGCATCCGCCGCCCGCGAAGCCGTGGACGGGCTCGGCGCCCGGGCTCCCGCCCTCGAGGCCGGTCATGCGGTAGAGTCCGCACGTGAACGTCGACACGAGGACGGTGCGGCCGTCGGCGAGGAGCCGCGGCTCGCCGGGCTGCTCGTCGCCACCGCCACCGGGCATCGGGGGCAGGTCGATCGTCGCCAGGACCTCGAGGTCCGAGAGGCGCCACACCTGGACGACATGGGTCCGTCCGCGCCGCCCTCCCCTGAAGCCCATGTCCTCGCCCATGTCGTAGCTGGTGACGACCACGCGGTCGAGCGCGGGCACGATCGCCAGGCTGTACGGGCGCAGGAGCGCCCGCCCCGCGGACGGGTCGGCGGCGGAGGCCGAGCGGATCACGGCCCCCCCGTCGTCGATCTCGACGAGGCCGCCGGGGTCCACGTTGTCCGGCCCGCGACCCTGGAACGTGGCCAGCACGTTCCCGTTCGGAAGCCGCTCGTAGCTGTGCGGATGGGTGAAGCCGGCGGCCTCGCCGAGCGCGCCGAGGAGCCGCGGGCTCGCCGGGTCGGTCAGGTCGAAGCGGAACGTCGTCCCGGCGCGGAACCCGTTGGCGAAGAGCGTGCCCCCGGCAGGCATCCGGTGCTCGGTGTGGTGGGGCATCGTGCCGCGCGCCTCGACCGGGAGCGTCGTCACGACCCGCCCGTAGCCGGAGCTCGTCGGGTCGGCGTCGAGGACCGCGAGGAAGTCGGAGTCGGCGCGGTCGATGTCCCCGGCCCAGATGAAGAGCCAGCGGGAGGGCTCCCCCGACCCCGTCGGGGCTGGCTCGGGCACGGAAGCAGGGGCGCCGTTCGCGTCGGCCGCGCGCGGGCCCGCCTCGGGGCCGTCGCCGCAGGCCAGGGCTAGCGCCACCAGGAGCGCGGTCGGGGGGAGGCGCCGGTCCATGAGGAGCGATAAACTCCCCGCGCCATGAAGTTCCGAACCCGCCTTCTCGCGCTCCTCGGCGCCGCCGCGCTGGCCTGTGACTCGAACGGCAACGCGACCGAGCCGCCCGGCGACGGTGGCCCCTCCCCGGTCGGGGTCGGTCTCGAGGTGGTCGTCCAGGGTCTCGACTTCCCGGTCTGGCTCGTCTCCCCGCCCGGGGATCCGCGCCTCTTCGTCGTCGAGAAGGGGGGCCGGGTCGTGATCGTGGAGGACGGGATGGCCCGGCCCCAGCCCTTCCTCGACCTGCGCGGGCAGGTCTCGACCGGCAACGAGCAGGGCCTGCTGTCGCTCGCCTTCCATCCCGATTACGCGACGAACGGGCGCTTCTTCGTCGACTTCACCGATCCGGCGGGGGACACGCGGATCGTCGAGTACCGGGTCTCGACGGACGATCCCGAGCGCGCCGATCCCGGCTCCGCGCGGCTCGTCCTCACCATCGAGCAGCCGTTCGGCAACCACAACGGCGGGCTGATCCTGTTCGGTCCCGACGGCATGCTCTGGATCGGGACGGGAGACGGGGGCTCGGGGGGCGACCCGCAGGGAAACGGCCAGAACCGCGGGGTGCTGCTCGGCAAGCTGCTCCGGATCGACGTCGACGCCGGGCTTCCGTACGGGATTCCCTCCGACAACCCGTTCGTGGACACCGCGGGTGCGCGACCGGAGGTCTGGGCCTACGGGCTGCGGAACCCGTGGCGCTTCTCGTTCGACCGCGAGACCGGCGATCTCTACATCGGGGACGTCGGGCAGAACCGGTTCGAGGAGATCCACGCGGTCCGCGGCGCGGGCCGTGGGCTCAACTACGGCTGGAACGTGATGGAGGGCGAGCACTGTTTCGAGCCCGCCGACGGATGCGACCGGAGCGGCCTCACCCTCCCCGTGACCGAGTACGGCCATGGCGAGGGATGCTCGGTGACCGGCGGCTTCGTCTACCGCGGGGCGGCGATTCCCGACCTGCGCGGGATCTATCTCTACTCCGACTACTGCCGCGGCTTCGTGCGGAGCCTCCGCTTCGCGAGCGGCGTCGCCACCGACGAGCGCCGCTGGACCGAGCTCGAGCCGGCCGACAACTCGGTCACCTCCTTCGGGGAGGACGCCAGCGGAGAGATCTACCTCCTCACCGCTGGCGGGACCGTCCACCGGATCGTTCCGCGCTGAGCTGAGATCGGCCGGTCAGGCGGGCGCCTCGTCGGCGAGAGCCGCGAGCTCGGTCGCGCCGATGGCGCCGGTCCGCCGCGCGACTTCCGCGCCATCCCGGAACACGATCAGCGTGGGGATGCCGCGGATCC
Source organism: Gemmatimonadota bacterium (assembly GCA_035513155.1). GTDB lineage: Bacteria > Gemmatimonadota > Gemmatimonadetes > JACCXV01 > JAHWKZ01 > JAICNR01. Next base: position 2,468 of record DATKCO010000082.1, on the reverse strand, counting down.
CGAACCGGGAGGCGGTCTCCGGCTCGCGGTCGGTGTCGAGCTTCCCGACCAGCACCGAGCCGGCCCGGTCCGACGCGAAGTCGTCGAGCACGGGCGCCATGACCTTGCAGGGGCCGCACCAGTCGGCATAGAAGTCGACGAGGACCGGGATGTCGGTCTCCCCGATCACTCGATCGAAGTCCGCGTCCGTCACCTTGACGGGCCGGTCCACGAGGAGCGGCCGCCCACACTCGCCGCAACGGGGGCGGTCCATGACGCGATCCGCGCGGATGCGGTTGAGCCGGCCGCAGAACGGGCAGGCGACCGTGATCCGTGGAAGGGTCGTTTCGTCTTGGCGCGTCATCTCCCCACCGTTTACGATCTCTCGACTACTCGAATCTCCGCTTCGGCGGCGAGGCCGCAACGGGGAAGGGGAGGGATGCTGGGGACACGCGAAGCGAAGCGGTTCCTGCGGGCCACCTGGGCAATCCTGAAGGAGGCGCGCGAGGACAACCTGACCGGCGAAGCCGCCAAGGTGGCCTATTACGCCTTCCTCTCGCTCTGGCCGCTCTTCCTCGGGTTGTTCGCGCTGACCGGGCTCCTCGGTGGCGAGCCGGCGTTCGAGTGGATCATGAACGGGATCAAGTCCATCATGCCCGCGGAGCCGACCCGGTTCCTCGAACGGTTCGTGCGCGAGATTACCGGCCAGCGGCGGCCCGACATCCTATCCCTCGGCATCGTCCTGACGTTCTGGTCGGGCTCGAACATCTTCGCCTCCCTGACCGACGGGCTGAACGCGATCTACGACGTGGAGGAGGGGCGGAGCTGGTGGAAGCGCCGGCTGCTCGCCCTCGGCCTGCTCGTCTGCGCCTCGGTGCTGGTTACGGGAGGGGCCACCGCGGTGCTGGCGGGCGCGGAGATCCTCGCCGCCCTGGGACTGGCCGACGCCTGGAACCTCGCGCGCTGGCCGCTCGCCTATCTGTCCCTCACCACCCTCGCCTGGCTCGCCTACTACTACCTGCCGGACCGCGAGCAGAATCTGTCGGTCCGCTACGTGACGATCGGCTCGCTGGTCGGCACGGGCCTGTGGCTGCTCGCGACGACCGGCTTCCGGGTCTACGTGGCCAACTGGGGCAGCTACGGCAGCACCTACGGCCTCGTGGGCGGCATCCTCGTCCTGCTGATCTGGCTGTACCTGACCGCGCTGGCGGTCCTGTTCGGCGGCGAGGTGGCCGTCTCCCTCGAGCAGGGTTTGCATCGGAAGAACGAGTGAAGCCGCCCGGGCCCGGCGACAACGCGGAGATGCTAGCCCGGCGAACCTCGTCTCTCCTCAAGGTGAAGCCACGATCGCGTCGCGCGTCGTCTCGACGATCGCGAAGAGCTCCTGCTTGTCTTCCTCGGGGACCTCGTAGGCGTCGAGCGCGGTGCCGAGATGCCCGCCGAGACGGTCGAACTGCTGGTCCGTGATCTCCATGCCGGCGTGCGCGGTCCCCATATCCTTCCCCTGGTAGTTCTGTCGTCCCCCGGTCGCCTGTCCGATGAATTGAACGAGCCGCGTCTTCAAGAGCTCGACGTTCTCCGGGGTGGCCTCCCATTCGTTCGCCGTCCCCTGACGAGTGAAGTTGAGCTCCTCGTCGGCGGCGGCGAGAGCGACGAAGGTGTCGACGACGGCGACGATGGCGGGCTCGCCCCCCAGTCGCTCGTAGAGGGTCCGATCGGGTGTGGTGTCGGTGGCCGCGGCCAGCGTGTCGGTCGCGGCATCGCCGGCCGGCTCGTCGCCTTCCTGCTGGCACCCGATCGCCAGGAGCGAAGAGATGGCGACGGCGGACAGGAATGCCGATATGCGTCCCATGCTCGGGTTCCTCCTCTCAGTGAGATGTCGGTGGGCCAGGCTCAACATTAGCGAGAACCACGGCGGGGGAAAACTCCCGCGGCTCGCCCGGATCACCTCGCGCCGCGCTCGGCCACGAGCTCGCGGTAGAGAGCCTCGGTGCGCTCGATCGTCCGCTCGATGTCGAAGTCCCGCACGCGCTCACGCGCCGCCTCCGCCAGGCGGTGCGCGAGCGGGGGGTCGTCGAGCAGACGGTCGACGGCCGCGGCGAGAGCGGTCGCGTCGCCGACGGGAGCGAGGAGCCCGGTCCTCTCGTGCTCGATCATCTCGGGGATCCCGCCGCCGGCCGTCGCCGCGACCGGGACGCCCGCCGCCATCGCGTCGAGGACGCTGGTCCCGAGCCCCTCGGTCTTCGAGGTCAGGCAGAAGACGTCGGACTGGGGGAGGAGCCCGCGCGCTCCGGCGACGTATCCCAGGTAGCGGACGCGCTTCGACAGCCCCCGCCGCTCGACCTCGCCCCGCATCGGCTCGAGCAGCCCGCCGGCCCCGCACACCACCCAGCGGGTCATCGGCTCGCGCGCGCGCAGGCGGGCCGCCGCGGCGACGAGCGTGGGGTGATCCTTGTAGTCGGCGAGCGAGGCGATGGTCAGGACGACCG
>DATKCO010000081.1:0-10882 GCA_035513155.1 Gemmatimonadota bacterium | reverse complement strand
CCCAACCCGAGCCGGGGTAGCAACCTCCGCCGTGTTGCTTCCCCGCCGCGGGCCGCGGTACACTGGCCGAGAGAAGGAGGCGCGATGAAAGACCGCCACGCGCGGCTCACGCGACCGCTCGTCCGCGACAACGGCCGGCTCCGGCCGGCTTCCTGGGACGAGGCGCTCGACCGGGCCGCTGACGGATTCCGGCGGGTGACGCGCGAGCACGGGCCGAGCTCGTTCGGACTCTTCAGCTGCTCGAAGACGACCAACGAGCTCAACTACCTGACCCAGAAGTTCGCTCGCGCCGTCATCGGCTCGAACAACGTCGACAGCTGCAACCGCACCTGACACGCTCCCAGCGTCGTCGGTCTGGCGACGGTCTTCGGAGCGGGGGGCGGAACGAGCTCGTACCAGGAGATCAAGGAGACGGACGTCATCCTCCTGTGGGGGTCGAACGCCCGCGAGACCCATCCGATCTTCTTCCACCACCTGCTAAAGGGTGTCCGGAACGGGGCGACCCTCTTCGTGATCGACCCGCGTCGCACGAGCTCGGCCCAGTGGGCGCACCACTGGCTCGGGATCGACGTCGGATCGGACATCGCGCTGGCGAACGCCATGGGACGGGAGATCCTCGCCCAGGGCCTCGAGCACGAGGCCTTCATCGACCGCGCCACCAGCGGCTTCGACGCGTACCGGGAGTCCGTCGAGCCATGGACGCTCGAACGCGGCGCGGAGGTCACGGGCATCGCGCCGGAGGAGATCCGCCGGATCGCCCACGCCTATGCCGGGGCCGGCACGGCCCAGATCTGCTGGACGCTCGGGATCACCGAACACCACAACGCCGCCGACAACGTCTTCGCGCTGATCAACCTCGGGCTCCTCACCGGGCACGTGGGCCGTTACGGGTCGGGCCTGTGTCCGCTGCGCGGCCAGAACAACGTCCAGGGCGGCGGGGACATGGGCGCGATCCCCAACAAGCTCCCCGGCTTCCAGGACGTCGAGGACGCGGAGCTCCGGGCGCCGTTCGAGCGCGCCTGGGGCGTGGCGATCCCTCCCCGGAGCGGATGGCACCTCAGCGAGATGTTCGAGGCGATGGGAGAGGGAGAGCTGCGCACGCTCCTGATCGTCGGGGAGAACCCCGCACAGTCGGAAGCCGACGCCACCCGGGCACGCCGCCTCCTCGAAGGCCTCGATCACATGGTCGTCGCCGACATCACCATGACGGCGACCGCCGAGATGGCCGACGTCGTGCTGCCGGCGGCCGCCGGATGGGCGGAGACGGAGGGCACCGTGACGAACAGCGAGCGGCGGGTCCAGCGGGTCCGGAAGGCGCTCGAGCCGCCGGGCGAGGCCCGCGACGACCTGCGGATCGTGGCCGACCTCGCCCGGCGCCTCGGTCACGACTGGGGCGCGCCGACCGCGGAGGAGGTGTGGGACGAGCTGCGGTCGCTGTCGCCCATGCACGCCGGCATGAGCTACCGCCGGCTCGACGACCTGGGCGGCATCCCGTGGCCGTGCCCCGACGAATCGCACCCGGGCTCGCTGTTCCTCCACGGGCGGCTGTGGGAGGAGCCGAGGGGCGGGCCGCCGGCCCCGTTCGTGCCGGTCGACTACGCGCCCCCGGTCGACGAGCTGACCGAGGAGTACCCGATCCGGCTGACGACCGGCCGGTGCCTCGACTCCTTCAACACCGGGGTCCAGAGCCGCGCGTACACGGCGCCGATCCGCCGCGGCGGTTGCGTCGAGCTCTCGCCCGAGGACGCGGAAGCGCTGGCGGTCGCCGAGGGCGATCGGGTGCGCGTGACCTCGAGGCGCGGCTCCGTCGAGGGCCCGGTGCGCATCGACCCCGGCCTCCGTCCCGGGCTCGCCTTCATGACCCTCCACTTCCCGGACGAGATCGACACCAACGTGCTCACCATCGACGCCTGGGACCCGAAGTCCGGGACGGCGGAGTTCAAGGCCAGCGCCGTCCGGATCGAGAAGCTCGAGCCGGCGCTCGCCGGCTGATGGGAGCGCCGTGGATCTGAAGCTCATGGCCGCCGTCCCGACGGCTTCCGAGCGGGCGGCGGTGGACACCTTCCTCGACCGGCTCGCCGGTGGCCCCGGCGTAACCGGGCTGCCGCGCCATCTCCTCCTGCCCGCCCTCCACGCCCTCGTCGACGACGTCGGCTGGGTCAGCGAGGGTGGGCTGAACCACGTCTGCGAGCGGCTCGGCGTTCCTCCGGCCGAGGCCTTCGCGGTGGCCAGCTTCTACGCCCTGCTGTCGACGAAGCCGCTGGCGCCGGTCGTCGTCCACGCGTGCGACGACATCGCCTGCCGCATGGCGGGCGCGGGGGAGGTGGTGGCCGGACTGGAGGCCCGGCTGGGCCCGGCGGGCGGGGCCGAGGGCGTGACGTGGCTCCCCAGCCCGTGTGTCGGGGCGTGCGACGGCGCGCCGGCGGCGTTCGTCCAGCGAACCGGGGCCGCGAACGCGACCGTGGATTCGCTCGCCGGCGGCGCGGCGCTGGCGGGGCTGCTCTCGGACCTCCGGGACGGGGGCCCGCTTCGCTCCGGCCGCGTGCGGATGCCCCAGGTCGAGGACGGGGCCGGGGGGCTCCGGCTCCTGCGCCGGGTCGGCCGCATCGACCCCGCCCGGCTCGACGACTACCGGGCCGCGGGCGGCTACGAGGCGCTCCGGCGGGCGATCGAGCTCGGTCCGGCCGCCGTCGTCCGCGAGGTCACCGACTCGCGTCTCCTCGGCCGCGGAGGCGCCGCGTTCCCGGCGGGCCGGAAGTGGGCCGCGGTGGCGGCGGCGACAGCCACGCCCCATCACCTCGTCTGCAACGCCGACGAGTCGGAGCCCGGGACGTTCAAGGACCGGGCGCTGATGGAGGAGGACCCCTACGCGCTCGTCGAGTCGATGACGATCGCGGGCTTCGCGACCGGCTGCGAGACCGGCTACCTGTACGTCCGCGGCGAGTACCCGGTCGCGACCACGCGCCTCGAGCACGCGATCGGACAGGCCCGGGCGGCGGGGCTCCTGGGCCGGGACGTCATGGGGGCCGGCTTCGACTTCGACGTGGAGATCCGCCGCGGCGGCGGAGCGTACATCTGCGGCGAGGAGACGGCGCTCTTCAACTCGATCGAGGGGTTCCGCGGGGAGCCGCGCAACAAGCCTCCGTATCCGACCGACCAGGGACTCTTCGGCAAGCCCACCGTCGTGAACAACGTCGAGACGCTGATCAACGTCCTCGACATCGTCCTCGACGGCGGGCGCGCCTACGCGGCGATCGGGACCGCGGGGTCGACGGGCACCAAGCTCTTCTGCCTCTCGGGCGAGGTCGCGCGGCCCGGGCTCTACGAGGTCCCGTTCGGCACCACGCTGGGGGAGATCCTCGATCTCGCGGGAACCACCGGCGAAGGCGTCGCGCGGGCGATCCTCCTCGGCGGCGCCGCCGGCACCTTCGTGCCGCCGGACCGGCTCGACCTCCCGCTGACCTTCGAGGACACGCGCGCGGCCGGGGCCTCGATCGGCTCGGGAGTCGTCATGGTGTTCGGCGAGGCCACGGACATGGACGACATCGCGCTCCGGATCGCGGCCTTCTTCCGCGACGAGTCGTGCGGCCAGTGCGTGCCCTGCCGGGTGGGGACCGTGCGCCAGCAGGAGGCTCTCGAGCGGCTCGTAGCCGGCGGGGACGAAGGCGAGCTCCTCGACGAGATCGGCCGCGCCATGGGGGACGCCTCGATCTGCGGGCTCGGCCACACGGCCGCCCTGGCGGTCCGCTCGGCGCTCGAGCTCGGACTCCTCGGGAACGGAGACCGCCGGTGAGCGGCGCGGGGAACGGTGGCCGCTCGAGCGTGACGGTCGAGATCGACGGCCGGGACGTCTCGGTCCCCGAGGGCGCGACCCTCCTGCGCGCGTGCCGCGAGGCGGGCATCGAGACCCCGACGCTCTGCTTCCTGGAGACCCTGACGCCGGTCAACACGTGCCGCGTCTGCGTCGTCGAGGTCGAGGGATCGCGGGCCCTGGTTCCCGCCTGCTCCCGGGCGGCCGAGGAGGGGATGAAGGTCTCCACCGACAGCGAGCGGGTCCGGCACAGCCGCAAGATGGTGCTCGAGTTCCTCGGCTCGTCGGTGGACCTCTCCCTGGCCGCTCCCGAGGTCCGCGCCTGGATGGAATCCTACGAGGCGGATCCCGGACGGTACCCCGACCCCGAAACCGTGGCCCAGCCGGCCAAGGTGGAGGACAACCTCTACGTGCGGGATTACGGGAAGTGCATCCTGTGCTACAAGTGCGTCCAGGCGTGCGGCGAGGAGGCCCAGAACACGTTCGCCATCGCGGTCGCGGGGCGCGGGTTCGAGTCCCGGATCTCGACCGAGTACGACGTGACGCTGCCCGACTCCGCCTGTGTCTATTGCGGGAACTGCATCGGCGTCTGCCCGACCGGGGCGCTGGTGTTCAAGACCGAGTTCGACATGCGGCGGGACGCGACCTGGGACGAGTCGCGGCAATCGGTGACGCGGACGATCTGCCCCTATTGCGGGGTGGGTTGCAACCTCGATCTGCACGTCCAGGACAACCGCATCGTGAAGGTCACCTCGCCGCTGGACCACGACGTCACGAGCGGTCACCTCTGCGTCAAGGGCCGGTTCGGCTGGCGGCACGTCCAGGCAGGCCTGGACGCCGCGGCCGCGGAGGACGACTAGCGCCGCAAGCCGGTGACCCGAGACGGCTTCGTCCTCGGCGTGACCGTTCGCCTCGTGGCGGCCGATCACCTCGGGCCCTGACCGGAGCCCGGCCTCGAGTCGACCGACCAGGGGGCTCCGGGACGCTCGAACTGGGGACGCGGCCAGAGGAAGCCGCCGAAGACCCAGATCGCGAGCGCGACGGCGAGCGCCACGAGCCCGAGGAGGAGGCCTTTCGTCCGGCGCGTCACGGTCCGATCCGACAGTCTCCTAGCCGGACTCGCCGCCAGGAAGCGTGAACGCTCCGAGATGCGGTCCGGGGTTGTGGAGCGCGGTCCAGAGCGCGAACCCGAGCCGGTCGCGGAGCCGCTCCGGCTCGAGGACCGCGTCGACGTGGCCCCGGGCGGCCGCGTGCCGGGCATCGAGCTGCTGCTCGTAGTCGTCGCGAACGGCGTCGATGCGGGCCTGGAGCTCGGCGTCGGGCTCGCGGCCCTCCGCCTGGAGTCGGTCGAGCTCGGGGCCGAAGAGGGCGCGCACCGCGCTCTCGCCCTCCATGACGCCCATCCGACCGGTCGGGAGCGTGAACAGGAAATCGGGGTCGAATCCCTGGCCGGCCATCGCGTAGTAGCCGGCCCCCGAGGCGTGATTGACGGTGAGCACGAGCTTAGCCACCGTGGCGGTGGCCATCGCCTCGACGAACCGGGCCCCTGCGCGGATGATGCCGCTCCGCTCGGCCTCCGGCCCGACCATGAACCCGGAGACGTCCTGGACGAACAGCATCGGCGTCCGATGGCGATCCAGGTTGTCGAGGAAGTACGCCACCTTCTCGGCGGACTCCGTGTACACGATTCCCCCGAACCGCGGAGACCCGCCATCGCGCAGGACCATGCCGCGCGCGTTGGCGATCACCCCGACCGGCATGCCGTGGAGCCGCCCGGTCAGGCAGATCATCTCGGTCGCCCGTTCGGCCTGGAACTCGTCCCGGGGTCCCGCGTCGAGGATGCAATCGAGCACCTCGTGCATGTCGTAGGGCTGGCGATGGTCGGGAGGCAGCAGGTCGTACAGCTCGGAGGGCTCGCGGCCCGGCACCGCCGTCCAGTCGTCGCCCACGGCCGGCGCCCGGTACGGAAGCTCCGCGATCAGGTCGCGGATCCGCTCGATGCACGCCTCGTCGTCGACCACGCGATAATGGGCAACGCCGCTGACCTCGGTATGGAGCCGCGCGCCGCCGAGCTCCTCCGCCTCCACCACCTGCCCGGTCGCTCCCTTGACGAGGTTGGGGCCACCCAGCCCCATGAACGATGTGCGCTCGACCATCAGGATCACGTCCGAGAGGGCGGGGAGGTAGGCGCCGCCGGCGATGCAGGGCCCCATGACCGCCGCGAGCTGCGGCACCCTCAGATAGTGCCGCATGATCGAGTTGTAGTAGAAGATCCGGCTCGCTCCGTACTGTCCCGGAAAGACCCCGCCCTGATAGGGGAGGTTGACCCCCGCCGAGTCGACCAGGTAGACGATCGGCACGCGGCAGCGCATGGCGATCTCCTGCGCCCGCAGGATCTTGGTGATCGTCTCCGGCCACCAGGAGCCCGCCTTCACGGTGGCGTCGTTGGCCACCACGACGACGGGCCGGTCCGCGACCCGGGCGAGGCCGATGACCACGCCCGCCGCGGGAGCCTGGCCGTCGTAGCGGTCCCATGCGACCAGGAGCCCGATCTCGAGGAAGCGCGTGCCGGGGTCCCGCAGGAGGTCGATCCGCTCGCGCGCGGTCAGCTTCCCCTGCTCGTGCTGACGGGCGATCCGGTCGGGGCCGCCGCCCAGGCGGAGGCGCTCTTCGAGCTCCCGCAGCTCCGCGGTCAGCTGGCGCAGTCGCGTGGGCTTCCCCTGCACCATCGTGGTCTCGGCATCGGCCATGGCCACCAAGATACGCGCCGGCTTCCCTGGCGCGACCTCGGAGCGCGGGATAGGAGCACAATCCACCCTTGTACGATGTCTTATATTCGACGCGGACTCAGAGAGGATAGAATCCTTGCGTTGGGTGGATGAAGGGACGTGGGGGGGACCTGCCGGAGAACCACGGCAGGGCCCGATGCGAACACGGGGTGCGATCGGGAGCTCGAGCCCGGTCGTCACCCCGTTCGCGTTTCAGGCGGGATCCGGGGCCTTGTCGACGGCCTCGGCGGGTGTCGGCGGTGCGTCCGCCCACGTCTCATACCCGGGAGCCGTCCGGGTAGAGAACGACCCGGGGTCGAGTTGACGGCCGTCGAACCAGCCGGCGATCTGGTCCGCGACCCCATCATAGCTCTGGCGCCGGCGCTCGTTCAACCCCTGCCAGATGTTCCACTCGTCATGGCCACCCAGACTGAAGTTCACGCCGGCCCTGACGGTGTAATAGCGGAAGAAGTCGTTCCGGCGACGCTTCCACTCCCGCTTCTCCGCCTCGCCGGTCAGCTGGCGGCCGGCGGAATCGAAGAACGGAGGCACGAACGCATCGTGAAAGTCCCGATCCATCGTCTGCTTGCGCGCGAAGTACTCCTCCACGCCACCCGTCCAGGTGCGCGCCCCGTCCTCGGTGAAGAAGGCGCGCACGTTCGCGGGTCCGAGGAAGTAGAGGACGTCCCAGCGTCGCCCCGCCTCATCGACCCCGTCCTCGACGAGGATCCGGGTCCACATCCGCATGTAGTCCCCGCCGTGCGGCGGCGAGCGGCGGAAGAGCTGCTCCACGTCGATCTCCTCTCCCCGCTCGCGGGACAGGCGCGCGGCGTGGAGATTCATGAGACCGGTGCCCTCCTTCGACTCGAGCTGATACCGACCCGGATTGAGGACCCAGAACCGATGGCCCCATTCATCCATCAGGCGCCGCGCGTTGTACTCGGCGATCTCGACGTTGGTCGCGTAGTGGCCGCCGCCCCGGCCGGTGAGCGGCACGCTCTGGAAGACCATCACGGAGTCCTGCGCCAGCGCCCGCGCGACGTCGTTCTCGATGAGGTCGATCTGGAGGTCGAAGAGATCCTGCCACAGGCCGGTCTGCCAGCGGGTCCGGTAGGGAAAGCCGGGAACCGGCTCGCCGACCTCCCTCTCGGGCTCGCCGACGGGGTGGAGTGCATCGCTCATGGCGGCATAGCGTACGGTCGGAGCGGACGAGGTTCAAGCCCCGTGGCCGTGGGCCACTCGTGACTCCCGAGGTGAATTGGTTGAGGCTGCTGGCCGACCTGGGGCTCGTGCTGGCCGCGTTCGCGCTCGCGCTCCCGATCGGCTGGGAGCGGGACGACGCCGACCGGCCGGCGGGGCTGAGAACCTTCCCGCTGGTCGGGCTGGCGAGCTGCACGTTCATGCTGCTGGGGGTGCGCGGCTTCCCCGACAGCCCCGATGCCCAGGCGCGCATCCTTCAGGGGCTGATCACCGGGATCGGATTCATCGGGGGTGGGGCGATCCTCAAGGACGGCTCTGCCGGGCACGTGCGCGGCATCGCCACGGCCACCAGCATCTGGAGCACCGGTGCCATCGGAGCCGCGGTGGCGCTCGGACGCCTCGAGCTCGGAGCTCTCCTCAGCCTGATGAACTTCCTGATCCTGCGCTGGATACGACCCCTCGCGGACCAGGGCGGCGACTAACCGGAGCCGGTCGAGGGGTCGAGGTCGGTCCGCTCGTCCAGGCTCGGGCCCTGCCCGAGGGCGAGCTGCGGCGCGGAGATCGTCGCCACCAGAGGCAGCACGATCGCCGCGGCCGAGGCCTTCCCCGTGCGGCGCAGCCAGACGCGCCGCGTGAGACCCGCTTCCCCGACCGCGGGCGCCGGCGCCACCAGGCCCGCGTCCATCAGCAGCGTGACCGGATCCTCGGCACCCTGCTCCGGGGGAGAAAGCTCGAACGTGCCGCCCTCTCCGATCTCGTCCCACAATCGCGCCGCGGAGTCCCGCAGCAGGTGGTACCGGGTTTCCTTGCGGTCGAAGACGATCCGCTCCCCCGGCTCGCAAGCGACGCTCAGGAACCGGTTCGGCTCCACATGTACGTTCACTGGAGGGCCTCCCTCGATGAGACCGGCCCGGGCGGCCTGTCACCGGGACGATCGTGGATTTCAGGAACAGAAGTCTATCGGACGGACCCGGACCCGTAAAGTGGAATTCTTACCCAGAATGCGGCGCTGAGCCCTGCCTCGAGCTCCGTAATCACCCTCCCCCCTTGTGACGCGAGAATCGCAACGGTACGATTGTGTCGCTCGCCGGGAAGGGCCCCATCCACGGAGACACGGCATGACGCTGGAGATCGCAATCGTCTTCGCCGTCATCCTGGGCGCCCTCGCCCTGTTCATCACCGAGCGGTTCCCCGTCGACCAGGTCGCGCTGTCGATCCCCGTCGTCCTGCTCCTGGCCGGGATCCTAGAGCCCTCCGAAGCCGTGTCCGGGTTCGCCAACGAGGCCACGGTCACGGTGGCCGCCATGCTGGCGCTGTCGCTGGGGCTGATGAAGACGGGGGCGATCTCCGCCATCGGCCGCTGGGCCCAGACGGCGCCCCTGGGCGGCACGGAGACCCGCCTGATCGTGCTCTGCCTGATCGTCGCGCCCCTCAGCGCGTTCCTCAACAACACGGCCGTGGTGGTCGTGTTCCTGCCGGTGTTCCTGGCCGTGGCGCTCCAGTCGGGCGAGCCTCCGTCCCGATTCCTCATGCCGCTGTCGTTCGCGGCCATCCTGGGCGGCACGGTCACCCTCATCGGGACCTCGACCAACCTGGTCGTCTACGGGATGGCCCGGAACCGCGGCTTCACCGACCTCCACATGTTCTCGATCGCCCCGCTCGGGCTGATCTACCTCGGCGTGGGGCTCCTCTACCTGTTCACGATCGGGCGGGCGCTCATGCCCCGCCGCCCCGGTCAGCTGGACCTCACCGGGAAATACGACGTGCGGGAGTTCACCACCGAGCTCCACGTGCGCCCCGACTCTCCGGGGGCCGGCCGCACGTTCGCCGAGGTCCGCTGGGGGGAGGTCTACGGGGTGTCGATCCTCGGGCTGCGCCGCGGCTCGCGCTCGCTGTGGGGGCCGGTGGCCAATCGGCGCGTCACGCCGGGAGACGTGCTCTACGCCCAGGGCCACTCCCAGAACCTGCTGCGGCTCGCGGAGAAGGAGAAACTGGAGACGCCCATCGACCACCAGGCCGGGGTCGACCTTGCGACCGGCGACGCGCGGCTCGCCGAGATCCTGTTGGCGCCGACCTCCACGCTCGTCGGCCGGACGCTTAAGGAGTCCCGCTTCCAACAGCGGTTCGACGCCACCGTGCTGGCCGTCCAGCACCACGGCCGCACCATGCGCGAGCGGCTGGCGGAGGTCGAGCTCGAGGCGGGGGACCTGCTGCTCGTGCACGGGACCGCTCCCGCCCTCGACGCGCTGGCCGACGAGCCGGGCTTCGTGCCACTCAGCGAGGTCTCCCGTCCGGCCGGGCCGCGGCCACGCGCCCTGTTCGCGGTGCTGATCCTCATCGGCGTCGTCGCGGCCGCCGGGACCGGAGTGATGTCGATCCTGCCGGCGGCGATGACCGGCGTGCTCCTCATGATCTTCAGCGGCTGCCTCAAGATCGAGGAGATGTACGAAGAAATGGACTGGATGGTCGTGTTCCTGCTGGCCGGCGCGATCCCGCTCGGCCTCGGCATGGACAACTCGGGTGCGGCCGAGTGGCTCGGCCACCACGTCGCGTCCGTGTTCGGGCCCTTCGGCCCGCGCGTGGTCGTCGCCGCCTTCTACCTCATGACGTCGGTACTCACTTCGATCATGTCCAACAACGCGACCGCCGTCGTGCTCACTCCGATCGCGCTCCTGACCGCCGGCGACCTGGGCATGAACCCGTACGCCCTCCTGGCCGCGGTCATGTTCGGCGCTTCGGCCGACTTCATGACCCCGATCGGGTACCAGACGAACACGTTGATCTACGGACCCGGCGGGTACCGGTTCGTGGACTATCCCAAGGTCGGAGGACCGCTCAACCTGCTGCTCCTGATCACCGCGACGATCTTCATCCCGATCTTCTGGCCTTCCTGAGCCGTCAGATGGCGCGGCGGATGTCCTCGCTGGCGCCGATGATCTGCGCCATCGCCTCGTGGGTGAGTGGATAGCTGATGTCCCACTCGATTCGGTTACATTTCCCGCATGACCTTCGAGATGGTCTTCGTCTTCGCCGTGATCGTGGTCGCGCTGGCGCTGTTCGTCACCGAGCGGTACCCGGTCGAGCAGGTGGCGCTGGCGATCCC
>DATKCO010000080.1:0-11616 GCA_035513155.1 Gemmatimonadota bacterium | reverse complement strand
CCGCTACCAGAACGTCCGCAGCGCGGGTCTGATCGACTGGACTGCGGACGGAAGCGGCATCGTGGTGGGCACCCGCTTCGGGGATACCCAGCAGATCCACCGCCTCGAGATGCCCGGCGGCGCCCGCCGGCAGCTCACGTTCTATGACGAGCCCGCCCGCGGGATCGACCGCCGGCCCGGCACCGACGAGATCCTGTTCTTCATGGACGTCGGCGGAAGCGAGTTCTACCAGCTCTGGCTGCTCGATCCCGCCACGGGAGCGGCCCGCCGCCTGACCGACGGGGAGTCGCGGAACACGGGCTCGGAATGGAGCCCCGACGGCGAGCGGCTGGCGTGGACCAGCACCCGTCGGAACGGCCGCTCGAACGACGTCTGGGTGATGGCCGTGGGCGACACGTCCTCGGCGCGGATCGCCGTCGAGGCGCCGGACGGGGCGTCGTGGAACACCGCCTCGTGGAGCCCGGACGGCGAGCGGCTGGTGATCGTGCAGTACGTCAGCATCACGGACAGCCGCCTCCATCTGCTCGATCTCGCGACCGGGGACCTCCGGCCGCTCGCGGGGAGCGCGGAGGAGCCCGCTTCCTGGGCCGGGGTCTGGCCGAAGTTCACGCCGGACGGCAAAGCGCTCTTCGTCGTCACCGACGCCGTGGACGGGATCCGTCGGCTGGGGCGGCTCGACCTCGAGACGCGGGTGTTCACCCCGATCACAGGCGACATCGACTGGGACGTCGAGGGGTTCGCGATCGACGCCGGGCGGACGCGGGCCGCCTTCGTCGTCAACGAGGGTGGGATCGGCCGCCTCCATCTGATGGATCCCACGACCGGGGACCACGCACCCGTCCCTGCGATCCCGACCGGGCTGATCGGGGGGCTCGAGTTCAGCCCCGACGGCGAACGCCTGGGGCTCACCCTCAACACGCCGCAGACGCCGAGCGACGCCTTCGTGCTGGAGCTCGGCCGGACCGCCACCGAAGCCGGCGCGCTCACGCGCTGGACGTTCAGCGAGGTCGGCGGGCTCGACACGGAGTCGTTCGTGGCGCCCGAGCTCGTCCACTATCCGACCTTCGACACGGTCGACGGGAGGCCGCGCGAGATCCCGGCGTTCGTCTACCGGCCGGCCGGCGCGGGCCCCCATCCGGTCATCGTCGTGATCCACGGGGGTCCGGAGGCCCAGTACCGGCCGTCCTTCTCGAGCACGTTCCAGCTCTGGATCGCGGAGCTGGGAGCCGCGGTGATCGCCCCCAACGTCCGCGGCTCCTCGGGGTACGGACGCGAGTACGTGACGCTCGACAACGGCCGCCTGCGCGAGGACAGCGTAAAGGACATCGGAGCGCTGCTCGACTGGATCGCCGGCCGGCCCGACCTCGACGGGAACCGGGTCGCGGTCTACGGCGGGAGCTACGGCGGGTACATGGTCCTCGCCAGCATGGTCCACTTCGGCGAGCGGCTGCGCGCGGGGGTCGACATCGTGGGGATCAGCAACTTCGTGACGTTCCTGGAGAACACCGAGGAGTACCGCCGCGACCTGCGGCGACCCGAGTACGGGGACGAGCGGGATCCGGAGATGCGCGCGTTCCTGGAGGCGATCAGCCCGACGAGCCGGGCCGGGGAGATCACCTCCGCGCTGCTCGTCGCCCAGGGCGCCAACGATCCCCGCGTGCCGGCGTCGGAGTCCGAGCAGATCGCGCGCGAGGTGCGGGCGAACGGCCACCGCGTATGGACGATGACGGCGATGAACGAGGGCCACGGTTTCGCCAGGAAGCCGAACCAGGACCTGCTGCAGGAGCTGGTTGTCCTGTTCTTCGAGCGACATCTCGTGGAGCGGTGAGCGACGTCTCGCGATCCACCACGGTGTTCGCGTGCGTCGAGAACGCCGGCCGGTCCCAGATGGCGGCGGCGCTGTTCGAGCGCGCCGCGGACCCCGCGAAGGCGCGCGCGATCTCCGCGGGCACCCGGCCCGCCGAGCGCGTCCATCCCGAGGTCGTCGCGGCGCTGGCGGAGATCGGGATCGACATCGGCGACGCTCGCCCCCGGAAGCTCGACGAGGCGCTCGCCGGCGAGGCGGACCTCCTGGTCACGATGGGGTGCGGCGAGGAGTGCCCGTGGGTGCCGGGCCTCGAGGTCGTCGACTGGGAGATCGAGGACCCGATGGGGAATCCGCCCGAGCGGGTGCGGGAGATCCGGGACGAGATCGATCGCCGCGTGCGGGCGCTGGTGGACGGCCGTGACTGGAGGCGGGGCTAGGCCCGAGCCCGGAGCGCCAGGCCGAGGGCGAGCAGGCCGATGACGATGCCCGCCGCTCCCAGCCAGATCCCCGCGCCCGGACCCTCGTCGGCGACGAGGGTGACCGAGGCCGGGGTCTCCGAGCCCTCGGGACCCGACCACTCCACGACTTCGCCGCTCGCGTAGGTCTGGACCACCGGCCACGTCAGCCGGGTCTCCGTCCGCGGGTTCACCGCGACGAACGGCAGTTCCACGAAGCGCCCGGGTGGCAGGGTCCCGTTCCACACCGCTCCCCTGACCTGGCCATCCGCGTCCTCCCGCACCTCGAGCTCCCAGCCCGGCACGTCCGCGAAGGAGATCACCGTGACCTCGGCGGGGAAGCGGATCTCGATCCGGGTCGTGGGGACGTCGCGCTCGGTCGGGACCCGCAGGACGTACTTCTGGTACGCCCCCGGGGGTGCGTGGCCGGGGAAGACGACGGCGTGCGCGAGGAGCGTGACCGGGACGGCGAGCGCGACCAGCGCGAGGGCGAGCGCGCCGAGATCGCGGGCGGAACGGGATCGGGGGGTCATGGAGCGCTCCGTGTTCGAGTCAGGAAGACGGCGGCGGGACGTAGGCGAGCGCCCCCGCGACGAGCGAGACGGCGAGCAGGAGCGCGAGCTCCCGCCGCGTGGAGGCGCGGAGGGCCCCCGGGTCCCCGCCCGCGGCCAGCCGTGGCAGGAGCCGGCGCCGGTTGTGCGCCCCGAACGCGACCAGCCCGGCCAGGCCGGCGAGCTTGGCGAGGACCAGTCGGCCGTAGGCGGAACTGCTGAGGGCGGAGAAGTCCGGCAAGAAGATCGCCGCCTGGGCGGCCCCGGTCGCCCCGACGAGCGCGACGGACGCGAGCGCCAGGGTCGAGACCCGGGAAGCCGAGGCGGCGAAGGACGCCGGCCCCAGCGCGGCGAGCGCGAGCCACGCCACCCCGCCCATCCAGACCGCCACCGCGACCAGGTGCAGGGACTTGAGCGGGATCGACCAGCCCGGCGCGATGCCGGCCGAGTGCCCGGCGGCCCCGCTCGTCAGGACGGCCGCGAGGACGAAGGCGAGCGCGATCCACGGGCGCCGCGCCAGGCCGATCGCCCAGACGGCGAGGAGCGCGAGCCCGATCCGGACCGCCTCCACGCGGCCGGGGACGGTCTGCAGCGCGGCGCCGAGATCGGGTGCGGCATCGGCAGGCGTCACGTGCCAGAGCCAGGCCGCGAAGTGCGCGATCAGGAGCAGGGCGGCGGCCGCCGCGAAGGCGAGCGCGGTCCGGACCGCGCCTGCCGGGGGGGCGCCGCGGAGCGCCACGAGCTGGACGAGCCAGCCGGCCAGGACGAGGAGGGCGAACAGGGCGAGGCCGCGGAGCGTCGCCGAGACGCCGGCTGGCGCGTTCGGGCCGCCGTGCGCGTGGCCGCTCGAGACGTGCCGCGCGGGGAGGGGTGGAGCGGGAGCGAACACCGAGTCGGCGGGACCCGAAGGATCCAGGATCGTGAACCCGTAGCTCCCCTCGACCGGATGGCCGTCCGCAGACACGATCCGCCAGTCGACGCGGTACGCGCCGGGAGGAAGGGGGGCCAGGTCGCCGACGAGGACCCTGGCGTCCATCGAGTCGGCGCGCACGCGGACCACGGCCGAACCGCGCGCGGAAACGACACGGACGCTGGAGAGCGCCGCCTCGATCGACTCGCTGAAGACGAGCCGCAGGGCCGGCGGGCTCGCGGCGAGGGTGTCGTCCTCGGCCGGCGTGGAGGAGACCAGACGGGCGTGGACGACCACGGCGGCGTGCCCCGGAGCGAGCTCCGCCCCGTGGGCGGGAGCCGCGGCTCCCGCGCAGAGAGCGCCCGCGAGCAGAAGCCGGCGGCTCAGGGGTGCCAGCGGACCCCGGCGTACACGGAACGACCGTCGGCGGGCTGGAAGAAGCGGCGCGCGCCGTCATCCACGCTGACGGTCGGCGAGTAGACCTCGTCGGTAAGGTTGCGCGCCTCGACGAACGCGGTCGCTCCCAGGCCCGCCAGCGCCCATTCGCCGCGCAGCCCGAGCGCCAGCCAGCCGTCGCTCGTCTCCGTGTTCGCGCTGTCGACGTAGAAGTCGTCCGGCACCCACTCCACCGACGGAGCGATCGAGAGGCCGGCGGGATGGGAGTACTCGAGCTCCACCTGGAGCGTGTGGCTCGGGATGCCCGGGATCTCGTTGCCGGCGTGATCAGGGTCCGATTCGAAGGTGAAGCGGGAGAAGGTGTACGCCATCCGCAGCCCGGCGACCTCCCCGCCGCCGAGGATCGAGACCGGGGCGGCCACCTCGAGCCCCGCCTCGAGGCCGAGGTGCCGGGACTCGTCGACGTTACGGTAGGTCGGCACCGTGAAGGGGGCGCCCGGGAACGGCCGCACGTTCGCGTTGACGATCTCGTCGCGGAGCTCGATGTCGTAGGCGGCGAGCTGCCAGCGCCACGCTCCGGCCCGGCCGCGGGTCCCGAGCTCGAGCTGCCACGTGTCCTGGGCGCCGAGATCGACGAACCCCGGCACGGTGAGGCTGTTCAGCTCGAGCAGCAGGGGCGGCTCGACCATCCGGCTGACGTTGCCGAACAGCTGGCCGTCGACCCCCGGCAGCTCGTAGAGGAAGCCGACCTTGGGCATCACCGCCGTGAAGGTCCGCTCGTCGCTCTGGTCGCCGTCCGAAAGGAAGGCGTCCTCGGCTGACCGCCGCGAATGGTCGTACCGGAGGCCCCCCACGGCCGAGAGCCGGGACGTGACCGCGAACACATCCTCGAGGTAGACCGCGATCCCGCCCGCCTCGTCCCGTTGATCCTTGGCGAGCTCGCCGCTTTCCCCGCCCACGTTCTCGAAGTGCCGGTTGTCGACGTTGCCGAAGGCCGGTTGGACGCCGATGACGAAGCGGTTCTCCCGCGCGCCGATCGGCGCCGTGTTCTCGTAACGGACCTCCACCCCCACGTCGCGGCTGACCTGGTCGATGACGCGGAAGATGGGATGCACGATGTCGCGGTGCTGGAAGTAGGGAGCGACCTCCAGCCGCTGGTCGGGGGCGAGCTGTGCTCGAAGCTGGAAGCCGAGGTGGTGGAGGTCGTAGTCCCGGCCCCAGTCGTTGGTCACGTTGGCAGGCGCGGCAGCGGCCGGAGCCGAGTCGAGCTCCGCCCGGGTCAGCGAGCCCGGTAGGTCCTCCTCCACGTGGGCGAAGAACCAGAAGCCGCGCAGCTCGACCGCCGGACCGAGCGCGATCCCCAGGTGGGCGTTGAGGCGGTCCCGACGCTGCGTCGAGTGCTCGCGATACCCGCCCAGGTCGGTGCGGGCGTAGCTGGCGTAGTAGTTGACGTCCTCGAACACCATGCCGCTCGAGACCTGGCCCTTGAAGAAGTCGTAGGAGCCTCCCTGCGCGAATACCTGGAGCGGCTCCGCCGTATAGCCGGTCTTGGTCTCGAAGTTGATGGCGCCTCCCAGCGTGCTGCCGCCATAGCGGAGCGCGTTGCCACCCTTGTAGACCTGGATGTTCGAGGCGGTCAGGAGCTCCAGCGACTCGAAGTCGGTGAACCCGTCGGCCTGGCGATAGGGCATCCCGTTGACCAGCACGTTGACGCCGCGGAGGTGGAAGTTGTTGCGGAGTCCCGATCCACGAATGGAGAACTGGCTCTCGTCGGCCGCGCCGAAGCGGGACTGGGCGTAGACCCCGGGGACGAACCGCAGGACGTCGTGGAAGTTCGTCCGGCGGGTGCGCCGCAGCTCCTCCTCGCCGACGAGGGCCACGGCGCCGGGAACCTGTCGCATGCGCGCCCGGACCTCGGCCAGCTCCTCGGGGCTGCCGATCGCCGTGAGCCCCTGCATCGGGATCGGCCGCGGATCGAGGACGATACGAAGCGGACCGGCGGCGGGGACGGTGACGCTCCGCGAGGCTGGCACGTAGCCGAGACGATCCACCCGAAGCCGGTATTCGCCGGACTCCGGCAACGCGAGCCGGAAGGTACCGTCCTCATCGGTCTGCGTGGCCGCGTCCAGGCCCGCGAGCGAGACGCTGGCGCCGGCCACCGGCTCGCCCTCGGGATCGACGACCACGCCCTGGAGCGAGGGTTGCTGGGCGGCGGCCCCCTGAGGAGCCGCCAGCAGGATGAGGGCCGGGAGGGCGATCCTCCGGGCCTGGTGAACGAGGATAAATGGAAACCACGACATGCTCTCGTCTCCGATCGAAATGGTATGGGACTCCGGCCGACGCCGAGCGCGCCGGAACGAAGGAACGACAGCCGTACGATCAGAGCGCGGGTGGAGCGTTGGCCCAGGGCAGCGAGAACGGGGCGAGTGCCGGCCAATCCGGGCGATCGGGCGCCGGTGCCGGGTCCGGCGGCGCCTCCGCCGGGGTGATCCCCAGCAGGGACGGGACCGGGTGCGGCGGGGCCGTGCCCGCGTGGCACTGTCCGACGCAGGTGCACGGCCCGTGGGAATCGTGGTTCCCGGCGTGGCCGGTCCCGTGGGTCCCGCGGGTCTCGTGGGTCCCATGGGGCGTGGCCGGCGCATCGTCGTGGTGCGGGCACGCATGAGTGCCCAGCGCGTCGCCCGCCAGCGCCAGCAGGAACGCGGCGGACAGGGCGGCGGCGACGGCTCGCTTGGAGTTTCGTGTCCTCATGCGCCTCCGGGAAGTTCTTCGGTTCGCCCATTCGGACGCCCGAACCGCTGAATCTATTCATCCGGGCCGGCGTGGAAAGGGCACGCAGGAACGCGGGAGGCGGAACGGGGTTCTGTCATACGGGCCCGTGGATGTTCGATCCCTAACGGATTGCATGGTGGACCGCCACGTACAATTCAACTCAGCATCCTGACTTCACGGGATGTATGGGGGATGACACAATGGAAGATAAGGCAATGCGCAACGAGGTCGGCCGCCGCCTCCAGGAGATCCGCGGGCGCCGCGACCAGCGCACGTTCGCGGAAGCGATCGATTCCGTTCAACAGACGATCAGCAAGTACGAGCGCGGCGAGATCCCGCGCTCGTGGCTGTTCCTAGCCCGGCTCGCGGAGGCCGAGAACATCGACCTGAACCACCTCCTGACGGGCCGCGAGAAGCGCTCGTCCGGGAACGGGGACGGCAATGGCCGTGCCCGCGCGACGCCCGAGCGGGAGCCGGCGGAAGCTACCGTCTGAGGGGTCCGCCCCGGTTGTTCCGATTCCATGGATGGGTGGTGGCTTCCGCCGCCCACTCGCCTTCCCGCGCATTTCACCCTTTCTATGCGCGGGAGTTCCGCGTAGAATGAGCCTTTCCATCGCGACAGGGACGCGCCCGTGGGCGCGCGCCGCCGATCCATCGTCGTCCCCCGCAACGCTCGGTCGGGAGGCTCCCAGATGAACCAGGTCTCGAGCCGGAGGAGCCCGTTGGAGCGGTTCCTCGGCGTGTTCACGGAAGTTCGTGCCGGCGAAGGCCCGGTCACGCTGATCATGGCCCTCAACGTCTTCCTCCTCCTCACCTCGTACTACCTCATCAAGCCCGTACGGGAAGCGCTGATCCTCTCCGACGGCGGGGCCGAGGCGAAGAGCTACCTCGTGGGGGCGATGGCCGTCCTGCTGTTCTTCCTGGTGGGGGGGTACGCCAAGATGGTCTCGCGGTACGAGCGGACGCGCCTCATCACCGTCGTCACCGGGATCTTCATCGCGTGCCTGGTGGCCTTCTGGGCGCTCAGCCGCACCGGGGTTCCCTATCTGGGCTACGCGTTCTTCATCTGGGTCGGGATCTTCAGCGTGATGGTCGTGGCGCAGTTCTGGTCCTACGCGAACGACGTGTACAGCAACGAATCGGGGAAGCGGCTGTTTCCGCTGGTGGCGTTCGGGGGGTCGTTCGGGGCGTTCGCGGGCTCCTACATCGCGGACTTGCTGCTGGGCTTCATCAGCCTTTTCGAAATGCTGCTCGTGGCGGGAGTGGTGCTGGGAATCTGCATCGTGCTGACCAACATCATCTCCCGGCGGGTGTGGGGAAAGGCCGCGATGGAGGCCCGCCAGCGCGAGCTGACCGCGAAAGCGCGGCGCGGGGACCACGAGGGGCCGAAGGAGAAGGAGAGCCTCGGCTTCGACATGGTCTTCAAGTACAAGTACATCGGGCTCATCGCCCTGCTCATCCTGCTCCTCAACCTCGTGAACACGACCGGCGAGTACATCCTCGGACGGATGGTCGTCGACTACGGCGAGGCGACGGCGACCGAGGTCATCGATACCGCCGTCCAGGCCGGCACGGCGGCCACCATCGGCGGCCGGGATTTCGGCGATCCCACCGACGAAGCCGTGCGGGACGAGATCGAAGGCAACGTCATCGGCCGCTTCTACGCGCGCTTCTTCCTGTGGGTCAACTTGCTGGCGATGTTCTTCCAGCTGTTCCTCGTCAGTCGCCTGATCAAGTACGGGGGTATCAAGGCGGGGCTGTTGTGGTTGCCGATCGTCGCCCTCGGCACCTACGGGCTGATCTTCGCGGCGCCGCTCCTGCGGTACGCCCGGATCGGGAAGACGTTCGAGAACGCGTCGGACTACTCAATCAACAAGACGACGATCCAGATGCTCTTCCTGCCGACGACCCACGAGATCAAATACAAGGCGAAGCAGGTCACCG
The DNA here is from genome assembly GCA_035513155.1 of Gemmatimonadota bacterium. GTDB lineage: Bacteria > Gemmatimonadota > Gemmatimonadetes > JACCXV01 > JAHWKZ01 > JAICNR01. The sequence goes on along the minus strand of DATKCO010000080.1, from coordinate 2,781 downwards.
ACAGCTTCATGCATCGCATCGGCGACGTGGGATCGGCGATCGTCGTCTTCCTGGGGACGGTCGTGTGGGCGTTCGGGGTGCGCGGGTTCGCCGCGCTCAACCTCGGGATCATCCTGGTGTGGCTGGTGGTCGCGATCATGATCGTGCGCGAGCACAAGGAGATCGAGGCGGGGAACCGGCCGGAGATCTCCGGTCAGCCGGACGAGGCCCAGAAGGCGGCCGTCGGCTAGCGAGGCAGGCCGCGGAGCGGCGGCCGGGGCTGGCTTGACGCGGGGCCTGGGATCTTCCAGACTTTTGGTTCGTCCCCGAATCCAGGAGCTCCGATGCCACTGGCCGCCGACCGGGTCGAGACCCGGTTCACCGACCTCAAGCCCGCCCTGACCGAGGACCAGGCCCGCGCGGAGGCCGCGCGGTGCCTGTTCTGCTACGACGCCCCGTGCGTCCACGCGTGCCCCACGGGTATCGACATCCCGATGTTCATCCGTCAGATCCACACCGGCAATTCCGTGGGGGCCGCGCGCACGATCCTCCAGGCGAACGCGCTCGGTCACTCCTGCGCGCGCGTCTGCCCGGTCGAGGTCCTCTGCGTCGGCGAATGCGTCTACAACGACAAGGGGGAGCCGCCGATCATGATCGGCCGGCTCCAGCGCCACGCCACCGACCGGGTGATCCACGCGGGGATCCAGCTGTTCGAGGCCGGGGAGCCGACCGGCCGGGTCGTGGCGTGCGTCGGGGGTGGCCCGGCGTCGATCGCCTGCGCCCACGAGCTCGTCCGCCTGGGGCATCGCGCGGTCGTGTTCGAGCGATCGGCCTGGCCGGGGGGGCTGAACACCGACGGCGTCGCGCCCTACAAGATGCGGGCCGAGGAGAGCCTGGCCGAAGTCGGCTGGCTGTCGGAGATCGGGATCGAATGGCGGCTCTCGACCGATGTCGGGCGGGACGTCCCGTGGGCGGCGCTGGAGAGCGAGTTCGACGCGGTGTTCCTGGGGGTCGGCCTGGGCGGTGACGCGCCCCTGGGACTCCCGGGCGAGGGCCTGGACGGCGTATGGGGCGCGACGGCGCTGATCGAGGCGATCAAGACCGGTCGCCGGGTCGATCCGGCCTCCGTCTACTCGGCCGTCGTGATCGGTGGCGGCAACACGGCGATCGACGCCGCGCGCGAGCTCAAGCTTCTGGGGGTTCCCGAGGTGCGCCTGATCTACCGGCGCGGGCCCGAGGGGATGCCCGGCTACCGCCACGAGCGAGAGCACGCGATCGCCGAGGGCGTGACGTTCGTCTGGCGCGCGGTGCCGATCGCATTCGAGGGCGACAGGCGGGTCAAGGCCGTGCAGCTCTCGACCGTCGACCGGGGGCTCGCGCCGGTCGGCGAGCCGTTCTCGGTCGCGGCCGACCTGGTCGCCGTCGCCGTCGGGCAGGACCGGCTCGAGGATCTGCTCGCCGCGATCCCGGGCGGCATCGATCAGGAGCGCGGGCGGGTGACCGTCGATCCGGCGACCGGCCGCACGTCGAATCCCCGCTACTGGGCGGGCGGCGACCTCGCCAACGGCGGCGCCGAGGTCGTCAACGCCGCCGCCGAGGGCAAGCGCGCCGCGCGCGGGATCCACGCCTGGCTGGCCGGAAACGGTGGCTCTTCATGAGCCCGACCAACGGCCACCGCGGCAACGGCAGGCCCCGCTCGGGGCGGTCCGTCGACCTGTCGATCGACTGCGGCGGGATCCGCGCGCCGAACCCCTTCTGGCTCGCGAGCGGCCCCCCCACGAACACGGCGGGCCAGGTCATGCGTGCGTTCGAGGCGGGATGGGGTGGCGCGGTGTGGAAGACGCTCGGCGACCCGATCACGAACACGGCGTCGCGCTACGGGGCGATCGACTACCAGGGCCGGAGCGTGGCGGGGTTCAACAACATCGAGCTCATCACCGACCGCCCGCTGGACGTGAACCTGCGGGAGATCGCGGAGGTCAAGCGGCGGTGGCCCGACCACGCGGTGGTGGCGTCGCTGATGGTGGGGTCAAAGGACGAATGGCGGGACATCATCCGCCGCACGGAGGACACGGGCTGCGACGGCTTCGAGCTCAACTTCGGCTGCCCGCACGGCATGTGCGAGCGTGGCATGGGCTCGGCCGTGGGCCAGGAGCCACGCGTGCTGGAGGAGATCACGGGCTGGGCCGCGGAGTTCTCCTCGATCCCCGTGCTCGTCAAGCTCACCCCGAACATCACCGACGTCCTCGATCCGGCGATGGCCGCCCAGCGGGGTGGAGCCGACGGCGTGTCGCTCGTCAACACCTTCAAGAGCGTGATCGGGGTCGACCGCGAGACGCTGAGCCCGATCCCGTCGGTCGGCGGCGAAGGGACCTCCGGCGGCTATTGCGGCCCCGCCGTCAAGCCGATCGCGCTCCACATGGTGACGCGGCTCGGCAAGGCGCCCGAGTTCCGGCTGCCGGTCTCGGGGATCGGTGGCATCCAGACCTGGGAGGACGCGCTCGACTTCCTGCTGATGGGGGCCTCCTCGGTGCAGGTCTGCACCGCGGCCATGCACTACGGCTTTCGCATCGTCCAGGAGATGGCGCTGGGGCTCGAGGAGTGGATGCGGGACAAGGGGTATTCCCGCGTCGAGGAGCTCCGCGGCCGCGCGCTTCCCAACTACCGCGAGTGGGGCGAGCTGGACCTCAACTTCAAGATCGTCGCCGAGATCGATCCCGCGACCTGCATCGGATGCCAGCTGTGCTACGCGGCGTGCGAGGACGGCGCCCACCAGTGTATCGCGCTCCCCGCCGGTACCCG
>DATKCO010000079.1:0-6377 GCA_035513155.1 Gemmatimonadota bacterium | reverse complement strand
CTCAGCTGATCGGCTTCTCCTCCTCGGGCACCTCGACGGTGAACGACCAGAGCCCGGAGTTGTAGTCGGTGGCGTAGAACATCTCGCCCTGCGGCACCCAGCCGTTCCCGAACATCGGGAACACGCCCCACACCCGGGGAGAGAAAGGCCGCATCGCCTCGTCGGGGCCGGCGGCCGGCAGGAAGTGCGCGATCTCGCGACCCTGCGCGTAGAGATCCCCCCGCAGCTCGCCGCTCACGTCGACGACCCGGATCCCGCCCTGGTAGTAGCCGATGTAGAGCCGGTCGTCCTGGACCCAGAAGTTGTGCGCCCCGGCTTCGGGCACCTCGTACCTGCCCACGTACTTCGGGTGCGCCAGGTCCTTCACCTCGATCACGTGCACCGGGCCCCGCGGATCGGAGCCCGTCACCGAGGGGACCGTGCCGGTCGTGCTGAAGTCCTCGTCGCCGACGAAGACGTAGTCGCGGTGGCGGATCGCCGAGTGGGTCGGGCCGCCGGGGTAGAAGATGCGGCTCACCTGGACCGGCGCGGCCGCGGTCCCCCCCATCCCAGCCCCGCCCACGTCCAGGATCACCAGGCCGTTTCCGAGGTAGGAGAGGTACGCGATCCCGTCCTGGACCCAGACGTCGTGGAGCGACTTTCCGGGGGCGTCGATCCCCCAGCGGCCGATCTCCTTCGGGCTCGCGGGGTCGGTCAGGTCGATGATGTGCATATCGCCGGTCCCGTCGTTGACCGCGTAGACCAGCGAGCCGTGCCAGAAGACGTTGTGCACCCCGGCGGTCAAGGTCTCGGTGTACTCCGACACCAGCGCCGGCCGCGCCGGGTCCGCCAGCGAGAACACCAGGATCCCGTTGCGCCGGTCCGCCGCCCCCTCCCGGGTCGCTACCAGCCAGAGCCCGTCCGCGCTGACCTTCACGTCGTTGACCACCCGCGCGTCGAACGCCTGCGAGTCCGTCAGCACCGGCGTCGTCGGGTCGCTCACGTCGTACGTCCGGAGCTGGTTCGCCTGGTGCGTACCCACGTACACGTAGCGGTTCTGCGGCCACAGGTCGCTGGTGTAGGTTTCCAGGTTGAGCCCGTGGCCCGCCATGCGGATCCGCCCGCGCTCCCGGCGCGGCTCGGCCGCGATCGTGGCCGTCGCCACCCGGTCCTCCAGAGTCGCCACCACCACGTGGCTCCCCGGCCGTTCGGCCACGAACGCCCCCTCGGCGTCGATCGCCGCCCCCGTCCCCGCCACGGCCCACAACGCCCGCGCCCCGGGGATCGAGGTCGCCAGCCGCACCACGTCACCCGTCCTCACGGCCGCCCGTGGCAGGCCCGTGATGGCGAGCGTCCCGTTCGCCGGGACGACATCGATCGGATAGCTCAGCCGCGCATCGTCGGCCGTCAGCGTCACCGTCGCCCGGCCGGGCGCGCGCGCCACCAGCGTCCGGCCCTCCACCGCCACCACCGACGGGTCGCTCGACGCGATCTCGAGCTCGGGGTCCAGGTCCCAGCGTCCCAGATTGTCGAGTGCGTGGATCGAGAGCGGGACCCGGCTCCCGGCCGCCAGGCGGGGCGGCACGTCCGAGTAGACGACGAGCGAGGCGATCGTCGGCTCGGCGATCTCGACCGCCGCGAGCCCGAGCGCCTGCCGGTAGAGCGCGACGACGTGCTTCGTGCCCGATCCCGTACCGAAGAAGACGCCGTCCGCGTCCACGGACGCCCGCTGGCCGAGCGCGTACCACTGGATCTCGGGGCTCGGGAGCTCGTTCCCCGATTCGTCGTAGACCCGCGCCACGAACCGGCGCCGCTCGCCGGCGTCCAGCGTCGCGTCTCCCGGGACGACCTCGATGCGGGAGACCCCCGGCGCGCGCGCGTAGTCGGCCACGTCGGGCTGGATCGCGGGCTCGCGCCCCGCGGGCGTAAACGTGACGGGCACGATGTCCCGCTCGTCCCCCTCGACGATGAGCAGGAAGCCGCCGAACTCGTCTCCGCGTCGCTGGCCGATGAACTCGGCCGTCCCGCCGGGTACGTTGAGCGTGAAGGTCGCGCGATCGGACTCGATGCGGCTCGCCTCGACCGTGACCATCCCGCCGGGCGGAGCGATCAGCCGATCCCCCTCCACGCGGAAGGGGAGCGGCGGGGCGTTGATGCCCGGCCCCTGCAGGACGTAGGCGGTGAACCCTTCGGGGACGTCGGTCTGCGACCGGCCGGAGGCCGGCGAGGTGAGGGCCGCGACGATCGCCGCGGCGGCTATGAAGACGGATCGGGATCGCACGGAGGCCTCACGCGTTGAGAGACGGAAACGAACATCGGCTCAAGGTTTCCAACGACGCAAGGCACCGATCCGTTTCAGGCGCCCCGGCCGGCGGGCGGCGACGGCGGTCTCCCTCGGCGCCGCTGGTCTCGGTGCTTCTCCCGGTGCGCGACGGCGAGGATCACGTCGACCGCGCCATCGAGTCGCTCGTCGGGCAGACGCTAACGGACCTCGAGATCCTGGCGGTCGACGACGGATCCGCCGACGGGACGCCGGAGCGGCTCGCGCGATGGGCCGGGCGGGACGGCCGGGTGCGCGTCCTGTCGCAACCCACGGGCGGGATCGTTCCCGCCCTCGAGCGGGCCCGCGCGGCGGCGCGGGGCCGATGGCTCGCCCGCATGGACGCCGACGACGTGTCGGCCCCGCGGCGTCTGGAGCACCAGCTCGCGTGCATGGAGGAGAGCGATCCCCTGCTCGCGGCCTGCGGCTGCCGCGTGGAGTACTTCCCGCGCCGCGGCCTCGGTGCCGGCGCCCTGCGGTACGAGCGCTGGATCAACGGGCTCGTGTCCCCCGCCGAGATCGAGCGCGACCTGTTCGTCGAGTGCCCGCTGGCCCATCCGACCTTCTTCCTCGATGCCGAGGCCGTGCGCGCCGCGGGAGGCTGGCGGGACGCCGGCTGGCCGGAGGACTACGACCTCCTCTTCCGGCTGCGGGAGCGGGGGGGCCGATTCGCCAAGGTGCCCGCGGTGCTCCTCTCGTGGCGCGAGCGGCCCGGTCGGCTGTCCCGCGTCGACCCGAGGTACTCCCCCGGCGCCTTCCGGAGATGCAAGGTCCACTGGCTGCGCCGGGGCCCCCTGCGCGGGGGCCGCGCGGTGGTCGTCTGGGGTGCCGGTCCGAACGGGAAGCGGTTCGCCCTCGAGCTCCAGCGCCAGGGCGTCCGGGTCGCGGCGTTCGTGGAGCTCGATCCGCGGAAGATCGGCAAGCGAATCCATGGCGCACCGGTGGTCTCCCCGGCCGACATCGGCGCGCACGCGGGGGCGTTCTGCGTGGCGGCGGTCGGCCAGGCCGGAGCTCGCGACCAGATCCGCCAAGCCCTCACCGCCGCGGGGTGGCGCGAAGGCGCGGACTTCGTCGCCGTGGCCTGACCGCCCGGCAGGCCCACCGGGCTTGTCAGCGGACGCCGGATCGCGTCACTTTGAGCCGCTCCTCGACCGCTCCCCATCTCCCCGTGCCCCGGAGAGGACGATGACCAAGGACCGACCCACCGAGGCGGCCGCTGCCTGGTTCGGCCATCCCCGCGGTCTCGGGACCCTCTTCTTCACCGAGATGTGGGAGCGATTCTCCTACTACGGGATGCGCGCGCTCCTCGTCCTGTTCATGGTCGACTCGGCGACCGGCGAGAACCCCGGGCTCGGGTTCAGCGACTCGCAGGCCGGCGCGATCTACGGTCTCTATACCGCGATGGTCTACCTCCTCGCGCTCCCGGGAGGCTGGATCGCCGACAAGCTCTGGGGACAGCGGAAGGCGGTGTTCGTCGGCGGCTGCATCATCGCGGCCGGGCACTTCAGCATGGCGATCCCCATGCTCGCGACCTTCTACCTCGGTCTGGGCCTGATCGTCATCGGGACCGGGCTCCTCAAGCCGAACGTCAGCGCCATGGTGGGAGACCTCTACCCGGAAGGGGGCGCGCGGCGGGACGCCGGCTTCTCGATCTTCTACATGGGGATCAATCTGGGGGCCTTCCTGGGGCCGATCCTGTGCGGGATCTTCGGCGAGAACTACAACTGGCATCTCGGCTTCTCGCTCGCCGGCATCGGCATGGTGGCGGGGCTCGTCCAGTACCGGATCGGCGGGAAGCACCTGGGGACGGCGGGGCAGCTCGTGGTGGACGACGACGCGGTGACGCTGGCCCGTCGGGCCGGGAACTTCTACCGCACGCTGGCCGCGTTCGGCGTGGTGCTCCTCGGAGTGATCGCCCTCACGGTCACCGGAGTGATCGGCCTGGCTCTCGAGACGGTCGCCCGAAGCCTCGGGGTCGCGATCGTCGGGTTCGCGCTCGCCTACTTCGCCTGGCTCTTCTTCGCGGGGGGCCACACCCCGCTCGAGAAGAAGCGCCTGCTCGTCATCTTCTGGCTGTTCCTGCTGGCGGCCATCTTCTGGTCCGGGTTCGAGCAGGCCGGCTCCACGCTCAACCTGTTCGCGGAGCGGCTCACCGACCGGGTCGTGATGGGCTGGGAGGCGCCGGCCAGCTGGCTCCAGTCGGTCAACGCCCTGTTCATCATCCTGCTGGCGCCGGTCTTCGGGGTCCTCTGGACCTGGCTCGCGCGGCGGAACGCCAACCCCTCGATCCCGCTCAAGTTCGCGCTCGGCCTGCTGGCCCTGGCCGCCGGCTTCTTCGTCCTCGCGTGGGGCGCGGCGAACGCGACGCCCGAGAGCCCCGTCTCCCCGGCGTGGCTGGTCGTCACGTACTTCCTCCACACGTGCGGCGAGCTGGCCCTGTCCCCCGTAGGCCTGTCCTCTATGACGAAGCTGGCGCCCCGCGGCCGCGTGGGACAGATGATGGGCGTCTGGTTCATCGCAACCGCGCTCGGGAACCTGATCGCGGGCCTCGTTGCCGGATCACTGGAGACCCTCGCGCCGAGCATCCTCTTCTCCTACGTCGCGATGATCGTCGGGGGCGCCGGCGTCATGGCGCTGCTCGTCAGCCCGTTCTTCAAGCGGCTGACCGGAGGAGTCGAGTAGCGGCGCAGCCCTTCGCGAGCGCCTAGACTATACGCGTTTCACGCGCCCTGACGGGGCTCATGGCCCGTTCGGCCTCTTGTCCATGTAGAGGAGGATCTTAAAGTGCCCGACAGTGTCACGATCATCGACAATCGGACCGGGGAGCGATACGAGCTGCCGATCCTGTACGGCACCTACCCCGAATACGGCGCCGCCATCCGCGCCGGGACCCTGCGCGACATCAAGCAGTCCGAGGGCGACTTCGGCTTGATGACGTACGATCCCGGCTACACGAACACAGCCTCGTGCAAGAGCGCGATCACCTTCATCGACGGCGAGCGTGGCATCCTGCGCTACGGCGGATACCCGATCGACGAGCTGGCGGGGAACCGCTCCTTCCTCGAAGTGGCCTACCTCCTGCTGGAGGGCGAGCTGCCCGACGTCCAGGAGCTGGAGGACTGGACCTGGGAGGTCACCCACCACACAATCATCCACGAGAAGATCAAGCGCTTCATGGACGGATTCCGGTACGACGCCCATCCGATGGGGATGCTGGTGAGCACGGTGGCCGCCCTGTCGACCTTCTATCCCGAGTCCCGCAAGATCCAGGACCCCGACACGCGCTACAAGCAGATCGTGCGGCTGATCGCGAAGATGCCGACGATCGCGGCGTTCGCCTACCGCTACAGCGCTGGCATGCCGTACGCCTACCCCGACAACGACCTGAGCTATACCGGCAACTTCCTGAACATGATGTACCGGGCCACCGAGAGCGGATACGAACCGGATCCGGTGCTGGAGCGCACGCTCGATGTCCTGTTCGTCCTGCATGCCGACCACGAGCAGAACTGCAGCACCAGCACGATGCGCGCGGTGGGAAGCTCGCACGCGGATCCCTACGTGGCCGTGGCCGCCGCGTGCGCCGCGCTCTACGGGCCGCTTCATGGAGGCGCGAACGAGCGGGTGCTCCGCATGCTGGAGGAGATCGGGAACGTCAAGGAGGTGCCGAAGTACGTCGAGCGGGTCAAGCAGGGCGAGTTCCGGCTCATGGGGTTCGGCCATCGCGTGTACAAGAACTATGATCCGCGCGCCAAGATCCTGCGCGAGCTGGCGGAGCAGGTCTTCGCGGTGACCGGCAAGAACCCTCTCATCGACATCGCCGTGGAGCTGGAGAAGACCGCCCTGGAGGACGACTACTTCGTCGAGCGCAAGCTGTATCCCAACGTCGACTTCTACTCGGGCATCATTTATCAGGCGATGGGATTCCCGACGGCGATGTTCCCCGTGCTGTTCGCGATCGCCCGCACGGCCGGCTGGCTGGCGCAGTGGCAGGAGATGCTGGTCGACGAGGACCAGCGGATCGCGCGACCGCGTCAGCTCTATGTCGGTCCCGACGAACGCCACGTCGGCTAGGGCG
>DATKCO010000078.1:0-19166 GCA_035513155.1 Gemmatimonadota bacterium | reverse complement strand
GACGCTCGACCGCCACTCGATGGCGTGGTCGCTCGAGGTGCGGGTCCCGTTCCTCGACCACCACGTGGTCGAGTGGTGCCTGGCGATGCCGCCGACGCTCAAGCAGGCGCGGCGCGAGAAGCGGGTTCTCCGCCGCGCGCTCGCGCGCGACCTGCCGCCGGAGGTGCTGCGACGCAAGAAGCGCGGCCTCGGCGGCCCCACCTCGAGCTGGCTGCGCGGCGGCCTGCCCGGATTCGCCGAGGACCTCCTGTCGCCCGCGCGCCTCGAGGAGAAAGGGTGGTTCGACCCGGCGCGCGTCGCCCGCCTCCGGGAGCTCCACCGCACCCGCCGGTTGACGCGTCAGGAGCACATCCTGTCGGTCCTCCAGGTCCAGCTATGGGACGAGATCTTCGTGCGCGGCCGGTCGCCCGACGATTTCGACGTCGGCCCGCGGGTGGTGGGCGGCCGCGGATCCCCGCCGTGACGCGGGGCGGGCGCGCTGCGGTGTTGGCGCTGGCCGGGCTCTTCGGCTGTCGTGCCGAGCACTCCGCGGACGCGGTCGTCCTCGCCGCGGCTTCCCTGGCCGGGCCCTTCACCGAGCTCGCGGTTGCCCACGAGCGGGCACATCCAGGGTCCGTGGTCGTGCTCGAGTTCGCCGCCAGCTCCACGCTGGCGGCTCAGGTCCGGGCCGGAGCCCCGTTCGACGTCCTCGCCACCGCCGACGAGCGCACGATGGCCGAGGCCTGGCTGGGGGGCCGGGTGCGGGACCCCACGGCGTTCGCGACGAACCGCCTGGTCGTGATCGTTCCCCGGGAGAACCTGTCCGGCATACGGGGGATCGAGGGCCTCGCGCGGCCCGGAGTGGCCGTCGTCCTCGCCCACGCCGGCGTTCCCGCCGGCGCCTACGCCCGACGGGCGCTGCTGGGGTTGGGGATCGCCGACGAGGTGGAAGCGAACGTGGTCTCGAACGCCCTCGACGTGAAGGCGGTGGCGGCGGCGGTGGCGATGGGCGAGGCGGACGCGGGGATCGTTTACGTGACCGACCTGACCCCGGAGCTGCGGCAGCGAGTGCGCACGTTCCCGCTGCCGGCACGAGTCTCGGTGCGCGCCCTCTACCCGATCGCGCTCGCCTCGGAGCCGGAGCACCCGGTGGGAGCGCGCGCGTTCGTCGACCTCGTCCGCTCGGAGGCGGGGCGCGGCGTGCTGGCCGCCCACGGGTTCGGGCCGCCGTGAGGACGCCCCGGCTCGTGGTCGGGCTGGCCGCACTGGCGGCCGCCTTCTTCGCCCTGCCGCTGCTCGGCCTCGTCGCCGCGGCCCCCTGGCGAACGGCGGGCTCGATGCTCCTGGCGCCCCAGGTCACGCGGGCCGCCGCGCTTTCGCTCGTCGCGGCGACCGCGGCTGTGGCGCTCGGCACCGCGCTCGCGTTCCCGCTCGCCTGGGTGCTGGCCCGGACCCGCTTCCCCGGCCGGCGCTGGCTGCGAGGGCTCGTCCTCGTCCCGATGGTCCTCCCGCCGGTCGTCGCGGGCGTCGGGCTTCTGGCCGCCTTCGGCCGGCGCGGCCTGCTGGGCGGCGCGCTCGAGGCCGCCGGGGTCACGATCCCGTTCACGACCGCCGCGGTCGTCCTGGCCGCGACCTTCGTGTCGGCCCCGTTTCTCGTGGTGACGCTGGAGGCGGGGCTGGCGGGGCTCGACCGGCGGCTGGAGGACGCGGCCGCCACGCTCGGCGCCTCACCCGCGCGGATCCTCGCCACCGTCGTGCTCCCCGGACTCAAGCCGTCGCTGGCGGCCGGCGTGGCGCTCGCCTGGACGCGCGCGCTGGGCGAGTTCGGCGCCACGATCACGTTCGCGGGCAACCTGCGCGGCCGGACCCAGACGATGCCGCTCGCGGTCTACGAGATCCTCCAGACCGATGCCGGCGCGGCAATCCTGCTGAGCGTCGTCCTGCTCCTCGTCTCGCTCCTCGCCGTGGTCGCGGTGCGGGGAGGCCTCTTCCGGGACCCCGCCTGAAGGGCGGGCTCGAAGCCCGGGTCGCGCTCGCGCGCGGCGGTTTCCGGCTCGAGGCCGAGCTCTCGGCCCCTCCGGGGACGACCGCCGTGCTGGGGCCGAACGGCGCGGGGAAGTCGACGCTGGTGGCGGCGCTGGCGGGGCTCGCGCCGCTCGACGCCGGCCGGGTGGCGGTCGGCGGACGGGTGTGGGAAGATGTCGTCGCCGGCGTGCGCCTGGCGCCCGGCGAGCGCCGGATCGGCGTGGCCTTCCAGGACGCGCGGCTCTTCCCTGCGCTCTCGGCGCTCGACAACGCGGCCTACGGGCCGCGCGCCCGGGGGGTTTCCCGCGCAGAGTCCCGCCGCCGGGCACGCGCCTGGCTCGAGCGGCTGGGCGCCCTCCACCTCGCCGAGCGCCGCCCGGCCGCGCTCTCGGGCGGCGAGGCCCAGCGGGTCGCGCTCGCCCGCGCGCTCGCGGCCGACCCCGAGGTCCTGCTCCTCGACGAGCCGCTCTCCGCGCAGGACGCGGCGGCGCGGTCGGCCGCGCGGCGGGCGCTGGCGGGCGCCTTGGCGGGGTTCGGCGGCGTCGCGCTCGTCGTCACCCACGACCCGATCGAGGCCCTGACTCTCGCCGACCGCGTGGTCGTCCTCGAGGGAGGCCGGATCGTACAGGCGGGAGACGCGGAGTCGCTCCGCCGCCGGCCCGCCACCGCCTGGGTTGCGGAGCTGGCGGGGGTCAACCTACTCGCGGGGCGGCTGGTCGCGGCGGGGCGGGAGATCTTCCTCGAGAGCGGCGCGCTCCGCCTCGCGGTCCTCCCGGGCGAGGTGCCCATCGGCGCCGCGGCGGAGGCCGTCGTGCCGCCGCACGCGATCGTCCTCTCGCTCGACGCGCCCCGGGGCTCGGCGCGGAACGTCCTCCGCGGGGGGATCGCGGCGATCGACCCCCGTGGGGATCGCGTCCGCGTCACCCTCGACACGCGCCCCCCGCTCACCGCCGAGATCACCGCCGAGTCGCTCGCCGATCTCGCGCTCTCCGAGGGGTCGATCGTCCACGCGGCGATCAAGGTCACGGAGATCGAGGTGTTCCCGGCCTGAGCCCCGGGCGGGCGGTGGGGCCCGGCCCGCGGCTATACTTGCGCGCCTCCCGGATACCCGCTCACGTCAGGAGCCATGGCCGTACCCCCGTTCAGATCGACCGGCACCGCCCCGCTGATCGACCGCGAGGTGTTCTTCGGGAATCCGCGCACCGCCGGTGGGCAGCTCTCCCCCGACGGTCGCTGGCTCTCGTTCGTCCAGCCGCTCGACGGCGTGCTCAACGTCTGGGTCAAGCGGCTGGCGGAGCCGTTCGAGGCCGCCCGGCCGCTGACCGACGACCGCGAGCGGCCGGTCGTCCAGCACTTCTGGAGCCGGGACTCCGAGCGGGTCCTCTTCGTCCAGGACCGGGGCGGCGACGAGGACTTCCATCTCTATGCGGTCGATCCGGCCGCGCCCCCCGAGGCCGGCGCGCGGGTGCCGCTGCCGCTCGACCTGACTCCCGGCGTCGAGATCCAGGCGCGCGTCTACGAACTCCCGGACGCGGACCCGCGTCACGCGATCGTCGGGCTCAACGACCGCGACCCCCGGCTCCACGACGTCTACCGGCTCGACCTCCGGAGCGGCGAGCGGGAGATCCTCCAGGTGAACGAGGACCACGTGGCCGACTGGTTGACCGACCTCGAAGGTCGATTGCGGCTGGGGCACCGCCAGCGTCCCGATGGCGGCTGGGAGATCCTGCGTGTGGACGAGGACGGGCTCGTGCCGGTCCTCGCCTGCGGTCCCGACGAGAAGTGCAACCCGATCCGGTTCCACGTGGACGGAGCCCGGGCCTACGTGGAGACGAACGTCGGCGCGTCGGACCTGTCGCGCCTGGTCCTGCTGGACCCGGCCTCGGGCGAGCTGGAGGAGGTCGCGCGCGATCCGGCGGACGAAGTCGATCTCGGTGGCGCGTTCTTCGCGGCCGACACCCACGAGCTCGTGGCCACGTGGTACATGGGGGACCGGATCCGCTGGGTCCCGCGAGCGGAGCGCTTCGCCGCGGATCTCGAGCGCGCGGAGCGCGAGCTTCCCCCGGGGGATCTCGGGTTCCGCTCGATGACCAGGGACGGCCGCCGCATGCTGGTGTCGGTGATCTCGGATATCGAGCCGGGAGCCTCGTGGCTCTACGACCGCGAGGCCGGCGCCTTCGAGCTCCTCTACCGCACCCGCCCCGAGGTTCCGAGCGAGCACATGGCGCGCACCGAGGCCGTGCGGTACACGGCCCGGGACGGGGTGGAGATCCGCGCGTACCTGACGATCCCGCGGGGCGCGGAGCCGGTCGGCCTCCCGACGGTCCTGTATCCCCACGGAGGCCCGTGGGCGAGGGACACCTGGGGATTCCACAACATCGTCCAGTTCCTCGCCAACCGCGGTTACGCCGTCCTGCAGCCGAACTTCCGCGGATCGACCGGCTTCGGGAAGCGGTTCCTGAACCTCGGGAACGGAGAGTGGGGGACCGGGGCCATGCAGCACGACCTGACCGACGGCGTCCGGTGGCTGGTGGAGCGGGGCGTGGCCGACCCCGATCGGGTGGGGATCATGGGGGGGAGCTACGGCGGCTACGCGACGCTCGCCGGGATGGCCTTCACGCCGGACCTCTACGCGGCGGGCGTCTCGATCGTCGGGCCGTCGAGCATCCTCACCCTGCTGGAGTCGATCCCGCCGTACTGGGAGCCGGTGCGGCGCACGTTCACCGTGCGGGTCGGCGATCCCGCGGATCCGGCCGACGTCGAGCGCATGCGGGCCCAGTCGCCGCTCCACGCGGCCGACCGGATCCGGGCGCCGCTCCTGGTCGTCCAGGGAGCCAACGACCCGCGAGTCAAGAAGGCGGAGTCGGACCAGATCGTCCGCGCGCTGCGCGACCTGGGGCGTGAGGTGGAGTATCTGGTCGCGGCCGATGAGGGGCACGGGTTCGCGAACGAGGAGTCGAACCTGGCCTTGTTCGCCAAGGTGGAGGATTTCCTGGCCCGGCACCTCGGCGGCCGCTGCCAGACGGACGCTCCCGACCATGTGCGCAGGCGGATCGCGGAGCTGGAGGTCGAGGTGTCGACCGTCTAGCCGCGGACTCCGGCCGGCGCACCGGCGGGCGGCATCACACCTGCTCCATGGCCAGCGTGGATCCCAGGCCCGAGAGGCGCACGAGGGCCGATTTGGCGCCCAGCGCGTCGTAGCGGGCACGCGCCCGGTCGAGTGCGTCGCGCGCTTCTTCGATGCGGCCTTCCTGCAGCCGGACTCGCGCCCGCTGCTCCCAGGCGTCGGCCTCCGAGAGCGGATTGCGGCCTCCGTCGGCGGCCTCGAGTGCGGCCGCGATCCAGCGATCCGCCTCCGCAGGGCGCTGCTCCGCTCGGGCGACTGCGGCCAGCGCGCAGAACAGGTCGGCCTCCGCGGGCTTTCCCTCCATCGCCTCCGCGAGCGCGAGGGCCTCGTCGGCCGCCGATCGCGCGTGGCTCGCGCGGCTGCATTCCGCGGAGGTTCGAGCGAGGTTCGTGAGCACGGTGAGGAGGAGGTCGGCGTCGCGGGCCTCGCGGGCGTCCGCGGCGGCCTGCTGGTACCAGTCGAGGGCTTGCCGCCAGGCCCCCTCCTCGGCCATCAGAAGGCCGAGATTGTTCATGACCCGCGCGGCGGAGACGGTTTCGCTGCCGGCGCGAAATCCCGCCAGCGCGGAGGCGTAGAGACGGCGCGCGCGGGCAGTCACGCCCCGAGCGGCCCACAGCGCGCCTTCGTTGTTGTCGATCCCGGCGAGGAGCATTTGGTCCTTGAGCGGGCGCGCGACCACGCGGGCGCGGTCGTAGAAATGGAGGGCGGCGCCCCAGTCCCCCTGCTCGAACTGGACCGCGCCGGCGACATTCAGGGACTTCGCCTCGCGGCGCACGTCCGCGAGCGCGATCGACATCGACAGGGACCGGTCGACGTCCTCGACGGAGCTCTCCCAGTCGCCCAGGCGAAGGCCGGCGATCGAGCACCACCGGTGCGCGTCCGCCGCCCGAGCGCGGTCGCGCGGCAGCGGGCTCGTGGCGACCGCCGCCTTGCGGAACAGGCGGCGCGCCAGCGCCCAGCGGCCGGCTCCGGCTGCGTCGCGCGCTCGGAGGAGGACGGCTTCGAGGGTCGGCAACCGACCCCCTAGTCGACGCAGAGGGCGTAGCGCCCGTTTGGGGAATGGATGGGTGGGATGATGACTTCTCCTCCAGCGAGTGCGGGTCCGGCCCGGAGTAGCAGCAATCCTCGGGCCGTGGGTGGGAGCCCGGTCCGCGGGTTGGCCGCAAGTGCGAGCGGAAGGCCATGTTAGGGAGATCGTGGCGGCGGGGGGCTCCCCGGCATGGAGGCCCCGGGTGGATGCAGGTTGCAACGAATTGAGGCAAGCCTTGCCACGCGTGGAAGCCGACTTCCGTCATCGCGGAAGCGCGCTTCCGCCGGGAGGCGGATTGGCGGCTCGGATGACGCGGGAGGCGCGATGACGAAGGCGTACTGGAACGGGACGGTGGTCGCGGCGAGCGAGGACGCGATCGTCGTCGACGGCCATCACTACTTCCCCCGCGGAGACGTGCGCGAGCAGTGCCTGCGGCCGAGCCAGACACGGGCTACGACTCCAGGCAAGGGCGAGGCATGGTACTTCCACGTCGTCGTGGGCCGCGAGCTCAACGCCGACGCGGCGTGGACCTATCCGGAGCCCGAGCGGGGATTCGAGTCCCTGCGGGGACGCATCGCCTTCTGGCATGGGATCGAGATCGAGTAGCCCGCGAGCCGGTCAGACCAGATACGGTTCGAGCCGGAGCCTGCGCCGGGTTCTCCGCAGGCGGCCGAGCGCGCGCTCCTTGATCTGACGGATCCGCTCGCGCGACAGCCCGAAGATCGACCCGATCTCCTCGAGCGTCAGCGGCTGGTCCCCATCCAGCCCGTAGTAGAGCCGCAGCACCCGGGCCTCGCGTGGCTCGAGCGTGGAGATGGCGCGCAGGATCTCCCGGGAGCGAACGACATCGAGCGTCCGCTCCAGGGGATCCGGCGCGTCGGGATCCTCGAGGAACTCCGTCAGGGATCCCTCGTCGTCGTCGAAGAGCGGTTCATCCAGCGGAGTCGTCCGTCGCGCCGTGCGCGAGTGGTCATCGAGCGAGCGCAGGATCGCCTGGCGGATCCACCACACCGCGTAGGAGATGAACTTCACCCCGCGCTCCGGGTCGAACATGTGGGCGGCGCGGACGAGGCCGACGTTGCCCTCGGCGATCAGGTCCGGGAGCGGGACCCCCAGGTTCTGATACCGCTTGGCCACCGACACGACGAAGCGCAGGTTCGCGCGCACCAGCTGGTCGACCGCCATCGGGTTCCCGGCCTGGATCTTCCGGCCGAGCTCCACCTCCTCGTCGCGCGACAGCAGGCGATGCCGGCGGATGTCCTCGAAGTAGAGCTCCAGCGGCCCGTCGTCGTGCTCGGCCGTCCTGCCTCCCGTTCTGGTTCCCACGATGTCCCTCCGGTGGAGGTCCGCAGGGAGCATAGACCGCCGTGGGTGCCGGGTCTGTCGGGAGAAGCCCTGGCAGCGGTGTAGGGCGGAACACGATCGGCCGTCGGGAAGTTTCGAGTCGGTCTAGTCGCGGGGTCGGGCCTTCCGCATCGAGCGATGGGAACGGAAGAAGGAGATCAGGCTGCCGGTCAGGATCAGGTCGATCTGCCGCTCGCTGAGCTCGTGCCGCACGAGGAACGAACGACCCCGATCGCGGCTCTCGACCGTCAGCTCGACGCCGTCCTGGATCGCGCCGCGGATCCCGGGGATGACGAGCCGGTCGCCCTGCTCGATGGCATCGTAGTCCGCGGGATCGGCGAACGTCAGCGGCAGGATGCCGAAGTTCACCAGGTTCTGCCAGTGGATGCGGGCGAAGTCCTTCGCGAGGACTGCGCGAAGGCCCAGATACCGGGGCGCGAGCGCCGCGTGCTCGCGGCTCGAGCCCTGACCGTAGTTCGTCCCCGCCACGATCAGGTGGCCGCCCTGGTCCTTCACCGCGAGCGCCCGGCCCGGATACGTCTCGTCGACGGCGCGGAAGACATATTCCGAGATCTGGGGGATGTTGCTGCGGAAGGGCAGGATCTCGGCCCCGGCGGGCATGATCTCGTCGGTCGAGAGGTCGTCTCCCAGTTTCAGGAGCACTGGCCCTCCGATCGATTCCGGCAGCGGCTCGAACTCGGGCAGCGAAGCGATGTTCGGCCCCTTCCGCAGCCGCACCTCCGACCCGTCGCGCGGGGGGGGGTCGATCATCCCCGTGTCCACCACCCGCTCCTCCGAGACCACCGAAGGATACTCCATGTCCAGCGTGCGCGGGTCCGTGATCCGTCCGGTCAGGGCGGAGGCGGCCGCGGTCTCCGGGCTCACCAGGTACACCTTGTCCTCGCGCGTCCCCGACCGGCCCGGGAAGTTCCGCGGCACGGTCCGCAGGGAGATCTCCTCGGTGGCCGGGGCCTGGCCCATGCCGATGCATCCGTTGCACCCGGCCTGATGGATCCGCGCCCCAGCGCGGACCAGGGGCTGCAGCAGGTCCATCTCGATCAGGTTCTCGAGCAGCTGCCGGCTCGTCGGATTGACGTCGAACGAGACCTGGTCCGGAATCCGCCGCCCGGCGACGATCTTCGCCGCGATCGCGAAGTCCCGGAGCCCCGGGTTCGCGCTGGACCCGATGTACGCCTGATAGATCTCCGCGCCGGCGACCTCGCGGACGGGGACCACGTTCCCCGGGGATGAGGGGAGCGCGATCAGGGGCTCGAGCGAATCGAGGTCGATCCGCTCCCGCAGGTCGTACGCGGCGTCCCCGTCGGCCACGATCTCGACGAAGTCGTCGGCGCGCCCTTGGCTCCGCAGGAAGCGCTCGACCGCCTCGTCGGCGGGAAACACGGTGGTCGTGGCGCCGAGCTCGGTCCCCATGTTCGCGATCACGTGGCGGTCCATCGCCGAGAGGGCGGCCAGCCCCGGGCCGTGGTACTCGAGGATCCGGTTCTTCCCCCCGTCCACGTCGTGGCGGCGGAGCAGCTCGAGGATCACATCCTTCGCGCTCACCCAGGCCGGCAGCTCGCCGACCAACTCGATGCCCCAGATCTCGGGCATCGTCAGGTAGAGCGGCTCGCCCGCCATCGCCATCGCGACCTCGAGGCCACCGGCGCCGAAGGCGAGCATGCCGAGCGAGCCGGCGGCGGGGGTATGGCTGTCCGATCCGACCAGCGACTTCCCCGGGATCCCGAAGCGCTGCATGTGGACCGGATGGCTGACCCCGTTGCCCGGTCTCGAGTACCACACGCCGAAGCGGCGGCAGGCGCTCTGGAGGAACAGATGGTCGTCGGGGTTCTTGTGGTCGGTCTGGAGGAGGTTGTGGTCGACGTACTGGGCGGAGACCTCGGTCCGCACGCGATCGAGGCCCATCGCTTCGAGCTCGAGCATCACCATCGTGCCGGTGGCGTCCTGGGTCAGCGTCTGGTCGATGCGGAGGCCGATCTCCTCACCGGGGGCGGGATCCCCCCCGACCAGGTGGTCGTCGATCAGCTTGCGCGCGACGTTGCGTCCCATGTCCTCGCGGGAAGCTAGCGTTTCGGCGGGGGTCCGCAAAAGGTGACGGCGCCTGGCGGGAAGATCCCGACAGACGGCGTCCGTGGACACTCCTATTCTCGAGCAGGAAAGGGAGGCGCCCTATGCTGTCATGGAAGAAAATCCTCGTGGCGACCGACTTCTCGGAGCCGGCCGAGCGCGCCCTGCGTTCGGCGGAGTCGCTGGCCCGTCAAGTGGGAGGAAAGCTCTACCTGATCCACGTGGTCCAGCTGCCGCCGGCGATGTATCTGGGAATCTTGGGTCGGGAGCGCGAGCTGGAGGAGACCTGGATCGAGGCGGCGCGGGAGGAGCTCCACGGCGTGGCGCGAGAGGCTTCCGAGCGGGGCATCGAGATCGAGGAGATCCTCCACGCCGGCAGGCCGTGGGTCGAGATCGTGGATATCGCCCAGCGGGAAGAGGTGGATGCGATCTGCCTGGGCAACTCCGGGCACTCGGCCATCGAGCGGCTCCTCCTCGGCTCGACCGCGGAGAACGTCGTCCGCCGCTCTCCGGCGCCGGTGCTCGTGGTCCGCGACCACGCGCTGGAGAAGGTCGAGCGCGTCCTCGTGCCGTGGCACTTCGACGAAGGCGCGGAGATGGCGGTCCGCTTCGCCCTCGAGCGGTTCCCCGCCACGACCGAGCTGGCTGCGCTCCATGTGGTCGCCCCGCTTCCCCCCGCGAACCCGGCCGTGGGGCCGCTGATCCCCGACCTGGCCGCGATCCGCGAGGAGATGCGGTCCGCTCTCGACAAGGCAGGAGGAGAGCGGATCGGCGAGGAGGTCCGGCTCATGAAGGACCCGGCCGCGGCGATCCTCGAGGCCGCCAGGGAGAAGAACGTCGACCTGGTGCTGCTGGCGACGCACGGGCGGCGGGGGATTGTGCGCGCGCTGCTGGGGAGCGTGGCGGAGAAGGTCGTCCGCCACGCCGACCGGCCGGTCCTGGTGCTGCCGGGCCCCTGAGCCTCCTCCCCGTTCGTCGGCGCCCCGACGGACGGAAGGCCGCGAGGGCGTTAGACTCCCCCGGTCGATCGGTCGCGCACCAGGCTCCCAACCTTCCCGAGGACGATGATCTCACCGCCTCAAGGCAGTTCCCGCCAGGCGCACAAGGAGGAAGGCCGCGATCACGACCGGGAGGGCATGCACCCAGGGCTCGCCCCGCTCGAGGAGCAAGGCCAGCAGCCAGAGCACGAAGAGGCAGAGCGAGACGGTCCACAGCATGACGTCCCCAAGGTGGGCCGGCCCGGGGCGGACGCGCAACGCGCGTGACCGTCGCCGCTCCCATTCGCGGGGAAGTCCTCGGCCTCGACGCGCTGGAGCGCCTGGCCGAGAGCCTGGCGGTCGCGCACCACGCCGAGCGGCGACGGCGAGGGGCTCCGCCGCTGCTGCGCCGGCTCGAGGAGAACGGGCGCCGGATCCGCCGCGGCTACGAGGTCCTCACCGAGGTCGTGGAGCGGGGTCAGGCGATCTCGCCGGCGGCGGAATGGCTGATCGACAACATCCACGTCGCCGACGAGCAGGTCCGCGCCGTCCGCGAAGGTCTGCCCCCCGGCTATCTCCGGGACCTGCCGCGCCTTACGGACGGTGAGCTCGCTGGCCATCCCCGCGTTTACGCCCTGGTCTGGTCCTACGTCGCCCACACGGATAGCCGGTTCGACACCGACACGCTGCGCCGCTTCATCGAGGCGTACCAGCGCCAGCAGCCGCTCACCATGGGCGAGCTGTGGGCGCTTCCGGCGACCCTCCAGCTTCTTCTGCTCGAGAACCTGCGGCGGATCAGCGAGGGGATCCTCCACGCGCGCGAGCAGCGGGCGAGGGCGAAGGAGATGGTCGACGGCGTCTCCGCGTCTCAGACGACGTCGCTGCGGGAGAGCCTCGCTCCCTACGAGGACGCGGCGGTGGACCCGGATTTCGCGGCCGAGCTGGTTCACCGCCTACGCGGGGGCGAGCCATGGCTCGCGCCCGTGCTGGTCTGGCTGGAGCGCCGACTGGAAGCGCAAGGGTCGACCTCCGAGGACGTCGTGCGGGCGGTACAGGCCGAGCAGGTCGCCACCCACGCCACCGTGAGCAACGTGGTGACCAGCATGCGACAGATCGCCGCGTACGACTGGGCGACCTTCTTCGAGTCCGTCAGCCTGGTCGAGTGGACGCTGAGGAAGGACCCGGCCGGTGTCTACGCGCGGATGGACTTCGCCACTCGCGACCTCTACCGCCACGCCGTGGAGGAGCTCGCGCGCGGGGCGGATCTCTCCGAGATCGAAGTCGCTCGGGCGATCGTCGAGCGATCCGGTGAGGCGGCCGACCGCGATCCGGCCCCGCGGAACGCGGGCCCCGCCCACGTGGGGTATCATCTCATCCGCGACGGCCGTCGCCGCGTCGAGTCGGACTTGGGGTACCGGGTCCCGATGCGGGGCTGGTTGAGGCGCGCGTTCATCTCGTTCGCCACTCCCGGCTACCTCGGCACGATCACGCTCGCCACCGCGCTCCTCATGGCACTCCTGCTCGTCTATCTCGCCCGCCTCGACGTCGACGCTCCCCTCCTCGTGGCGCTCGGCCTGCTCGCGCTCGTGCCCGCCACTGACCTCGCGATCGCGGTGTTGCACCGGGACCTGAACGAGCTGCTGGAGCCGCGCCGCCTGCCGAAGCTGGACTTCTCCCGCGGCGTGCCCGTCGAGCATCGGACGCTGGTTGCCGTGCCCGCCCTCCTGGCCTCGGAGGACGAGATCGACGAGCTGGTCGATTCGCTCGAGCGGCACTACCTGGCCAATTCCGAGGCGGACCTGACCCTGGCGCTGCTGTCGGACTGGAAGGACGCGGAGTCGGAGTCGCTGCCCGAGGACGACAGGCTCCTCGCCGCCGCGGCCCGCGGCCTGAGCGAGCTGAACGAGCGGCACGGCCCCGCCGGCGGGGGGACCCCGCGGTTCCTCCTGCTCCATCGGCAGCGGACATGGAACCCCCGGGAGGGGCGGTGGATGGGGTGGGAGAGGAAGCGCGGGAAGATCCACGAGCTCAACCGGCTTCTGCGCGGGACCGACGACACGACGTTCGTGGAGCGAGCGGACGGGCTGTCGGACGTGCCGCCCGGAGTCCGCTACGTGATCACGCTGGACGCCGACACCCGACTTCCTTCGGGCTCCGCGGCTCGACTCATCGGCGCGCTGGCGCATCCTCTCAACCGCCCGCGCTTCGACCCCTCGCGGGACCGCGTGGTGGACGGATACGGCGTGCTGCAGCCGCGGGTCACGCCCCTCCTCCCCCGGCGCGAGGAGACGACCCCGTATCATCGCCTCTACGCCGGACCCACCGGCATCGATCCGTACTCCTCCGCCGTGTCGGACGTGTACCAGGACCTGTTCGGCGAGGGCTCCTACGTCGGCAAGGGGATCTACGACGTCGACGCCTTCGAGGCGGCCCTCGACGACCGCGTCCCGGACAACGCGATCCTCAGCCACGACCTCTTCGAGGGCACGTTCGCCCGCTGCGGCTCGGTCACGGACGTCGAGCTCTTCGACGACTTCCCGTCGGACTACGTCTCGGACGCGCGCCGCGCGCACCGCTGGGCGCGAGGGGACTGGCAGCTCCTGCCCTGGATCCTCGGCCGGGGCCCCCGCGAGGCGACCCGCAAGACCCGCGACCTGCGGGTGGTCGCGCGCTGGAAGATGATCGACAACCTCCGACGGACCCTGTCGCCTCCCTCGACCTTCCTCCTGCTCGTCGTCGGCTGGGGTTTCCTCCCGGTCTCGCCGCTCCTCTGGACAGGCTTCGTGGTGGCCACGATCGCGATGCCGGCGGCGGTGCCCGTCTTCACCGGCCTGATGCCGCGCCGCAGGGGGATCGCCAAGCGGTCGCACATTCGCGCGGTCGTGTCCGACGCGAGCGACGCCATCGCCCGCGTGCTGCTGGCGGTCGTCTTCATCGCCGACCGGGCGGTGCGGATGGTCGACGCGATCGCGCGAGCGCTCGTCCGGACCTATGTCACGGGCCGCCACAAGCTCGAGTGGGTGACCGCCGCCCAGGCGCGGGAGGGGATCCCGCGGGACGCGGTGTCAACGTACCGGGCGTTCGGCTGGTCGGTCGCCCTGGCCCTCGCGTCCGGAGCGTTCGTTGCGGCGATGCGCCCCGGAGCGCTCTCCGGCGCGGCGCCCGTGATCCTGCTGTGGGTCATGAGCCCTCTGCTGGCCCTCCTGCTCGGACAGCCCTTCCGGGCGCGGGAGGCCCGACTCGAGCCACGGGACGTGGCGTTCCTCCGGCTGGTCGCCCGCCGGACGTGGGCGTACTTCGAGGCCATGGTCGGCGACGACGGCCTGCCGCCGGACAACCTCCAGACGGATCCCGCGCCGGTCGTGGCTCGCCGGACGTCGCCGACCAACGTGGGGACGTACCTGCTCTCCGTGCTGGCCGCGCGCGACCTGGGGTGGATCGGGACCGAGGAGATGATCGAACGGCTGGAGCGCACGCTGACGACGGTGGACCGCCTGGAGCGGTACCACGGCCACCTCTACAACTGGTACGACACCGAGTCCCTCCAACCGCTCCAGCCGCGGTACGTCTCGACGGTCGACAGCGGCAACCTCGCCGGCCATCTGTGGGCGGTCGCACAGGGATGCCGGGACCTGGCCGAGCTGCCGCCGGTAGGTCCCCGGGCGCTGGCCGGGGTGGCCGACGCTCTGGCCCTCGCGCGGCTCGCCGCGGAGCGCGTCGAGCCGGAACTCCCGGTAGCCGCGGTCTCGGCGACCGACCTCCGCGGCGCGCTCTCGCGGGTGGAGGAACAGCTCGACCCGCCTCCGGCCGACGCCGGGGAGTGGGCCGAGCGGCTGGCGAGCCTCGCCGAGTCCGCGAGCTCGCTCCTCGACATCGCGTTGACGGGACGCGAGGCCCGGGGGGACGCCGCCTGGGAGGAGCTGGTCACGTGGGCGCAGGCGGTCCGGTCGGCCGCCGCGAGCCACGCGCGCGACCTGGCGGCCGCGGACGGATCCGGGGAGGGTTGCCCGCGCGGTCTGGCTGACCGCCTCCGGCGCATCGCCGCGCGCGCCGACGCCCACGTCGAGGCGATGGACTTCGCGTTCCTCTACGACCGGCAACGGAAGCTGTTCCCGATCGGCTACCGGGTCGAGGAGGGTGGGTTCGACACCGGCTACTACGACCTGCTGGCCTCCGAAGCCCGGCTGGCGAGCTTCATCGCCATCGCCAAGGGCGATGTGCCGGTCGAGCATTGGTTCCACCTCGGGCGGTCGATCACTCCGGTGGGCCGGGACGCGGCGCTGGTTTCCTGGTCGGGATCGATGTTCGAGTACCTGATGCCCGCGCTCGTGCTGGAGCCGCCCCCCTCGACGATGCTCGAGCGCACGCAGCGGCTCGTCCTCGAGCGCCAGATCCGCTACGGCGCGGAGCGAGGGGTGCCCTGGGGGATCTCGGAGTCGGCCTACAACGCCCGCGATCGCGAGCTCACGTATCAGTACTCCCACTTCGGGATCCCCGGGCTGGGGCTCACCCGCGGCCTGGTCGACGATCTCGTGGTGGCTCCGTACGCGACCGCGCTGGCGGCGATGATCGACCCGTTGGCCGCGCGCCGGAACTTCGAGCGGCTCGCCGAGGAAGGCGGGCTAGGTCCGCTCGGGTACTACGAGGCGCTCGACTACACCCCCGCGCGGGTCCCGGACGGGGAGGAGATGGCGGTCGTCCGCGCCTACATGACCCACCATCAGGGGATGACGATCGCGGCGCTGGTCAACGCCCTAACGGGGGGGATCATGCGCCGGCGCTTCCACGCCGTCCCGCGCGTGGGCGCGAGCGAGCTCCTGCTGCAGGAGCGGATCCCGCGCGACGTGGGGGTGGCCCGGCCGCACGCCGAGGAAGTACGGGCCGTGCGTCACGTGCGCGAGATCGTCCCGCCCGTGGTCCGGACGTTCCGGGCCCCGTGGTCCAGGAAGCCGCGGACTCATCTGCTGTCGAACGGCCGCTACACCGTGATGGTCACCGCGTCCGGCAGCGGGTTCAGCCGCTGGGAGGGCCGCGCCGTCACCCGCTGGCGCGAGGACGCGACCCGCGACGCGTGGGGCAGCTACGTCTTCCTTCGCGACATCCGGGGGGGCGCCGTCTGGTCGGCCGGCTTCCAGCCCACCGGAGCGGCGCCGGACCGATACCAGGCGGTGTTTTCCGAGGATCGGGTCGAGATCCGCCGGCTGGACGAGGCGATCGAGACGACGACCGAGATCGTGGTCTCGCCCGAGGACGACGGGGAGCTGAGACGGGTGACGCTCAAGAATCTCGGCGCCCGAACGCGCGAGATCGAGCTGACCTCGTACGCGGAGGTCGTCCTGGCGCCGCCCGCCGCGGATCTCGCGCATCCGGCCTTCAGCAAGCTGTTCGTCGAGACCGACTTCGTCCCCACCTTCGGGGCCTTGCTCGCCCGCCGCCGCCCGCGCGCCACGGACGAAGCCCAGCCCTGGGCCGTCCACGTGATGGCCGTGCAGGGGGAGGCGATCGGCGGGCTTCAGTACGAGACCGATCGGGCGCGATTCCTCGACCGGGGGCGGTCGATCCGGACGCCCAGCTGCGTGATCGAAGGGCGGCCCCTGTCGCAGACGGTGGGGCCCGTCCTGGACCCGATCTTCTCGCTGCGCCGGACGGTGCGGCTGCGGTCCGGCGAGAGCGCGCGGATCGTCTTCGCCACGCTCGTGGCGCAAGACCGCGAGACGGCGGTGGAGCTGGCGGACAAGTACGACGAGCCGACGATGTTCGAGCGCGCGGCTTCGCTGGCATGGACGCGGGCGCAGGTCGAGCTGCAGCACCTCGGGGTCACGCCCGACGAGGCGCGGCTCTTCCAGCGGCTGGCGGGCAGCCTGCTCTACCCGGATGCCGAGCTCCGCGCCCACCGCTCGGTGCTGGCGGCGAACGTCCACGGTCAGCGGGCGCTGTGGCGCCACGGGATCTCGGGGGACCTCCCGATCGTGCACGTCACGATCGACCAGCTACGGGACAGGGACGTCGTCCGCCAGCTCCTGCGGGCCCACGAGTACTGGGGCGTCAAGGGGATGGCGGTCGATCTGGTCGTGGTCAACGAG
Organism: Gemmatimonadota bacterium; assembly: GCA_035513155.1. GTDB lineage: Bacteria > Gemmatimonadota > Gemmatimonadetes > JACCXV01 > JAHWKZ01 > JAICNR01. Next base: position 2,516 of record DATKCO010000078.1, on the reverse strand, counting down.
CACGAGGTCTCGTACGCCGAGGACCTGCAGGATTGGCTCGAGCGGGCGGTGGGGACGATCCGCGCCCGCGGCCGGCACGAAAGCCACGCCGGGCACGGCGACGTGTTCGTGCTGCGAACCGATCGCCTGTCCGCGGAGGAACGGGACCTCCTGCGCGCCGCCGCCCGGGTCGTCCTGCTGGCGTCGCGCGGGAAGCTCGTCGAGCAGATGGACGCGCGCGAGACCGGCACCGAGGAGCTGCCGCCGGCAGCCCTGGCCCGCCCCGGCCCGGAGGCCCTCGCGCCGCCGCGCCTCCGGCTGGCCTTCTTCAACGGCCTCGGGGGCTTCGCCGACGGGGGCCGCGAATACGTGACCGTGCTCGGCGAGGGGCAGTGGACGCCGGCGCCGTGGGTCAACGTGATCGCGAATCCCGGTTTCGGCTTCGTCGTGTCGGAGGCGGGCGCCGGCTTCACCTGGGCGCTCAACAGCCGCGAGAACCGGCTCACGCCGTGGTCCAACGATCCCGTCGAGGACACGCCCGGTGAGGTCCTCTACGTGCGCGACGAGGAGACCGGAGAGGTGTGGACACCCACGGCGCTCCCGATCCGCGACGAGGACCCCTACGTGTGTCGGCACGGCGCCGGCTACAGCCGCTTCGAGCACCGGACTGCGGGGATCGCCCTCGATCTCCTCGTGTTCGCCCCCTTGGCGGATCCCGTCCGGATCTCGCGGCTGACGATCCGGAACGAGTCCGGGCGTCGCCGTCACCTCAGCGTCACCGCGTATGCCGAATGGGTGCTGGGGACGTTCCGCGAGACGTCCGCCCCTCACGTGGTGACCGAGGTGGACGCGCGGACCGGGGCGATCCTGGCGACGAACCGGTGGGGGGATGAGTACGCGGGGCGGGTCGCGTTCGCCGACCTCGGAGGGAGGCAGCGATCGTGGACCTGCGACCGGACCGAGTTCCTGGGCCGGGCGGGCGCGTTGAGCCGGCCGGCGGCCCTCCGGCCGGATGCCGAATTGTCGGGGGCGGCCGGGGGCGGTCTGGACCCCTGCGTCGCGCTGCGGCGTCCCGTCGACCTGGGACCCGGCGAGAGCGTCGAGGTCGTGTTCCTGCTGGGCCAGGGAGCCGGCGTGGACGAGGCGCGGGAGCTCGTCGGCCGCTACCGGGAAGCGGATCTCGACATCGAGCTCGAGCGCGTGACGGGGTGGTGGGACGACGTGCTGGGGGCGCTCGAGGTCCGCGTTCCCGACTTCTCGATGTCGATCCTGTTGAACCGCTGGCTCCTCTACCAGACGCTGGCCTGCCGGGTGTGGGCGCGCTCGGCGTTCTACCAGTCGGGCGGAGCCTACGGCTTCCGCGATCAGCTGCAGGACGTGATGGCGCTGACGGTGGCGCGCCGGGAGGTCGTCCGCGAGCACCTCCTCCGCGCGGCCGGCCAGCAGTTCCCCGAGGGCGACGTCCTCCACTGGTGGCACCCGCCCTCCGGCCGGGGCGTCCGGACGCGGATCAAGGACGACCGCCTGTGGCTCCCGTATGCGCTGGCGCACTACCTGGAGGTCACCGGCGACGAGTCCGTGCTCGACGAAGTGGTCCCGTTCCTGGGCGGACCCGTGCTGGAAGAGGGAGAGATGGAGACGTACATGGAGCCGGTCCCGTCCGACGCCCGCGGGACGTTGTTCGAGCACTGCGCGCGGGCGGTGGACGCCAGCCTCGAGACCGGGGTCCACGGCCTGCCGCTCATGGGCGCCGGAGACTGGAACGACGGGATGAACCGGGTCGGAAGCGGGGGCCGGGGAGAGAGCGTCTGGCTGGGATGGTTCCTCCACGCCGTGCTGGGGCGGATGATCCCGCTGGCGGAAGCGCGCGGCGAGCGCGATCGGGTGGAGCGCTGGGAGCGGGCGCTCCTGGACCTGAGGACGGCACTCGAGGGGGCGGGCTGGGACGGGGGCTGGTACCGGCGGGCCTACTTCGACGACGGGACCCCGTTGGGGTCCTCGGAGAACGAGGAGTGCCGGATCGACTCGATCGCCCAGTCCTGGGCGGTCCTGTCGGATGGGGCGCGCGCCGACCGCGCCGCCCAGTCGATGAAGGCGGTGGAGCAGGACCTGGTGCGGGAGGGGGACGGGCTCGTCCTGCTGTTCACCCCGCCGTTCGATCTCGGGAGGCTCGATCCCGGCTACATCCAGGGATACCCGCCTGGGGTCCGGGAGAACGGCGGGCAGTACACCCACGCGGCGATCTGGACCGTGATCGCCAAGGCGATGCTCGGCGAAGGGGTCGCGGCCGCGGCGCTGTTCTCGATCCTCAACCCCATCAACCACGCGAGCACGCGCGCCGGCGTCCACCGCTACAAGGTCGAGCCCTACGTGGCGGTCGCGGACGTGTACGCCTCGCCGTCCCACGTCGGTCGCGGCGGATGGACGTGGTACACGGGCTCGGCTGGCTGGATGTACCGCGCCGGGAGCGAATGGATCCTGGGGTTCCGGCTGCGGGGACGGACGCTCCAGCTCGACCCCTGCATCCCGCGGCGCTG
>DATKCO010000077.1:0-10277 GCA_035513155.1 Gemmatimonadota bacterium | reverse complement strand
GCCGCGTTGACCGCCATCGAGCGGGCCACCGACCGAGCTCACTGTCCGCCGCCTGACAGAGCCCGCTCCGCCGATTTCGCTAGCTTCGCGCCATGAGCCTGGACGACAAGATCCTCGCGGCCGAGGATCCGGAGCGGTCAGCCCGCGAGGCGGGGCTGCGGTACGTGCTGGACGACGCCCCCGGCATCACGCGCCGCCGCCGCGGGAAGGGGTGGAGCTACTACGACCCGCGGGGGAAGCTGATCGGCGAGCGCGCGGAGCGCGAGCGACTCAATGCTCTCGCGATCCCGCCCGCGTGGACGGACGTCTGGATCAGCCCCCACGCCGACGCGCACCTGCTGGCGACCGGACGCGACGCCGAGGGGCGGAAGCAGTACCGCTACCATCCGGACTGGCGCGCGATCCGCGACGAGTCGAAGTACGCGCGGATGATCCCGTTCGCGCGCGCCCTGCCGGAGATCCGCGGCCGCGTCGACGAGGACCTGGGGCGCCGCGGGCTGCCGCGCGAGAAGGTGCTGGCGGCGGTCGTCTGCCTGCTCGAGCTCTCGCTGATCCGGGTGGGGAACGAGGAGTACGCGCGCTCCAACGGTTCGTACGGATTGACGACGATGCGCGACAAGCACGTCGACATCGAGGGCTCCACCATCCGGTTCGAGTTCCGCGGCAAGGGCGGCAAGCGCCACGAGGTGGATGTCCGGGACCGGCGGCTGGCGCGGATCGTCCGCCAGTGCCGCGACGTCCCGGGCTACGAGCTGTTCCAGTACTACGACGAAGACGGCGAAAAGCACGCGATCGGATCGGAGGACGTCAACGAGTACCTCGGCGACTGCGGCGACGGCGAGTTCACGGCCAAGGACTTCCGCACCTGGTGGGGAACGCTCCACGCGGCGGCCGCGCTGCTGGGCTGCGAGCCGTGCGACGGCGATCAGGAGGGCCGCAGGCGGATCAACGAGGCGGCGGACGTCGTGGCCGACCGGCTCGGCAACACGCGCGAGATCTGCAAGGCGTGCTACATCCATCCCGCCGTCTTCGAGCGCTACCTGGCCGGCGCGCTGGGGGAGGACCTCGATCTCGAGGAGGAGGTGCCCGAAGTCGAGGGGCTGGCGCCGGAGGAGCAAGCGCTGCTCCGGCTCCTCGATCGCCACCTCGACGAACGGTAGCCAAGCCTCCCCGGGGAGCGTAACATCCCGGTGAAAAGCCTCTTCCATGGACATCGAGGAACGCTCTTTGAGGACATCGATCCTGATCGCCATCGGGTTCGCGGGGGCCATCGCCGCGGCCTGCAGCGCCACCTCCCGGACGACCGCGGGCGAGACCCACGCGCAGCGGGACTCGACCCTGGACCGGGCCGCCCGCGCGGACAGCGTGCGTCATTCGTACACCCAGGCGGACGTCGACTTCATGGCCGGCATGATCCACCACCACGCCCAGGCGCTCGTCATGGCGGAGATGGCGCCGACCCACGACGCCAGCCCCTCGCTCCGGATCATGGCCGAGCGGATCTTCGTCGGTCAGAACGACGAGATCGCGCTCATGCAGCGCTGGCTCCGGGACCACGGTCAGCCGGTGCCGGATCCCGCCGCGGCCGGTCCGCACGACCACCACGGGACGCACATGCCGGGGATGCTCAGCGCGGCGCAGATGGCCGAGCTCGACGCGGCGCGCGGTTCCGAGTTCGATCGCCTCTTCCTGACCTACATGATTCAGCACCACCAGGGCGCGATCACGATGGTGGAGGAGCTGTTCGCCAGCCACGGCGGCGCCCAGGGGGACGCGGTCTTCAAGCTCGCGTCCGACATCGCCGCCGATCAGGACAGCGAGATCGCCCGCATGCGGTCGATGCTCCGCGAGATGATGTTCCAGAGCGAGAGCTCGCCTTGACTCTTTCGTCCACCGATCACCCATCATCCTTCGAAAAGGAACGGCACATGCACAGCCTCTCCTTCATCGCCCGGTCGGTCGCGTTCGCGATCGCCCTGTCCACGCTCCCGTCCCTGACCTCGCCGGCGTCCGCACAGACCGATCCGCGCATCGGGCTCTCTCCGGGCGGCGCCGACGCCGGGCAGGCGATCTGGAACCTCCGGCTCCTGTCGAACACGCCCAAGCCCGAGCCGTTCGCGGAGGCCACGAACTCCGACCTCGCGTTCCTCGGCGACTACGCGATCCAGGGCAACTACAACGGCTTCCAGATCTGGGACATCTCCGATCCCGCCAATCCGACGCTCCGCAAGGGGTTCTTCTGCCCGGCGTCGCAGAGTGACGTCTCCGTCTACGGGAACCTGCTGTTCGTCTCCGGCGAGGGGCTGAGCGGACGCCTCGACTGCGGTGGCCAGGGTGTTCCCGGCACGGTCAGCATGGAGCGGCTGCGCGGGATCCGCATCTTCGACATCAGCGACCTCGACAACCCCGTCAACGTCGGCAACGTCCAGACATGCCGCGGCTCCCACACCCACACGGTGCTGGTCGATCCGGACGACGACGAGAACGTCTACATCTATGTCTCCGGATCGTCCCAGGTCCGCTCGCCGAGCGAGCTACCGGGCTGCTCCACCGGGATGCCGGAGGAGAACCCGGAGACGGCGCTGTTCCGGATCGAGGTCATCAAGGTCCCTCTAGCGGACCCGGCGGCGGCTGCGATCGTCTCCTCGCCGCGGATCTTCGACGACCTCGAGCCGGCGCCCGAGCACGGGGAGCCCGAGACCGACCGGATCGAGCGCGAGACGGAGCTCGCCGAGGCGCGCCGGACGGGCGGGTACGTCGTGACGATCCAGGGCCAGGAGCAGGTCCTGAACTCGCAGTACGTCGACGCGCTGCTGGCGGACATCGTGAGGGAGCGGGACGGGACCGGCGACCCGACCGCGGCCGACAGCGCCGCCCTCCGCGACCGGTTGCCCGACGCGGTCGTGCAGTTGTTCGGCACCGATCAGCCGCCGTCGGGCCCCACGCAGTGCCATGACATCACGGTCTATCCGGCGATCGGGCTGGCGGGCGGGGCGTGCGGGGGCTACGGGCTCCTGCTCGACATCAGCGATCCCGTCCATCCGGTGCGAGTGGCCGCGGTGGCCGACTCGAACTTCTCCTACTGGCACTCGGCCACGTTCAGCAACGACGGCAGCAAGATCCTGTTCAGCGACGAGTGGGGCGGCGGCGGTGGCGCCAAGTGCAGGGACACCGACCCCATGGAGTGGGGAGCCAACGCGATCTTCACGCGGGACGGCCACGACCTGACTTTCCAGAGCTACTACAAGCTGCCGGCCCCGCAGACGAGCGTGGAGAACTGCGTCGCCCACAACGGCTCGCTGATCCCGATCCCCGGCCGCGACGTCATGGTCCAGGGGTGGTACCAGGGCGGGATCTCGGTCTTCGACTGGACCGACGCCGCGAACCCGACGGAGATCGCGTTCTTCGACCGCGGGCCGTTCGACGCCGAGGAGATGGAAAGCGCCGGGCCGTGGTCGGTCTACTGGTACAACGGCGTGATGGTCAGCTCCGAGATCGCGCGCGGGCTCGACATCCTGGAGCTCGTGCCGAGCGAGCACCTCACGCAGAACGAGATCGACGCGGCGAAGAGCGTCCGGCTCGAGTACCTGAACGTGCAGGGCCAGCCGCAACTCGTGTGGCCGACGAGCTTCGCGCTTGCGCGCGCCTACCTCGACCAGCTCGAGCGGTCGCAGGGCCTCGCCGCCGCCCGGATCGCGGCGGCGCGTCAGGCGCTGGCGGCGGCGGAAGGGGCGTCGGGAGCGGATCGCCGCGCGGCGCTGAGCGTGCTGGCGACCGAGCTCGAGTCCGCCGCGCAGGGCGCCGGCGACCCGGAGAAGGTGCGGACGCTGACGGCGGCGGTGAGAGACCTGGCCGGCGCGGAGAGCTAGCGGAATCGGGCAGGAGGCCGCCGGCCGCGGGCGAAGGGGCGCCCGCGGCGGCGCCTCACCCGGACTCGCAGGGCAGGACGGGCCCGTGTCCCGGGGACGGCTCCGCCTCGAGGCCCACGGGGCGGGCGGCCGGCTCCAGGAGCTCCGGCCACCGCTCCTCGATGAGCTGGTTCGCGCGCCGCCAGCGCGAGAGCGGCGCGCCGAACGTGGCCTCGATCGACGCCGGCGCCCGGTAGTCCAGCGCGGCCTCCAGCGCCGCGTCCCGGCCGTCCAGCCGGTCCCTCATGGCGGGCGTCACCGGCACGTCGGGGGTGATCCACGGACGGCGGTCCCGCGGGTCGGATTGCTGCCAGTACAGCTCCGAGATCTCCACCCGGATGTCGCTCGCCGGCAGCGTCAGCTCCCGCGTGTCGCCCCAGTGGTTCGGCCGCGACTCCGTGGGCACGCCCACGAAGATCGGGTGTGCCAGCCGCTCCAGCGTGACGGCCAGGTGCATGGCGGCGGAGTAGGTGTCGTTGCCGATCAGGACGAACAGCCCGCCCGGGCGATCGAACCGGCTCCGGATGATCCCCCGGAGGATCGGGCCGTTCAGGTCGAGATTCCCGCCCGAGTTCTCGCGGATGTCCAGCACCAGCCGGTCGGCGTCGCTCCGCTCGGCGAAGGCCAGGACGCGGGGAAAGAACTCGGCGATGGGTGGGCCGTCCTCCTCGTCGCGAACTTCCGAGAACAGCAGGTAGACCGCACGCTCTCGGGGCAGATAGCGGCAGGCGTAGTTGCCGTCGAGGCCGCGGAACAGGGGCTCCGGCACCTCCGGGTTGAGGAACTTCTCGACATCGCTCCAGTCACTCCCGAAGCGAACCTGCTCGAGGACCTCGACCGCCACCGTGTGCCGGGCGCCACCCTCGTCCAGGACGACGAAGTCCAGCGGCTCGCCTGGCCGCACGGCGATCCCGATCGCGTCCAGGGCTCGTGCCACCCGCATGAGGTTGCCGGCCTCGTCCAGCACCCCGATCGCGTTGTCCGCCGACACGTACCGCGTCAGCCGACGAACCACCTCCTCGATCGGAACGCCGCCGATGGATTCGATCGGCCGTCCGAACAACGCCGAGTGATCGACCTGTCCCGTAGTCACGAACCACCCTTCGCGAAACCGCCGGATGAACAGCGGCAGCCCCGGGCCGCGCACGCTCTCCGGCAGGGTCGTCCACTCCGTGTGGCCGTCGCCCACCCTGGCCAGCAGGGCCTGGAGCTCGAGCGCGGCCACGTGCGGCGGGAGCCCGTCGATGCGCGCGCGCAGGGTCGCCGCAGCGGCGTCGAACACCTCCGGGCTGTGGACCCGGTACGGGTGGGGATGGATCCGGTCGATCCACGCGCGCAGGCTGTCCACGTCGGCACCGAGCGCCCCCGTGCCGCCGGAGGGGTCCCCCTGAGGCCACGCGACTCCGGTCGCGGACACCAGCGTGACCAGGACGATGAACGAAACCGCACCGCTCGAGGCTCGGCCCACGACTCCCCCCTTCATCTGGGCTTCCGCTTGTCCTACGCAAGGGATCCGAAGCAGGTTTCGGCATGAATCAGACCGGGCTCCGCGCCGATCTCGGCAGCCCCGGCTTCAAGGCCGACCCGTTCCCGTTCTTCGCGCGCCTCCGCGCCGAGGAGCCGGTCCACCGGCACGCGCTCTCCCGCCGGCGCGCGGCGTGGCTCGTCAGCCGCTACGACGACGCCGTCGGGGTGATGACGGACAGGCGCTTCGTGAAGGACCGCGCGAACGCGTCGACGCCCGACCGGCCGGCGAAGGCGCCCTGGGTGCCGGGGCCGTTCCGGCCGCTCACCCGCAACATGCTGGACGTCGACGAGCCCGACCACCGGCGACTCCGCACGCTGGTCCAGACGGCGTTCACGCCGCGACGGATCGCGGGGATCGCCGTCCGGATCGAGGCGCTGGCCGACGAGCTGCTCGACCGCGCGGGGGCGCGCGGAGAGATCGACCTCGTCGCGGAGTTCGCCCTGCCGATCCCGACCACGATCATCGCCGAGCTACTGGGAGTGCCGGCGGGGGACCGGCACCGGTTCCACCGCTGGTCGAGCCGGATCGTGGCCGCCGACCGGTCGCCCTGGGCGGCCGTGCGCGCGATCCCGGCGGGCCTCGCGTTCGTGCGGTACCTCCGGCGTCGCCTCGCCGGGCGCCGCGCCGTCGACCGGGACGACCTGCTGGGCGCGCTGGTCCGCGCCGAGGCCGGCGGCGAGCGGCTGTCCGAGGACGAGCTCCTGGCGATGGCGTTCCTCCTGATCGTCGCCGGCCACGAGACGACCGTGAGCCTGATCGGAAACGGCGCGCTGGCGCTGCTCGATCACCCGGACGAGAAGGACCGGCTCGCCGCGGACCCCGCGCTGCTCGAGCCCGCCGTCGAGGAGCTCCTCCGCTTCGCCGGCCCGCTCGTCCTCGCCACCGAGCGCTACGCCTCCGACGATCTCGAGGTGGCCGGCGTGACGATCCCGCGCGGCGAGCTCGTCTACGTCGCCCTCGCTTCCGCCAACCGGGACGAGCGGCAGTTCCCCCACCCCGACCGGCTCGACCTCGCGCGCGAGCCGAACCGCCACCTCGCCTTCGGCCATGGCATCCACTTCTGCCTCGGTGCCCCGCTCGCCCGGCTCGAGGCGCGGATCGCCTTCGGCCGACTGCTGGCGCGGTTCCCGGACTTCCGGCTCGCTACCGACCGCGACCGGCTCCGCTGGAGCGGGGGACTCGTCCTCCGCGGGGTCCAGGCGCTGCCGCTCTCCCTCGGGGCCGAAGTGCGGGACGCCCGCCGCCGTTGACATCCCGAGTGGCGCCGTGCTATGTCGGGAGCGGGCCCACTCGCACCGGAGGTGACAGATGCGCCATGGCCGACCCTGGATCCGTCTCGCCCTCGCTTCGTTCGCGATCACGCTCTTCGCTCCCCACGCTGGCGCCCAGGAGGACGCGGTGCCGCTGGCCGCGATCGAGCGCGAGACCGTCGCGCGCGTCGCCGCCGGCGCGACGAGCGTCGTCTGGATCTGCGCCCCCGCGGCGGACGGGGTGGTCGGGTGCTCGGCCCGGGAGGACGCGGGCGCGGTCCGCTTCGGCGACGGCCAGTACGGCGCCCGGCTGCCCGCGGGCGGCCGGGCCCAGCCGTCGCAGCAGCGCGTCCTCGTGGCAGCCCCGAGTGACGCGGACCTGACGGAGATCGGCCGCGCGCTGGCCGCCGACCCCGCGTCGCGGGAGGCACTCGCGCGCTGGCGGGGGATCGTCGAGACGGAGCTCCGGGCCGGCCGCGACCCGGCGCGGCTCGTCCCCCGGATCCTCGAGGAGGCGCGGCTCCGGTCTCCTGGAGAGGACGCGCAGCTCGCGAACATGGACCTCCAGGACTCGCTCCAGAAGCGGCAGCAGGCCCTACAGACCTTGTCCCACGTCTCCAAGTCCCTCCACGACACCGCGATGGCCGTGATCCGGAAGATAGGGGGCTGAGCCGGCGGCTCATTCGCTGGGACACGGTGGGCAGTAAACGGACCCGGTCTCACTCCGGGCAGTAGGCACTCTCCCACATCAGGATCCCGTGGCCGACGTTCTCGATGATCCCGGTCGGCGGGCCGTCGGCCGCCAGCTCGACCCGCGTCGTCGCCTCGGAGACCTCGACCTCGTGGACGCGGACGCCAGCCGCCGACTCGACCCCGATCGGGACCGTGATCCGGTAGGGCTCGGGCGTCCGCTGGCGGATCGTGACCGCCGCGGCGTAGCGGCCGTCCGCGCTCGCGTCCTCCCAGCTCGTCGAGAGGAGCGGCGCGCCCGGGCGGTCGAGCCACTGGGCGAGAAACGCCTCGAGTCCCTCGTCGTCGGGCGCCGCCGCGAGGAAGGCCCGCCGGAGCTCGGGGAGCGACAGCGTCCCGCCGCCATGGTCGGCGAGCACGCCGCGGAGGGCGCCGAAGAACCGCTCGTCCCCGAGCCGACGGCGGAGCATCGCGTAGACCCAGTGGCCCTTGGCGTCGGCCAGGTTGTGATCCTGGCCGTCGCCGGTCAGCTCGGCCAGCGGCCGGTCGTGGCCGGCCAGCTTCAGCATCCAGAACCCCTTCGCGGACTGGATCCGGCTGTATCCCTCGCGGCTGAACCGCAGGAACTCGACCGCCGCGGCCTCGCCCTCCAGCGCCTCGATCGCGATCACGGCCGCGTACTGGGCGAGCGCCTCGCCGGTCATGAGGGATCCCGGCATCACCGACCGCACCCAGTTCCCCCACCACCCATGGGCCAGCTCGTGGGCGAGGAGCGGCAGGTTGACCGGCCCCTCGAGCGCGTCCGACCGCGCCATGAAGAACCCCTGCTCCGAGGACCCCGTCCAGCGGGCGAGCCCCTCCGGCACCTCGGCGAGCGCGTAGCCCGCGTAGGGATAGGGGCCGAACCGGGCCTCGAGCGCGTCCATGACCGCGGCGAGCGCGGCCGCGAACTCGTCCGCCCGCTCGATCCGCGTGAGGAGGTAGGTGCCGATCGTCCGCCCGCCGATCTCGCGGGTCGCGACCGTGTAGGGGCCGGCGGCGAACGATCGGGCGAGGGGCCGCTCGCTCTCCCACGTCTCCACCGCCCGGCCGTCGGTCTCCGTCCGCTCGACGAGCCCGCCCGAGGCGACGCCCCGCCACGCGGCCGGCATCGCGATCCGCGTCATGCCTTGCGCAGCGTACGTCTCGGCGATCGGGTACCACGTCCGCGCCCACGACGCGAACGCCGCCGTGGAATCGACGACCATCTGGAAGCCGCGCCCGGTGCTCGCGAACGCGACCTCGACCGCGACCTCCTCGCCGGTCGCGACCGGCCGCTCGAATCGGAGCGTCGCGCCGCTCCCCGCCGAGTCGATCGCGACCGCGAATGGGGGGCCCGTCCCGCCCGGGTCGACCCCGCGGATCGCGATCGCCTCGCCCACCCGGAGCAAAAGCTCGGACGCCGCGCCGCCGCCGGGCCGGAGGCGGAGGATCGCGTCGCCGTCCAGCCGCTCCGCGTCGGGATGGAGCCGGACATCGAGGTCGATCCGGAGAGTCTCCCACGCGGGCTCCTGCGCCGGCAGCGGCGCGGCGATCCCGGAGAGGAGGAGGGCGAGCGCGGCGGGGCGCGCGATCATCGTGGTCACGGCAACCTCGTCGGAAAGGGTCGGGTCTGCGTCGCAAAGCTCGGGTGTCGCGTTGCATCCCGCTGGAACACGGCGAGCGCGCCGGAACCGGGCTAGCGTCCGCGCGCCGCGGAAGATCCGTTCGGCTACCTGATCCAGAGCCCCCGCAGACCTCCGAACCCGCGCACGTCCCGCCCGTTGCCCCTCACTCGATGACCCGGACCGCGGTCGCTTCCGGCCACCGCGTCGCCGCCTCGGCGAGCGAAACCGGGCGGCCCTTCAGGTGGCGGTCGAGGAACGCGAGCACGAGGTCGGCGACGACCCGGTGGGCGCGCCGCGGATCGATCTCGCTGGAATAGTGCGCCGGGTCGACGATCGGGAGGTCGGAGAAGCTGAAGTGGCTCGCGCCCGCGAGGGTTGCGTCCCACGATTCGACGGCGTTGCGGGCGAGGAAGCCGCGCAGGCGCTCGACCCGCCCCTCGTCCCAGTCCGCGCGCCGGACCACGAGCTGGGGCCGCGGCAGGCCGGACTCGATCTCCCGCTTGGTCCCGATGTTGTCGAACGTGACGCAGGCGTCGAGCGCGGGGATCGTCGCGCACGTGCGGGCGACCGTCGCGCCGCCGCGCGAGTGGCCGGCGACCGCAACCCGCTCGATGTCGAGCCGCCCGGTCAGCCGGCCGTCCGGATCGGCCGCGTCGAGATCCGCCAGGCGGGCGAGCGCGAGCCGGATGTCGCCGGCCAGGACGTCCGCCATCCGGTCCTCCGCCGCGCGCGCCTCAGCCGGATCGTCGGCGTCGAGCCCCCAGTCGATCGACTTCAGGAATCCGCCGGCGGGGAAGACGTCCCAGCCGACGTAGGGATGGCTGAGCGAAACCGCCACGTACCCGTGGCTCGCGAGCTCCTCCATGAGCGCTGTGTGCCAGTGGCGCGACATGAAGCCCCCCGGCGAGAAGACGACGACCGGGTAGCGGGGCGCGTCGGCTGCCTCGTCCACGACGGGATCGACGACTGCGTGGCCGCGGACCGCGGCGTGGACGGCGAGGTCCCCCGCGACCCGGCGGTGGAGCGAGTCCCCGATCGCGAGGAGCGCCCCCCGCATCGCGGGCAGCTCCGGCAGATACTCCGCGTACACGGGAACCGGCGCCGGCGCCGCCGGGACCCAGAGCTGGGCGATCAGCTGCCGGCGGTCGCCGGGCTCGGGCGTCGCGGTCTCCGCACGGTCATCGTCGACCCAGTGGTAGGCGACCGTGCCGACGAGGTGGGGGCCGGTCGGCTCGGGCAGCGCCACGAGCGAGTC
>DATKCO010000076.1:0-19161 GCA_035513155.1 Gemmatimonadota bacterium | reverse complement strand
CACCACGACCGTCGCGCCGCCCCCGGTGGCGTACTCGGCGATGGCCTCGAGGTCGTCTCGCAGGAGCGGCTCGCCGCCGCTCAGGACGAACATCGGCGCCGGGTTCACCGCCAGGATCTCGTCGGTGATCCGGTGGCACTCGGCGGTCGTCAGGTCGTCGTCGGTCGAGCGCCAGTCGCCGGCGGCGATATAGCAGTGGGCGCACGCCAGGTTGCACCGCTGGGTGAGGTTCCACGCGACCACGTGCGGCAAACGACCGCGCTCGGCGTCCTCCCGGGCGGACGCCCCGGTCTCCCCGGTCGCCGGGCTCGCGGCGACCGCACCGGCCGGAAAGCCGGTGGACAGTACGGTCAGCTCGGTGGCGCTGCTGCGGCTCACGACTACGACGCCTCCGCGTCCGGGTCGTCGCTCGCCATGAACCTCTCCATGGCCTTCTTCGCGTCCGCGGGCGTGGCCATGCTGAAGTCGACGGGGCACTTCTCGGCCGTCTCCTCGATGTCCCGGATCGGGCACCGGGTCACGCCCGAGGCCTTGGCCTCGTCGATGAACTTCCGCATCTCGGGTGTCAGCCCGTCCACGCCCTCGGCCGCCGCCTTGAGCTGCTTCGTCTGCAGCTCCTTGAACATGACGAGCATGGTGTCCAGGTCGAACTCGTCGGCCTCGATCATGGCCTGCTTGTTCTCGTCCATGACGCCGGTCGTGATCCGCCACATCGAGTGCTCGCGGGCGAATCGCTCCACGGTGTTCCGCGCGAGCGGGCGCGCGATCAGCGGCACGAGCGCCAGACGAGCGAACGCCTCGCTCGTCCAGACGACTGGATCCTTCTCCGTCCACTCGCGCTCCTGGACATGGCCGGTGTAGGGGCACTTCGCCTCGACGATCGGGACCTCGGGAACCGGGTCGGCATCCCGTCCTTCGACGACGGTCCGCTTCATCGCCTCCTCGGCCTTGACCTCCGCGAGGGCCAGCTCCTCGGCGGTGCCGATCCCCATGATCAGCTGCATGTGGGTCGGGAGGAGCTTCTGGATCGCTTCGTCGAGACGCTCACCGGTCACGGTCGGCAGGCCGCGCGGCTGGGCCCCGTTGCCGTTTCCGTCTCCGTTCGCGGGGGCGCCGTCGCCGTTCCCCTCGACGCCCCCGCCATACCGCTCGATCACGTACTCCTCGACCGCCTTGCGCGCGATTCCCAGCGCGAACGGCGGGACCCGGAGGATCCGCACCTCGGCGTCGGGCGCCCACTCGAGACCGGTCTCACCGTCCTCCTCGATCCACGGGATCTCCTCCGGGTGGACCTCCGTGGTGCCGACCAGCAGGGTATTCACGGTGGCGACACGAGTCAGGTTGTCGACCTGCGACCCCAGGTCGGTCCCGTCGATCCGATGGCTCCCGTGCCGCGCGACGACGAGCAACGACGGCTCGATCTCCTCGGCCCACTGCAGCACGACCTGGAACGGCTTGCCGACCAGGATCTGGGTCTCGATCTCGACATCCGGGTACTCCTCGGCCATCACCTCCGCGCGCTTCAGGTTCGCCTGGCACAGTCGCAGCAGGCCCTTGTCGATGATGTTGTTGTGGAGTTCCTCCTGCTCCTCGAACTTGAACACCTTCGAGGCCTGCACCGACAGCACGTCCTTGATGTTGTGGAAGACGACGTGGTGGTACTCGACGTCGAACGCGCTGCAGACGAAGAGCTTCGCGCCGTATTCACGAGCCAGCTCGAGCGCTACGCGCATCGCCTTGTAGCTGTAGGCCGAGCCGTCGACGCAGACGAGGAACCGGCCGCCCGCCAGCGGGCGATCGTCGCGTACGATCAGGACGTCCTTCTCGATGCCGCGGATCGCGCGCGCCACGACGCCCCCGAGCTGGCTGTACGGCTGCCGCCCCAGCCCGTGCGCGCCGATCGCGACCAGGTCGTAGTCCCTGTCCGACGTCCCCGCCATCTTCTCGTCGAGATCCTCGTCCTCCGCCACGATGCGGCCGTCGTCGTCCAGCTTCACGTCGCCCCGCACCGTCTCCCCGCCGTCGTACTTGTCGGCGATGTTCGGATCGAAGCCGATGAGGCTCGGCAGCCTTCCCTGGCCCGCGTTCACCTCGCGCACCAGCTCCTCGAAATGGATCCCCTCGAGCAGCTGGCGGGTCATCGGGACGCCGGCTTCGGCGCATCGCTTCTCGACCTGGTCGAGGAAGCTGTCGGAGATGAGCTGCAGCCCCTTCTCGATGAGCTTGTCGTGGATCTTCCGCTGACGCTTGATCTCTTCGGCGGTCTGGAAGCGGGCGGGGAGGCCGGTCTCGAGCTGGCGGAAGCGGACGTCGTGGAGGCGGGCGGCATAGACGTGGTTGCCGGTGATCCGGCCGCCGGATCGGTGACAGATCTCGATCGCCCGGTCGACCGCCCAGTCGGAGTGCTCGGAGTTGTCTACCGGTACGAGGATCTCTCGATACATGCCACTCGATTTCAAAGGGGAACGTCGATCAACAGGACCCGCCCCTACCCATCCCGCTCCACGGTACCGGCGCTGACGTCGCCCCTATATAAAAGTGGTCGCGAGGCCTGTCAAACCACGCTACATCCCTTCCAGGCCGAGGTCCGTCCGCGCCCGATCCATGACCGCCGGCGTGATCTCGGTGATCCCCCGCTCCGCGGCGTATTCCCCGTAGATCCGCTTGACCATCCCGCGCACGAACGAGGGCACGGACAGTAGACGCTCCCTGGCGTCGCCGCTCCATCGGACCTGGCCCGGACGCAGCGCCGCCTCCTCGTCCGCGCCTTCCAGCGAAGACCGGACGAGCTCCAGCGGCTCCGGCGGAACGGAGCGGCCACCCACTTCGATGCCGAGTCCGCTGACCATGCGGGTCTCCATCGGGTTGGTCAGCAGCGCGGTCTCGCGACCGCACCCCGGGCACGCGTACACGACCGCCATCGTGCCGTCGCCGGGAAGCCGCCGCTCGACGTACTCCATGACGGAGTCGCAGTCGACGCACAGGAACTTCACCCGCCGGCTAGCCGCTCGGCGAGGGCCGACAGCGCGCGCGCGGCCGGTCTCTCCGGGTCGCTCAGGACCAGCGGGAATCCCTCGTCGGTATCGGCCGCGAAGCGCGGGTCGAACGGGACCTCGGCCCACACCTCGAGCCCCGACTCGCGCGCCAGGCGCCGCCCGGCGTCGGCCGCGAACAGCGGCTCCTCGATCCCGCAGTGCGGACAGCTCCACGTCGCCATGTTCGTCACCAGACCCACCTGCTCCGCGCCGGCCTCCGCGACGAAGCGGGCGGACTTCGCCACTACGTGACGTGCCGCTTCGGATGGCGTGGTGACGAGCAGCAGGACGTCGGGGGTTCCGATCAGGTCGAAGAGGCGCGCCAGCTTGTCGGTCCCGGGCGGCAGGTCGAGGACGAGCACGTCGAGATCCCCCCACGCGACGTCGGAGAGGAGCTCCCGCAAGGCGCCGGTCTCCAGCACGCTCTGCCATACGAAGCCGTGCTCCTCGGGGCCGCGCCAGCGGAGCGGGGCGTCCTCGGGCAGGAGCAGGTCCATCGAAACGACCGCGACCCCTCCCGCCCCGTGCGCCGGCTCGACCCCCCCGTCCCCGCGCGCGAGGCGACCGGACGCGCCCAGCATGCGGGCCAGCGAGGGTCCGTTGAGGTCGGCGTCGAGCGCCCCGACGGTCCCGCCGCGCGCCGCCAGCGCGACCGCGAGGTTGGCGCTGATCGCGCTCTTCCCCACGCCACCCTTCCCGCTCGCCACCGCGACGACCCGTTTCACCCGGTCCAGCCGCTCGCGCAAGCGGCGGCCCTGGTCGACCACCTGCTCGACGATCGATTCGGCGCCGGGGTCGGCCACCTGGTGGTAGGTGCGGATCCGGCGCGGCGCCGAGGGCTCGGTCAAGGCGCCAGCTGCTTCCCGTCGCCATCCATAACCGTGAGCGCGTCCACGGGGCACGAGGCGCAGGCGCGGACCAGCCGCTTGCGCTCGGCGTCCGCCGGGTCTCCGCGAAAGGCCACGATCCCCTCCCCGTCGAACTCGAACGAGTCGGGATCCTCGTCGATGCAGTCTCCGAACCCGACGCACAGGAGCCGGTCGATGCGGACGGTGAGTCCCGCCAGCCGCCGCTCGATGACGTCATTCATCGGCGTCCGCCGGGAGGAAGCGCGGCTGGAGGGCGACGATCCGGAGCGGCCCGCCGGTACCGCCGGCGATCTTCATCGGCAGCGCGACGATCCACGCTCCCTCGAGGTGCACGCGGTCGAGGGCCGCGACGTTTTCGAAGATCGGCACGTCGGCCGCCGCGAGGACGCGGTGAGCGCGGAAGTCGGTGGACTGGCCGCGGTCGATCGAGGCGGTGTCGATCCCCACCGCTCGGATCCCGCGCCCGACCAGCCAGCGGGCTCCCTCCTCCGAGAGCCCCGGGAAGTGGAGATCACGGACGGCGTCGACTCCCCGGGCCGACGTTCCCAGGTACCGCTCCCGGTCCGGCCAGCGCTCGCCCCAACCCGTCCGGAGCAGCACGATGGCACCGGTCGGGATCGGGCCGTGCGCCGTCTCCCACGTCTCCAGATCGCGGACTTCGATCAGGAAATCAGGGTCGGCGGATGCCGCCACCGCGACGTCGACGACGACCGCCTCTCCGATCAGGTCCTCGAGCGGGATCTCGGCCGCTCCTCGCCTCCCCTCCGCGAAGTGAACCGGAGCGTCGAGATGCGTCCCTCCGTGCTCGGCGGCGCAGAACGACTTGGCCGCGTACCAGCCGAAATCGGTCGTCCCCTCGCTCACGACCTCCAGCTGGAACGGTTCGGCCGTGGGCCAGTAGACTGCCGACGCGTCGAACGAGTGGGTCAGGTCGACGACCTCCACCTCCGCGTCCAGGTCGGGCCATTGCGCGTCGGCGGGAGCGAAGACGATCAGGGAGGCCAGCGCCGCGACGGCCGTCGGGGCGGAGCGACGGCGAGCCTTCACTCCTGCCCCTCCAGGGGGCGGACGAAGCGCGGCAGGCCGACCGAGATCTCGACCTCCCCCGTCCCCTCGGGCCGCAGGTACAGGATCGCCTGATAGCGACCCTCGGGCATAGTGTTTCCCAGGATGAAGAAGACCAGCACGCTGGTTTCGAACGTGCGGGATTCGCCCGGCTCCAGCGTCACCTCGACCGGGATCGGCCGGCACCGCTTGCTGTGGGCGTCGACGACGAGCTGCGGCTCGGCCAGCGAGTAGAGACGGAACAGGACCACGCACGTGTCGGGGAACCGGAGGTCGACCGGCATGGCCGTCCGGTTCGTGAGTGTCACCGTTCCGACGAGGCGGTCCCAGTCGGGCTGGACGAGCCGGGCCTCGAAGTCGAGCTCCCCGATCCGTCCCCGGATCGGACCCGGCGGCGCGTCCCCGTCGATGCCGGTCAGGACGCCGCTCTCCGATCCACAGGCGACGAGCCCGAGGCACAGGGCGAAGCCGGCCGCGCGGACGCGACCGATCACCGGGCCGCCAGGGCGGGGGGCGCGGGCCGACCGTCCGCGGAGAGAACCGCCGGCGCGATCCGGCGTCCGAGCTCCAGCCCCGCCTGGTTGTCGAACTCGAAGTGAACGCCGCCGTATACGCGCGAAAGCCCGTTCTCCTCCGCGAAGGCACGGATCATGGCCGCCTCCGAGGGGAACAGGTTCGAGAGCACGACCTCGGCCGCCCCGGAGAAGCTCGAATGGCCCGACGGATAGGCCGGGAAGTTGGGGAGCGCGACGACGAGCGTGATCGCATCGTCGATTTGCGACGGGCGCATCACCATGTACTCGTACTTGGCGTGCCAGCACGCGATGCCGGCATCCGCCATCGCCATCCCGAGCAGGGCGTACGTCCGTGCGGCCCCCAGCTCGTCCAGGCCATGGCGCAGGATCAGCTCGCCGGCGAGAGCCACGTACTGGCCCGCCGGCGAGGGGGTCCCGGGGCCGTACTCGTAGAAGCGGGCGATGGACGTCATCTCCGCCGATCGCTGGTCCGAGAAGGCGCGGACCTGCGCCAAATCCTCGAGGAAGGCCGGCGAGCCGTAGGCGGGCGGCGGTCCGGGATCGAACGCCTCCACCGAGGCCATCGACCAGGGGAGCATCCGGCCCGCCAGCGGCGCGACCGGGGGCTCGCCCGGGCTGCTGAACCAGACCCCCTCGCCACCCGGCAGCTCTCCCTCCCAGGCGGCGTCGTAGCCGTCGGCTCGAGCGCGCTCGACCAGCCGCTGCGCCGCCCGGGCCCCCGCCGCGTCGCCGAGGTCGATCTGGGCCCTCATCGGAAACGCCCCCGCCCGCGGCCGGAGCGCGCGGAGGGCCCGCGCGATCCGCGCTTCCTCGACGGGATAGAGCTCGCGCAAGATCGCCGCCGAGGCGGTCGCCACCGCCGCCCGAGCCGCCACCCGCGAGGAGGCGCCGGGACCCTGCGCCAGCTCGAGCAGGGCCTCGCGCTGGGCGACGCCGAGGTAGGCGTAGGCCCGCGCGGCGTGGGGCGGCGTCCACGGATGGGCCGCCACGATCTCGAGCAGGACCTCGTTCCAGGAGACGGCGGCGGGTGCGTCGGCCGCAGCGCCCAGGGGCGGTCCAGCCGGGTCGCTCTCGCAGCCCGCTCCGGGGACGACGGCGGCGAGCGCCAGGATGAGGAGGGAGCGGCGTGACACGATGAGTCAATCATAGGCGAGAAGCGACGGGGTTTCCAGACCCCCGACCCGGCTGTTATCCTCTCTCTCCGTTCCGCAACGGATCCAAACCGTCGAGGCCGAATGGGAAGAAAGACCCGGCTCGTGAAGCTGGCGGGGGACGCCTGGCGCGCCCGGGCCGGCGGCCCGAACGCGATCGCCGCTCGGCAGCGCGAGCGTCTGGCCGCGACCCTGGCTCGTGCCCGGGAGATTCCCCTGTACCGGCGTCTCTGGGCCGGTCTTCCCGAGGACGCCGGGCTCGACGCTCTGACCCCGATGACCAAGGCGGTCTGGGTGGAGGGGTTCGAAGAGTCGATCGACGATCCGCAGGTCACCCGCGACGCTCTCTGGAGCTACATGCAGGATCTGACCCGCGTCGGGGCGCCATGGCTCGGACGATACACCGTGTGCCGCTCCTCCGGGGTCATGGGGCTCAAATCCCTGTTCGTTCACGATCAGGACGCGATGGACGTCTACTGGACGCTGTGGCTGACCCGCGGGTGGCTGCCCTGGCTGCGGCCTACCGGGACGGCCCGCGTGGCGGCGCGTGGGGCCCGGTCCGTCCACCTGGTGGTCACCAACGGCCACTTCGCGAGCGCCGCGTTCATCCGACGCGACAGCCCGCTGGGGGCCATCGCCGACGCCCGTTCCGCCACCCTCTCGATCGTCAAGCCGGTCGGTCGACTCGCCCGCGCGCTCGACCACTGGCAGCCTGCGGTGCTCCTCGGATATCCCACCGTCCTGGAGCAGCTGGCGCTCCGCCAGCGCGCGGGAGAGCTGTCCCTGGATCTCGTCCTCGCGGTCTCGGTCTCCGAATGGGTGGAGCCGGGCGCCCGCCGGGTGATCGAGGAGGCGTTCGGCTGTCCGCTCAAGGACTCCTATGCGGCCTCCGAGTTCCTGGCGCTGGGCTTCGAGTGTCCCGAAGGGTGGCTGCATGTCAACGACGATTGGGCGGTGCTCGAGCCGGTCGACCGGGACATGCGCCCCGTTCCCCCGGGCGAGCCGAGCGACACCGCCCTCGTGACCAACCTGGCGAACCGCGCCCAGCCGATCGTCCGCTACGACATCGAAGATCGCGTCACCCGGCGCGCCGACCCGTGTCCCTGCGGCAGCCCGTTCACCGCCGTCCGGCTGGAGGGACGTCAGAACGAAGTGCTCCACTACGAGGACGCGGGCGGACGGCGAGTGGCGCTCCAGCCGATGGCCCTGATCACGCTCGTGGGAGGGGTGCCAGGCGTCAACATGGGATCGCAGTTCGTGCAGACCGATCCGCGGGAACTCGCGTTGCGGATCGGCTTCCGACCGGACGCCGACCCCGACCGGACGTGGGCCGAGGTCGAGCGCCGGCTGCGCGCGCACCTGCGTGACGCCGGACTCTCCCACGTCGCGGTCGTGCGATCGCCGGTCCCTCCCGGCAGGGATCCCCGGACCGGCAAGCTGCGGAAGCTCTGGTCGGAGCTCCCGGTCGGCGTAGCGTGACTCCGGGACGCCCGCCGCGTCCCCGCCACGGGGCTCGAACCTCCACGGGACTCCTATATTCGTGTCCCTGTTTGCACGACCCACACCGTATCCGGAGAACTCCCATGGCGCGATGCTTCGTGCTCGCTTGGCTGCTCCTCCTCGCCGCCGCCCCCGCGGCGCGCTCTCAAGGGTCTCATCGTGGCATTCTCGAGGACCAGCTCGCCGCGGTCGGTAACACGGTCGCCCAGCAAGGATGGCGGCCCGACGCGCGCGCGTTCCGCACCGATCTGATTGTCGGCTTCCTCTTCGACGACGAGGAGATCGGCCTCGAGATCGACCTCGAATTCGGAGTCGAGTACATGATCGTCGGGGTCTGCGACCAGGATTGCAGCGACCTCGACCTGATGCTTGGCGATGTCGAGGGCAACGAGCTGTTCACCGATGCGCTCGACGACGACGCTCCGATCCTCACGTTCACGGCGCCGGCCCGGGGCTCGCACATCCTGTGGGTCTCGATGTACGAATGCTTAGTCGAGCCCTGCAGCTTCGGGTACAAAGTCTACCGCCGGTGACGGAGGACCCCCGCGACGTCCTGCGCGAGGTCTTCGGCTTCGACTCCTTCCTCCCCGGGCAGCGCGAGATCATCGACGCGGTGCTGGCCGGCAAGGACTGCATCGCCGTCATGCCCACCGGCGGCGGCAAATCGCTGACGTTCCAGCTCCCGGCACGGCTTCTGCCCGGAACCGTGCTCGTCCTCTCGCCGCTCATCTCGCTCATGAAGGACCAGGTCGACGCCCTCGCCGACCTGGGCTTCCGCGCCGCCGAGATCAACTCCACGCTGGCACCCGCCGAGCGACGGCGGCGGCTCGAGACTCTCAGGGCCGGCGGCTACGAGATCGTCTACCTGGCACCCGAGGCGCTGGAGGGAAGCTTGCGTGAATGGCTGCGAAGCTGCCCGCTCTCCCTCATCGTCGTCGACGAGGCGCACTGCATCAGTCAATGGGGGCACGACTTCCGTCCCTCCTACCGGCGGCTCGCCGGACTGCGTGAGGGCCTCGGGGACATTCCCGTGCTCGCGCTCACCGCGACCGCGACCCGCCGGGTGGCGCGCGACATCCTGCGCCAGCTCGGGATGCGCCGCCCCGCGGGCTACAAGGGGTCGTTCTTCCGGCCCAACCTCTGGCTCGGTGCGCGGAAGAAGGGCCAGGGGGGCCACACCCGCAGGGAGATCCTCGCGCTCGTCCGGCGCCACGCCGGCGAGAGCGGGATCGTCTACTGCATGTCGCGGCGCGCCGTCGAGAGCACGGCGGCGTGGCTCTCCCGGCAGGGAGTGGCGGCGGTCCCGTATCATGCCGGGCTGCCCGAGGACGAGCGCGCCGCCAACCAGGAGGCGTTCGCCAAGGACGACGTCGACGTGGTCGTCGCGACCATCGCGTTCGGGATGGGAATCGACAAGCCGGACGTCCGGTTCGTCATCCATCGGGACATGCCGAAGGACGTGGAGTCGTGGGTGCAGGAGCTCGGCCGGGCGGGCCGGGACGGCCTGCCGAGCGAGTGCTTCCTCTTCTACTCGTGGGCCGACGTCAAGCTCCACGAACGGTTCCTCGACGCGATCCCCGATCCCGAGCAGCGGGCCGCCAGGCACCGCGCGACGATCGATCTGTTCGAGGTCGCCGACGCCCGCCGCTGCCGCCATCAGGCGATCGTGGGGCACTTCGAGGAGCAGATCGAGCCTTGCCTCTCGGCGTGCGACGTCTGCGCAGAGACTCCGGTCGAGACGCTCGCCCGGCCCGCGACCACGCGGCGCGGCGGTGGCGGCCGGGGGCCCGCGGTCTCCGCGGCGGCCGCTCCGGCACCCGGGGACGCGCGCCTCTTCGAGCGGCTGCGCTCGCTCCGGAAGCAGCTCGCGGACGAGCGCGGTGTACCCGCCTACGTCGTGTTCCACGACACGACGCTCAGGGAGATGGCCGAGCGACGCCCGCGCGACCGGGACCAGATGCTCGAGGTCTCGGGCATCGGACCGGTCAAGTTCCAGCGGTACGGGGACGCCTTTCTCGACATCCTCAACGACGGGTAGGCCCGCTTGCCCGCGAGCGCCGGTCATCCCAACCTGGGGCCCATGCCGCGGCTCACCGACCTCGAACTGATCGCCAGGCTGGTCGGCTTCGACACGACGAGCGCCAAGTCGAACCTCTCGCTCGTCGACTTCGCCTGCGACTACCTCGACGGCACCGGGGCGCGCGTCCACCGGCTGCCGTCGGCGGACGACCGGAAGGCGAACCTCGTGGTCGCGATCGGCCCCCGGCGGGACGACGGCGAGGGGCTGACGCTCTGCGGCCACACCGACGTGGTCCCGGCGACCGAGCCCGATTGGGAGTCCGACCCGTTCGAGGCCGTGAGACGGGACGGCGGGCTCGTCGGCCGCGGGACGGCCGACATGAAGGGGTTCCTGGCACTGGCGCTACAGGCCGTGGTCGAGACCGATCCCGGCACGCTGACCCGACCGCTGGCCCTGCTGTTCACCTACGACGAGGAGGTCGGGACCCGCGGGGCGAGGGATCTGGTGGCGGCCGGCGGGCCGCCCGAGCCTCTTCCCCGCCGGACGATCGTCGGCGAGCCCACGTCCCTCTCGCCGGCGCGCCTCCACAAGGGTCATCTGCGGGTGCTCGTGAGGCTCGCCGGCAAAGCCGCCCACAGCGGTGTCCCGCACCTGGGACGGAGCGCGATCGAGCCCGCAGCGCGCGTGGTCACCGAGCTGGCGGCGCTCCGCCTCGCGCTGGAGGCCGAGCGCCCCCTCCATGCCCACGCCTTCCCCGAGGTCCCGTTCGTCCCGCTCCACGTGGGTCGGATCCACGGGGGCGGAGCGATCAACGTGATCCCCGACGCGTGCGAGCTGGAGGTGGGGGCGAGGCTCCTCCCGGAGATGGACGCCGACCGGCTCGTGGCGCGGATCGTCGAAGCGGTCGAGCGCGGGGCCGGCGCGGCGCCCCACTCGGTCGAGGTCGTCGGCGACAGCCCCCCGGCCCTGCTCGACGAGAGCTCGGATTTGTGGGCCTGGCTGGGGCGGGAGTCCCCGGCGCGAGGCCCCGGCAGCGTCCCGTTCGCCACCGACGCCGGATGGCTCCAACGCCTCGGGCTCGAGTGCGTGATCTGGGGGCCGGGGTCGATCGAGGTCGCCCATCGACCCAACGAGTTCGTCCCGCTCGGGGAGCTCTCCCTGGCGCGGGAGACGCTCGCCCGCGCGGTCGACCGCTGGTGCCGGGGCCCCGCGTGAGCCGGGGGGAGGTCGTCGAGGCCGGGTTGACCTGGACGGGGGCGCGCTTCGAGCCCGGCGTGCGGATCGCCGTCGACGCCGGCGGCCGGATCGAGGCCGTCGGCGCGCTCGAACGGGAGCCGACGCGCCGGCTGCCCCGTCGCGCCCTCGTCCCCGGACTCGTCGACGCCCACTCCCACGCCTTCCAGCGCGGCCTGCGGGGGCGCGGCGAGACGTTCCCCGCCGGCCGGGGGAGCTTCTGGACCTGGCGCGAGGCGATGTACGGCCTGGTCGAGTCGCTCGACCGAGCGTCGTTCGGGGCGCTCTGCCGGCGGACCTTCGGCGAGATGCGGGACGCGGGAATCACCACCGTGGGCGAGTTCCACTACCTCCATCACGCGACCGGCTCGACCGACGGCTCGTTCGACGAGGTCGTTCTCGATGCGGCCGCCGAGGTCGGCATCCGGCTCGTCCTGCTCCAATCTTACTACCGGACAGGCGGCATCGGGCGCCCGCTGGAGGCGGTGCAGCGCCGCTTCGACTCGGGATCCCTCGCCGGATTCCTCGAGGGCCTCGACCGGCTCGCCGGCCGGCTCGATCCTCGCACCCAGGCGCTGGGGATCGCGCCTCATTCGATCCGCGCCGCGACCCTGGACGACATCGTCGCGCTCCACGCCGAGGCGGTCCGTCGGCGGCTCCCTTTCCACATCCACGTCGAGGAGCAACCGGCCGAGATCGAGGAGTGTGTCGACGCCCATGGCGAGCGGCCCCTGGCGCTTCTCCTCCGCGCCCTCGGCTCCGCCGAGCGGCTCGTCGCCGTCCATTGCACGCACACCACGCCCGGCGATCTCGCCGCGCTCGTCGAGGCCGGCGGATCGGCCTGTATATGCCCGCTGACGGAGGCCAATCTGGGCGACGGCCTTCCGGAACTCGCGCCGCTCGGCGGATTCATCGACCGGCTCTCGCTGGGGAGCGATTCCAATGCGCGCATCGCGATGACCGAGGAGATGCGGTGGCTCGAGTACGGCCAGCGCCTCGCGCGCGGGGAGCGTGGCGCGCTGACGGACCCCGGGGGGAGCGTCGGGCGCGCCCTCCTCGCGATCGCCACCACGGGCGGCGCGGCGGCGCTGGCGGTCGAGGCGGGCGCGATCGCTCCGGGGCGGTGGGCCGACTTCGCGGCCATCGACCTGGATGCGCCCGCACTCGCCGGCTGCGACGAGGACTCGCTCCTGGACGGCTGGATCTTCGGATCGGGGAACGGGGCGATCGCCGCCACGTGCGTCGCCGGAACGTGGCGGGCGTCGAGCGGACGGGAGGCGCCGGGCGCCGGGGCCGCCTAGAGCCGGCCGGCCGCTTCTCGGGCCGGGGACCCGGCGCTCGCGGCGATCCCCCAGGCGTGCGCGGCGTACTCGAGGACCATCCGCTGGGCGTGGAAGAACGCGCCGTTGACCGCGATGGTCGACCGCATGATCCGTCCCCACCCTTCCGGATCGTGGTGGAAGAGCGGCAGGACGCTGCCCTCGAGCCTGGCGTAGAGCGAGGCGATCTCCGCGTCGGAGTCGCCCTCCGTGCCGCCGTCGTCGATCGACCAGCCCGTCACCCCCTCGACCAGGCCCTCGACCCACCATCCGTCCGGCACGCTCAGGCTCGGCACCCCGTTCAGGGCCGCCTTCATGCCGCTCGTTCCCGACGCCTCCCGCGGCTTGATCGGCGTGTTGAGCCAGACGTCGACGCCGGCGCAGAGCGAGGCCGCCAGCGACATGTCGTAGTCCTCGAGCCACACGACCGGAACGTCCTCCCCGAGCGCGGCCGCGGCCGCGAAGACGCTCCGGATGCCGGCCTTCCCGCCCTCGTCCCGCGGATGGGCCTTGCCCGCGTAGAGGACCTGGATCCTGCCCGCCTCGCGGGCGATCGCTCGCACCCGCTCGACATCGGAGAACAGGAGCCCGGCGCGCTTGTACGACGTGGCCCGGCGCGCGAAGCCGAGCGTCAGCGCGCTCTCGTCCAGACGGCGGCCGCTCCGCGTCTCCACGTCGTGGAAGAGAGCGCGCTTCGCCTCGAGGTGGGCCGCGGCCAGCTCCGGGAGCGGGATCTCGCCCGCGAAGCGGAGGTGGAACGTGTCTTCCCTCCACCCCGGGACCCGGCGGTCGAAGAGCCGCGCGATGGGCGGCGAGACCCAGGTGCCGGCGTGGACGCCGTTGGTGATCGACCCCACCGGGACGTCGGGAAACATCGTGCGCGAGACCTGGCCATGGCGCATCGCGACCCCGTTGACCCAGCGGCTCGTCGCCAGCGCCAGGCGGGTCATGTCGAGCGCGCCGTCGGCCACACCGCCCAGCGACTCGAGAGCGACCGCGCGCGACTCCCCCAGCACGTCTCTCACCTGCTCCAACGGAAAGCGATCGTGGCCGGCGGGAACCGGGGTATGGGTCGTGAACACGCACCACTCGCGCACCTCCTCGGCCGCCACCCCCTCCTCCACGAGGGCGAGCGCGAGCAGGGCGGAATGGCCCTCGTTCATGTGGAAGGTGGCGATCGCGTGGTGGCCGAGCGCGCGGAGCATCGCGACCCCTCCCAGTCCGAGGATCGCCTCCTGGATCAGCCGACACCGGTCGTCGCCGCCGTAGAGGTGGTCGGTGAGCCGCCGATCCTCCGGGGCGTTGTCGGGCAGGTCCGCGTCGAGGAGGTAGACAGGGACCGCGCCGGCCGCGCGGCCGGCCAGCTCGAGCCGCCACGCGCGCAGCACGACCTCGCGCCCCTCGATCTCGACCGTCACCCGCGGCTCGAGCGCTTCGAGCCGCTCTTCCGGCTTCCACTCGCCGGACCATTCGGTCTGGTTCCCCTCCTGGTCCAGCCGCTGGCGGAAATACCCCTTGCGGTGGACCAGCGTGACGCCCGCCACCGGAACCCCCAGGTCGGCGCACGCCTTGAGCGTATCTCCGGCCAGGACGCCGAGCCCGCCGGCGTAGGTCGGCATCGCCGCCTCGACGCCCACCTCCATCGAGAAGTAGGCGATCGTGCGGGACGCTTCGGCACCTGGGGTCGGTATCAGGACCATCGTGGGCGGGGGTTCGCTTCCGGACGCGGGATCGATGAAGACGGTGGCGGCCAATATAGGCCGCCGCCGTCCCTCGTCCCATCCCTCCTGCCCGTTCGCCCCCGGGTCAGGGAGTGGAGTACCGGCCCGTCACCCAGTCATGGAGATTCGCCAGCTCGTCGTCCCCGAGCGAGCGGTCGTAGACGATCACCTCGGCGATCCAGCCGTCCAGGATCGAGCCGTAGCTCCCCTCCCGGCCGAGACGCAACGCCACGGGGTCGGCGGTGCGGTTCGTCGACGCCTCGAACGCACCGTCGACGAAGAGCTCGGCGCCCGCGACGGACTGGCGCAGGGTCTGCACGAGCCAGCGACCCGCCGCGACCTTCGGCCCGGTCGCGTACTGCCCCGTGTAGTTCCGGTACCGCCCGACGTAGGGCCCCATGAAGAAGCTGAAGCCGCCGTTCAGGGCCTTGCCGGTGGCACCGGCGCGCGAGGCGTAGACGACCACGACCGTGGCCTGAGTCCCCGGATCGGTCGCGGTCGTCATCCCGTCGTCGGAGCCGTCGAAGAAGAGGGCGGGGCCCCCGTTCGCCACGCCCGTCCGGTACGTGGGCCGCTTCTCGGCCACCGGCTGGCTCGCGTCGTTGCCGGCGCCCGAGCGGTCGGTCCACGCCGCGACCGGATCGCCGTCGGCGAGCCCGACGATCGCGTCCGCCTGGAGCCAGAGGACGAGCCCGGGCAGCGAGGAGGGATCCGTGAACGGACCCGGAGCGGGCGCCGCCTCCACGGTCACGGTCCGGGTCACCGAATCCGTCTCGCCGTCGTCGTCCGTGACCGTCAGGGTGACCGGATAGGATCCCGCGGCCGCGTAGTCGTGCGTCGGATCGGCCACGGCGGAGACGCCACCGTCGCCGAACGCCCAGCTCCACGTCGAGACCGTACCGTCGGAGTCGACGCTGGCGTCGGTGAACGTGCAGGACAGATGGGCGCAGCTCCACTCGAAGTCGGCGGTCGGCGGCTGGTTGGGCATGGGCGGCGGCACGTACCGGGCCGCCAGCCAATCCTGGACCTGCGCGAGCTCGGCGTCCGACAGCGTGCGGTCGTAGACCAGGAGCTCGGCGAGCGCGCCGTCCAGCACCTGGCTGTAGGTTCCCTGGCGCGCGAGCAGGAGCGGCCCCGGATTCACCGTGCGGGTCGAGGTCGCGACTCGCTCCCCGTCGATGAACAGCTCGGCCAGCGACGACGACTGGCGGAAGGCCTGGGTCACCCAGCGGCCCGCCGTCACGGGGGGTCCCGTCAGGTACTGGCCGGTATAGGCCCGGTAGTGTCCCACGTACGGCCCCTGGAAGAAGCTGAAGCCCCCGTTGAGGACGTGACCGGTGGCGCCGGCACGCGAGTTGTAGACCGCCACCATCGTCGTCGCCGTCGGTGGATCGACGGGTGTCGACATCCCGTCATCGACCGCGTCGAACGAGACGGCCGGCATGCCGTTGACCTGGTCGGAGCGGTACACCGGCCGCTTGGAGGCCGTCGTCTGGGTCGCGTGATTGCAGCCTCCGGACGCGTCGGGCCACTGGCCGACGGGGTCGCCGTCCGCCAGGCCGGCGAGGTCGTCGGCCCGGAGCCACAGCGAGAGACCCGGGATCGACCCCGGCTCCCCCGGGCCCCCTCCGGGCGTCGGCGCGCTCACCGAGACGTTCCGCGAGGCGGTCCCGATGGCGCCGCCGTCGTCGGTCACCTGGAGCGTGACCTCATACGTCCCGCTGCAGGCGTAGACGTGGGTCGGGTTCTGCTCGCTGGACGTGCCCCCGTCGCCGAACGTCCAGCTCCACCCGGTCACCGTGCCGTCGCTGTCGTCGCTCAGGTCGGTGAACGCGCAGCTCGCGCCGGTGCAGGCGTGTGAGAAGTCGGCCGTCGGCGGCGCGTTCGGGGGCGGCGCCGGAAGGTCGTTGATCGCGCGGTAGACATTGATCCGCCCGTGGCCGAACCGATCGTCGAAGCCCGAGGGCCCGAGGTCGTCGGCGGTCGAGACCATCCGCGCCAGGACTTCGTCCGCAGAGGAGAGGCCCATCGCGAAGAGGAGCGCACCCAGGCCGGCGACCTGGGGAGTCGCCATCGACGTGCCGGCCTTCAGGCAGTAGTCGACGTCGCTCGAGAAGCAGGTCGAGGCGATCTGGCTGTAGCCGCTGGGGTTCTCGGAGTCCCCTCCCGGCGCCGCCAGGACCACCTCCGGCCCCCAGTTCGAATAGCTCGCCAGATCGTCGCCCCAATCCGTCGCGCTCACCGCCACGCACTCGGCGAACGCCGCCGGGTAGAGGACCCCCTGGACGCCGCTGTTCCCGGCGGCGCAGAACGGCAGCGCGCCCTGATCGCGCGCGTAGGCCAGGGCCAGGCGCTCGGTCTCCGAGGGGTCGGTCCCCCCGAGGCTGATGTTGAGGACGTCGGCTCCGTTGTCGACCGCCCAGGTGATGCCCGACGCCAGCGCGGAGCTGGGGCACTCGGCGTTCAGGCCGAAGAACGTCGGGGTGCACACCTTGGCCACGACGAAGCCGATGTTCGCGCCCCACGCCACCCCGGTCAGGCCGTCGGCATTGCCGCCCCGGGCCCCCGCGATCCCCGCCACGTGGGTCCCGTGGCCCTGATCGTCGCTCGCGTCGGGGTCGTCGTTGTAGAAGTCGTACTGGGCGACCACCCTTCCGACCAGGTCGGCGTGGGTGGAGCGAACCCCGGTGTCGAGGATCGCGATCCGGGCGGATCCGGAGAACCCGGCGCCCAGCTGGTTGAACGCCTCGAGCCAGTCGATGTCCGCATCGGGCGCGCCGGTCGTGGCCAGGACGTCGCCCGCGCTGGATTTGATCGTGCCGTCGTTGTGGAGGTCCCACTTGTAGCCGAACAGGGGATCGTTCGGGAGGGCGCAACCCGGACACGTCGGGTCGTCCAGGGTGCGCAGCCAGTCCGGCTCGGCGAACTCCACGTCGCCGCGCCGCGCGAGCGCGCGCGCGATCGCGAGCTCCCGGCCCGCCGGCACGTCGAGGAGCCGGACCCGGTGACCGACAGTCCTGCGGATGGAGGCCCCCTGGGTGCCGGCGATCGCCCCCTCCGACGCGCCCGGTCGGAACCGGACCAGCACCCGGCCTGGCACGTAGCGGCCCTGTACGCCCGCGGGCGCGAGCGCCCCGGTGACGGAAGGCGTGGGCTCGGTCGGGGTCTCCGAGGAGCAGCCGCCCAGAAGAGCCACGAGAGCGACCAGGGCGAGCGGGCGGCGAGCGGGGAAGCGAAAACTGGGATGGGCTGACATCTCCCCTCCAATCGAGTCCGGGTCCGGGGGGAGACGAAATCGAATTTTCAGGGGAGATTGTTATTATGACGCAAACCGGGGTTCGTGTAAAGGGGGGGGCCCGCATACGTCTCCGACCATCGACGGCGTAAGCATGCTGACAAACGCGGCAGCCGAACCGCGGTAGAATGCGTCCGGCGACCAGAGACGTCCCGTGGGGGCGAAACCAAGGAGGTAGGAATGACACAGATTAACCAGAATCTGCCGCCGGAGCGCCGCAGCGGTGGCGACGGCAAGGGGGGGATCTATGCGATCCTCGTGATCATCGTCGTGTTGATCGTCGGCGCGGTGCTCTACTTCTCGGGCGTGATGGGCCCACGGGAATCCGGGGACGACTTCCGGGCCGACATCGAGATCGAGGCACCGGACATGCCGGACATCGACGTGCCCGACGACATCAGGATCGAGACGCCCGGTGTCCCCGACACGGTGACGATCACGGACTGACAGTCGCGAAGGGGGTTCGGGTCACTGGGCCGCAGCCGGCTCCATGCGACCGACGCCGCGCCGGGTGAGATAGACCCGCTCGACGTTCCCGGCGCGGCTCGAGGAAGCGAAGGGGTAGAACCAGAACCAGGGGCGACGGGGGTCGTGCTCGGGGATCACCCCTTCCATCGTCTCGCCCCAGCGGAGGGTGACCTTCACGGCCTCGCCGGATTCCATCGGCGGGGCCGTATCCTCATCGACCTGCGGGAGATCCTCTTCGGAGAGGGGTTGGGATCGCCAGACAGCTAGGTCGCGCACCACGAAAGCCACCAGGACCTGCTGCATGTCGATGTCGTGGCGCTCCACCTGATGACCGGTCAGGTCGACCTCCCGGAGGTCGAATCGGGAGCGGCCGGGGTCGAATCGGTCCACGATCCCCTTCACCCGCGTGTCGTCGTCCAGCACGAGGACGACCTTCTCCTCCATGGGCGTGTCCCTTCTCGCTCCTGCTGAAGAGCTCACCGGCTCGATCCGCCTCCCCGATCGACAACCAGAAGCGTGGTCACGATCCGTACGCAGAGCCCATCGATCCGACGCTCCAAGGCATCGCTCCCTGGATGGAGAAGGAGATACTTGCACACCTGACCGTACCGGTCAAGGTGAGCGCGAATCCGAGCCCGGATCACCTCTAGAATTCGTCGACCAATCTGGATACTCCGAACAGGAGAGCGGAGCCTCCCAACAAGAAGCTGTACCAGTTGAGCAAGCCGACCGAACTCCACATCACCCCGAGCCAGAGAAGCTGACCCACAACCGGGATTGCCGTGGCAATCGCCCATCCCAGCCCTCTGGACTCGTAGCTCACGAACACGCTGGCCACGTAAGCTGCTCCGAAAAGCAACTTGCCGAGTCCCCCGAAGATCGCCGCCGTTCCGGACCTGATGGACATCGGAAGGGAAGCTGACCCTGAAGAGCGGGCAATTGCAAGAGC
>DATKCO010000075.1:0-4903 GCA_035513155.1 Gemmatimonadota bacterium | reverse complement strand
GATCGCGACCACGTTCTTGACCGCTCCGCCGAGCTCGACGCCCACCACGTCGTCGGACGTATACACGCGGAAGCGGGGCGCGAAGAAGGCTTCGCGCGCGGCCTCCGCGACCTTCGGATCGGACGAAGCCAGCGTGACCGCAGTCGGGCTGCCGCGGCACACCTCGGCCGCGAACGACGGGCCCGACAGGACCCCCAGTCGCTCGCGCCCGCCGAGGACCTCCTCGAGGACCTCGGTCATCCGCTTCAGCGTCTCCTCCTCGATCCCCTTGGACGCCGACACCACGAGCGCCGACTCCCCGACGTGCGGCGCGGCCTCGGACATCACGCTCCGCACCGCGTGGCTCGGCAGGGCGGACACGACCAGCGCCGCGCCCGCGAGCGCGTCCTCCAGGACCGCGGTCGCCCGGAGCGAGCCGTCCAGGCGCACGCCGGGCAGGTAGCGCGAGTTCTCGCGGCCCCGCTCGATCGCCTGCGCGGCCGCAGGCTCACGCACCCACAGGCGGACTTCCCGCCCCTTGCCGGCCAGGATCCACGCGAGCGCGGTCCCCCACGATCCCCCGCCGATGACGGCCGCGGGTTTGACCGGGCTCATCCCGCCTGCCCTCCGCGCTCGACGATCGGCCTCTCCTCCCCGCGCGCGAGCCGTCCGATGTTCTCCCGGTGGGTCCAGAAGACGAAGGCGCAGAGGAGTCCCGTGACGACGACCAGCGGCCAGTGGAGCGGCCAGTCACGCGCGTGCAGCGCGACGACGGCGGTCAGCAGGGCGACCGACGCGGCGAGCGAGGCGAGCGAGACGATCCGGCGCCAGGCGAGCACCACGAGCCACGCGGCGGTGGCGAGCAGCATGGCCCACGGGGAAAGCGCCAGGAACGCGCCGGCGGCGGTCCCCACCCCCTTGCCCCCGCGGAAGCGGAGGAAGACGGAGAACACGTGACCGAGGACCGCCGCGACCCCGAGCAGCACGGCAAACGTCTCCGGACCCAGCCCCGCCGGGTCCAGCCACCGCGGCAGGAGGGCGACGGGCAGGAACCCTTTGGCGACGTCGCCGAGGAGCGCGACCGACGCCGGCCCCCGTCCCAGGTTCCGGAACACGTTCGTCGCACCGTAGTTGCCGCTCCCCATCCCCCCGAGATCCACCCCCTTCGCCCGGCCGACCAGGTACGCGGTCGGGAACGAGCCGGCCAGATACGCGAGCAGGAGGCCGAACACGAGCGTCATCCGGCCCCCCGTCCCGCGGAGCCGACGCGCTGACGCGAGCTAGGTGTGGATTGGCGGAAGAAGATCCGCAGCGGAACGCCCGCGAAGCCGCACGCCGCCCGGATCTCGTTCTCCAGGTAGCGGCGGTAGTGCTCGGGGATCGCCTGCGGCTCGTTGGCGTAGAACAGGAACAGCGGCGGGCCGGTCTCGGCCTGATGACCGTACAGGATGCGGACGACCCGCGACCTCTTGCGCCCCTTCGATTGCGGCGGCTGGACCCTGGCGGTCGCGGCGTGGAGTACGCGGTTGAGCTCCGGGGTCGGGATCTTCTTGTGCCACTCCTTCCACACCACCTCGGCCATCTCGAGCGCGCGCGTCACGCGCTGACCGGTGACCGCCGAGACGGTCACGATCGGCGCCCAGGCCAGGGTGCGGGCCTGGGCCTGGAACGTCGCCTCGTAGGCGGCCGCGGTCTTCTCGTCCTTCTCCACCAGGTCCCACTTGTTGACGACCACGACGATCCCGCGGCGGCGCTCTTCGGCAAGGTTCAGGATCCGCAGGTCCTGGCGCGAGAGCGGCTCGGAGGCGTCCAGCACGACGATCGCCACCTGGGCGCGATCGAGGCTCCGCACCGCCCGCAGGTACGTGTAGTACTCGAGCCCCTCCTCGAGGGCGGCGTGGCGCCGGATGCCGGCGGTGTCCACCAGTCGGAACCGGCGGTCCCCGTAGGTGAACGTGGTGTCGATGGCGTCCCGCGTCGTGCCGGCCACCGGCGAGACGATGAACCGCTCCTCGCCGAGCAGCCGGTTGAGGATCGACGACTTCCCCACGTTCGGCTTCCCGATGACCGTGATCGTGATCTCGTCGGGATCGGCAGGGGGCTCGACCGTCTCCGGCGGAAGCGCCGCCACGACGGCGTCCAGGAGATCTCCCGAACCCATCCCGGTCAGCGCCGATACCGGCCGCGGCTCGCCCAGGCCGAGCTCGAAGAACTCCCACACCATCCGCTCGCCCATGCGGACGTTGTCCGCCTTGTTGACGACGAGCACGGACGGGCGGCCGCTCTGTCGCAGCAGCTCCGCCATGTCGCGGTCGACCGGGGTCGGACCGGTCCGCCCGTCGACGACCAGCACGCAGGCGTCCGCCTGCTCGATCGCGGCGTAGATCTGGGCGTTGACCTGGCGGGCGATCACCTCCTGGGACTCCGGTACGAGCCCCCCGGTGTCGACCAGCGTGAACCGCCGGCCGGCCCACTCCGCCGTCGCGGCGTGCCGGTCGCGGGTGACCCCGGGCTCGTCGTGGACGATCGCTTCACGCCCGCCGCGGAAGCGATTGAACAGGGTCGACTTCCCCACGTTGGGGCGACCCACGATGGCGACCACCGGCAGGCTCACTCGGCCTCCTCCTCGCCTTCGCCCCCCGACACGGCTCCCTCGTCGGCCTCGTCGTCCCGGTAGTAGACCGAGCTCTTGTAGGTCGCGAGCGTGTGCTCGACCGCCAGCTTGACCAGCACGGCGAGCGGGATCGCGAGCAGGAGACCCACGATGCCGAACAGCGACCCGAAGCCGACGATCGCGAGGATGACCCAGACTGGATGGAGGCCCACACGGTCGCCCACGATCTTCGGGGAGATGAAGTAGGCGTCCAGCGACTGCACCACGAAGAAGACGCCCGCCACCTTGAGGAGGGAGAGCCAGAGGGGCGAGGTCAGCAGCGCGATCAGGAGCGCGGGAACCAGGCTCACGATCAGGCCCAGATACGGAACGATGTTGAACAGGCCCGCGACGACCCCCAGCAGGATCGCGTTGGGGAATCCCACGATCCAGAACCCGACCGCCGTGGCGACCCCGACGAAGAAGGCGACCAGGAGCTGCCCGCGGAGGTACTGGCCGAGCAGGACGTCGTAACGGTGGAGGAACTCGAGCGTGCGCCCGCGGCGGCCTTGCGGCAGGACGTCATGCACCGTCCGCCCGATGCTGCCGAAGTCCCGCAGGAGGTAGAAGAGGAGGACCGGGGTCAGGATCAGGTAGCCGATGATCGTGAGGGCGGTCTGCACGCCCCGCCCGAATCCCATCGCCGTCTCCCAGGAAGGGTGGAGGTCCTGGATCGTCTCGACGACGTACTGCCCTACGTCCTGGCTGTCCAGCTCCAGCCCCCGCTCGAACGGGATGTCCCGCAGGAGGGGGGCGCTGGAGTTCGCCAGCGCCCTGACCTGCGCCCGGTACCACGCCTCCAAGCCCTCCAGCATCCGGGGGAGGTCGGTCATGAACTGCTGGCCCTGATCGATCACGAGCGGCACGATCACGGCCGCTACGAGGGCGACCCCGACGAGCGCCAGGAGAAGGACCCCCAGGGCGCCCCAGGCGCGCCCGATTCCCCGCTCCTCCCACCAGTCGACGAGCGGGTCGGCGATGTAGGCGAGCACGAACGCCAGCGCGAACGGCGCGAGGATGTTGCCCGCGACATGGAGTAGCCACAGGAAGGTCAGCGCACCCAGCGGCAGCATGACCCGCTTGTACGTGTCGGTTCCGAACAGGGGCCCCAGCATGTACGCCAGCACCAGGAACAGGATGAAGGGCGACAGGACCGGCAGGACGGTGTACAGGAACAGGGACAGCAGGACCGCCCACGCGATCAGCAGGAAGGGGCGCCACTGGACCATCGATGCGGACTCCGCGAGAGGCGGGCTAACCAGTTCTGGGCACAGAGGATAAGAAAGTTGCCTGAAGCGCGACCTTAAGTGCCCGAACGTAGACCCCGGCCCGGTGGGGTGTCAAGCGCCCGGGGCGGCCGGATGATGGAGCGGGCGACCGGATTCGAACCGGCGACGTCCAGACCTCGGATGGATCATGGTTCTCATCAGGCAGCATAACGCCTTGCGCATCACCTGCGGCGCGCGCAGCGCGCTGTCAGGTGCATGCGCTTGTTAGCGAGCGACGCCGGGAGTCGACCGCCGTCTGACCTAACCAGACGCGGCCGATCCAGTAGCGGACGCGTTCGCTGCGAGACGACCCATTGCGACTGGATCACGAAGCCTATCAGCTGCCGCCCTACGATTATTCGACGGTGAACTCGTGAACGAAGCCGTTGATCCCGGGCATCTCCGATATCCACGCATAGCGACCGGGTTCGAGGTCAACCATGAGATAGCTCCTGCGGCCGGGGACGGTCTGGCCGGCGCCGCCGAGGAAGTCGACCGGCGCGGGGGGCACCATCGCATCGACCCAGTCGAGCCACCGCGCGGCCTCCGCAGCCGTCTGGCCGCCCTCCAGCCTCGCCAGATGGACGTTGTGGCGGATGAAGCCCTCGGGCACGTCTTCGACGCGCACTCTGACCACGTGCGAGCCGGCCGACGGGGTCCCGGTGACCGCCAGGCCCGAGTTCGAGATCGTGATTTCGATGTCGGGCTCCGGCGGTTGGAGCGCCGACGCTTCGGCGGTGACGATGAGCGGGCGCAGCATCCCCTCCGAGCCGTGGAACCGGTGATCCTCGATCATCGAGCGCACGTAGCACTCGAGCACGTAATTGTCGCCCGGTTCGAGATAGATGATGGTCTCCGAGGTGTGGCCGGGAGCGGTAAACCCCGGGCCACCCATCGGCACTGCCTCGTAGAACCACTCGGGGATCGTCGCGATGAGCTGCTCGAAGAAGGTCGCTTGGTCGACCTCGCCGGCGCGGTATCGCGTGTAGTGCTCCTGGAAGGG
>DATKCO010000074.1:0-18461 GCA_035513155.1 Gemmatimonadota bacterium | reverse complement strand
CTGCCCCGCGAGGCGTACCACGCCGAATGCTCGGTCCGGATCCGGGACGTCCGGCTGCGGCGCGAGCGGTCGATTCTCGAGGACATCCGCACGCGGCTCGAGGCCCGCTGAGGAGCCCCCTCCGCCTGGGTCCGTCCTAGGTCCGCGCGCGCGCCATCAGCACCATCCCCACCAGCCCGAACACGCCGTTGGCGAGCCAGGCGGCGGCGACCGGCGGCAGACCGCCGCCGTAGCCGATCCCCTGGCCCACGCGGAGGAAGCCCCAGAAGATGATCGTGAGGAAGAGCGCCAGGCCGAACCCGACCGTGGCGCTCTGGCGGCCGGCGTGGGACGCCGACCCGACGAGCGCGATCCCGAAGATCAGGATCACGAAGTTGGCGAACGGATAGGCGATCTTCATGTGGAGGTCGACCTGCTCCTGGCGGGTGTCGGCCCCCAGCCGCTCGCGGTCGCGGATGTAGGCGACCAGATCCTCGTACCCCATCTCCTCCGGATCCTTGCTCTCGACGAGGAGCTCCTGCGGCGAGTCGGCGAGCCCCGACGAGCGGAGGAGCGCGAACGTGTACATCCGCTCGTCGAGGGCGAGGCCCCCCGCATCGGCCACAGCGACCGCCGTCGTGTCCCGCGTCGCCGCCACGGAGTCCCGCGCCGCGCCCGGGAACATGCGGATCTCGCCGTTCCGCAGCGCCCACAGTCCCTTCTCCGCTTCCCACGTCATCTGCGGCGCGTTGATCCGCACGAACGTCCCGTCGTCGAGCGCGCGCTGGATCTCGACCTGGTCGGCCGAGCCCCCGGAGTCGTTGACGAACAGCGACCGGACGATATACGTGTACCCCTCGGGGTTCTGGTACAGGAAGTTCCCGCGAAAGTCCTCGAAGTCCTTCGGCTGGCCGAGGACGTCCTCCTCGTACACCTCGTTGGCGCGCTCGTTGAGCCGGGGCACGATCGTCTCGCCGAGGGCCAGCACACCGAGCGTGAGGGCCAAGCCGAAGGCGATCAGCGGTAGCGTGATACGGTAGAGGCTGAGCCCGCTCGCCTTCATCGCGGTCAGCTCCCCGTACCGCCCCATCTCGCCGATCGAGATGATCGTCGCGATCAGCACGGCCATCGGCAGGGTCAGGAGCGTGTTGTAGGGCATCTGGAGGAGGTAGTAGCGGCCGACCGTGGGCCACGCCGCGTCGTGATCGAGGTACACGTCGACGTGATCCATGAGGTGGACGAGGACGAAGATCACGGTCAGTGCCAGGAGCGCCACCGTCAGACTCGCGACGAAGCGTCCCATCACGTAGCGGTCGAGCCGCCGGAAGAACAGCATCAGGCCCCGTCCGCCCGCGGCTCCTCGTCACGCCGGCCGCCGAGCCGCTTCGGCCACCAGCGAGGCAGCCACAAGCGGCGCGACGCGGTTTCCCGCGCGGTCCGGCGGAGGAGCCAGAGGCCGAAGGCGAAGAACACGAGGTTCGAGATCCACATCCCCAGCCACGGCGGCAGGAGCCGCCGGTCGGAGAGGTTCTCGCCGCCGGTCAGCGCCAGGTAGTAGAAGACGAAGACCAGCGTGCTCATGCCCATCGCGAACCCGAGGCCGCCACGGCGGGCGCGCACGCCGACCGGCGCCCCGATCAGGACGAACACGAAGCAAGCCACCGGGATCGCGTATTTCTTGTGGTACTCGACCAGGAACTTGTTGCGCTGCCGCGCGGCATAGTCGATGCCCTCGTTCAGCCGGGCGATCATCGACACCCGATACCGTTGCTCGTCGAGCGCGCGCTCGAACCCGACGTCGCGGACCGGGAGGATCGCCGACGACAGCGTGTCGGCCTGCTCGGCGGCGGTCAGCGAGTCGATGCGGGCGACCGTCAGCGTGTCGCCCAGGAGGGTGGCCAGATGCCGCTCCGCCGTGCGCTCGAGCTCGCGGCGGGCGGCGCGGATCCTGTCTTCCTCGTTGTGGACGTTGTCCATCAGCGTTTCGAGGTTCATCTCGCGGTCGCTCCGCATGCCCGCCAGCTCCGACGCACGCTCGATCCTCGAGCCCACACCCTGGAGCACCATCCGCTGCTGGACGAACGCGAGGCGCTCGTATTCGCCGGGCTTGGAGACGCTCCGGTTGTGGATCGTCCCGTGCCACAGGGTCAACACCGCGTCTTCGCCGTTCTCGGTGTAGTCCATGCGACCCGAGTCCGCGATGATCGTGCGCTGGATCTGGAGGTCGGTGGTGTCGAAGATGCGGACGCCGTACATCATGTTCGTCGTACGATCGATGTGGTCGGGAAGGATGCGATACTCTCCCAAACCCGTCGGGTCCACGATCCGTTTCTCCTGCAGCACGACCGTGGGCTTGGCGCGCTGGATCTCCATCATCAGCTGGCTCAGGCGGTGGTTGCTCTCGGGGAGCACGCGGTCGTTGAACCAGAAGGTGAAGAGCGTGAGGGCGAGCGCGGCGCCGACCGTCGGCGCCAGGATCTGGTGGAAGCCGACGCCATTGGCCTGCATCGCCGTGACCTCGTTGTCCCCCGCCAGGCGGCCGAACGCCGCCATCGTCGCCACGAGCACGGCCATGGGGATCGTGATCGCCACCGACAGCGGGATCGACAGCACGAACACCTCCACGATGAGCTCGGCGCCGAGCCCCTTACCGGCCAGGTTCTGGAACTGCCGGGCGACCTGGTTCATCAGCATGATGAACGTGAAGACCGTCAGGGCGAACGCGAAGGGACCGAGATGCTCGCGAAGGGCGTACAGCGAGAGGGTTCGGGCGCTGAACCACTCACGCCAGCGGCTCATGGCGGGGCTGCCGTCATCGCTTGCCCCGGAAAGGGTGGAACCTATATTCAGACACTCTCTGCCAACTCTCCTATCCCGAACCCGGAGCGACGGTTACGGTGCTTCCATGTGGGTAGATCGCAGGCCAAGCTAACCCTCGCTCAGGACCGTCACAAGCGGACACCACGGGTGTCCTGTTACCCCGAATGACGCGATCGGCTCCCTCTCCTCTCGGCCGCGCGGGACCCCTGCTGGCGGCGATCGCCGCGGCCGTGGTCCTGGCGGCGCCCGCGTCCGCGCAGGAGATCCTGCAGCGGCGTGCGCCGTCGCTCGTCTTCCGGCCCGCCCCGCTGGCGGAAGAGCTCGCCACCCGTCCGCCGCACACGATCGCGCGCTTCGATCCGCGTCTCGGAGTCGTGACCGAGCGCAGCCGTCCCTACGAGGAGATCACGGGGCAGCGGCTCCCCGTCATCGATGGCGCGGAGCTCCAGCGGTTCCTCGCCGACGAGCGGGCGCGCCGCCGCTCCCGGCTGTGGACCGCCACGCTCGCCGAGCGGCTCAGTGGCCGGGAGCGCGAGGCCGAGGGGCTGATCCCGGAGCTGGAGAACCCGCTCAAGGTCCCCGAGCCCCTGGCGCGCGTGTTCGGCGAGGGATCCGACTTCGACGTGCAGGGGAAGCTCCACCTGAGCGCCATCGGGTCGCGGTCCAAACAGGACCCGGACCTGCGGTCCGAGCTCCTGCGCCGGGTCGTGGGAGGGTTCGACCTCGACCTGGACGAGATCCTGGACCTCCGGATCCTGGGGACGGTGGGAACCAAGCTCGACGTGGCGGTGGACTTCAACTCCACCCGCGAGCTCGAGTCCAAGCAGCTCATCACGGCCACCTACACGGGCACCGAGGACGAGATCGTCAAGCGGGTCGAGGCCGGGGACATCCGGGTGACGCTGCCGCCGTCCCGGTTCCTCGGCGGGAGCGTGGCGCGGGGGACGTTCGGGGCCCAGGCCGTGGGCCAGCTCGGCCCCGTCGACTTCCGGTTCCTGGGCTCGCGGAAGGAAGGGCAGTCGACCGAGCGCTCGCTCTCGATCGCCCCGCGGGGTGAGGGGGTGCTGCAGCAGGTCACGCTGGACATCAAGGACACGCAGTTCGTCGACGACCGCTTCTTCTTCCTGTTCCACCCCGATTCGCTGGCCTCGCGGCGGATCGCGTACCCCAACCCGGGAACCGAGCTCGCCAATCCCGCTTCCACGCCCGCGCCCGGCAGCCTCAACGTCTGGATCGACGACGGCAACGTCACCAACAACCGCGAGAAGGCATCCAAGCCGGGCGTCGCCCGCATCGATCCGCTCAATCCGGAGA
Organism: Gemmatimonadota bacterium; assembly: GCA_035513155.1. Lineage (GTDB taxonomy): Bacteria > Gemmatimonadota > Gemmatimonadetes > JACCXV01 > JAHWKZ01 > JAICNR01. The sequence goes on along the minus strand of DATKCO010000074.1, from coordinate 14,348 downwards.
CGCTGGCCGACCAGACGCATCAGGGGTTCTACGACCTGCTGATCGAAGGCGAGGACTATGTCATCACCGACCAGCTCATCATGCAGCTCAAGCGGCAGCTCGACGACAGCGAAGTGCTGGCGATCAGCTACCGGACCACGGGCGGGACGCAGGTGGGCTCCGAACAGGGCGCGAGCGAGCTGGACCTCAAGCTCATCAAGCCGATCAATCCGGACACGCTGGATTTCACCTGGGACTACCAGATGCGCAACGTCTATTCGCTGCGCGAGCCCGACATCCAGCTCTCGTCGCTGGACCTGACGATCTACCGTGGGAACCAGGATCTCAAGCAGACGTTCGAGACGATCGAAGGCGAGTCGCGGAAATACGTCCAGATCTTCGGTGTCAGTGACGCCAATGGGCGATTCAACGTGCCGCGTCTGCTGCGCGACCCGTTCGGCGGGTCCGACTACCTGGTGTTCCCCGCCGTGCGCCCGTTCTTCGAGCCCGTCGACGAGAGCGGCGCCGTGATCCCGCTCGAGCGACCGAACCGGCGGCTCTACTTCAACAGCGACGCCAGCAGTACCGCGCTCGACGCCCAGGTCTACTTCATCCAGCCCGCCTTTCAGTCCCGCGGGGGGCTGAGCGGCGAGGTCGAGCTCGGCACGGCGAACATCATCGAGGGATCCGAGGAGATCACGATGGGCGGCGAGACGCTGGCCCGCGGCGTCGACTACCAGATCTATTACGACTTCGGCCGCGTCGTGTTCACCAACCCCGCCGCGCTGGCCGATCGCCATCCGAACCAGTCGATCAACATCTCGTTCGAGGTCGCGCCGCTGTTCAACCTCGCGCCGACCTCGCTGTGGGGTGCGTCGAGCACCTGGACGATCGGCGAGAACACGGCGCTGAACTCGACCGTCCTCATGCAGAACCAGCAGAGCCTCGCCAACCGGCCGATCCTCGGCAGCGAGCCGACCCGCACCATGATCGGGACCGTGGACGGCACATGGTCGCGCGATACTCCGTTCGTCACCCGGTGGCTCAACGCCCTGCCGGGCCTCGAGACCGAGGAGCCTTCCAGCTTCTCGGTGCGCGGCGAGCTGGCCTTGAGCCTGCCGAACCCGAACACACTGGGCGAGGTGTACCTCAACGATTTCGAGAACATCGACGTGGCCAAGCGACTGAGCCTGTTCTTCCGAGCCTGGAGCGTGGGGTCCCTGCCGTCGCAGACCGAGTTCGACCTGACGACCGCAGCCAGGGCGCGCTGGTACACGTATGCCGCCAACGCCGGGGACATCACGCCGGGGAGCCGCGGCGTCGATCAGGGAGACAACCTGTTCGTGCTGCGGTTCGAACCGAAGGGCGAGACGCCGCTGGAGATGGCGCGCTCCTGGCGCTCAATCCAGAGCGTGATCTCGACCACGGGCGAGGACTACACGCGCCAGGAGTTCGTGGAGTTCTTCGTGCGGGGCGTCCTGGGGACCATCATCGTCGACCTCGGGACGGTCGACGAGGACCGGGTGCGGCTGAACGCCGAGGGGATTCCGGTCGGCATCGGCCAGCTCGACACCGAGGAGGTCGATCCCGATACCCGCGACAACTCGCTGGACGTGGGCGAAGACATCGGTCTCGACGGGGTGGCTGGGAGCGACGCGCTGGTCGTTCCGGGTGACGATGGCAACGACGACTTCGACCAGCGGCTCGGGCCCGACAACTTCCCGATCAATCCCAACGGCACGGAGAACAACAACACGCTCGACACCGAGGACGACAACTTCAACGGGATCCTCGACCGGAATGAGGACGCGCTGAGGTGGGTGGTCGACCTCTCGGATCCCCGCTACGAGGTCCCCGGCAGCCGGAACCCGCTGACGGGGTTCCGGCAGATCCGGCTGCCGCTGGTCCGCCCCGACGAGACGCTCGGGAACCCGGACCTCCGGAACGTGCGCGTGATCCGACTCACCTTCACCGACGTCGAGCGGGTCACCGAGTTCGAGCTCGCGCGGCTCGAGATCGTCGGCAGCACGTTTATCAAGCGCGGAATCGTCGGGGCCGACGGCACCCCGCTGGCGGGGATGAACACCGACAGCCTGCAGATCGCCTCGATCAACGACATCGAGAATCCCGAGTACCACAGCCCGCCGGGTGTCGTCGCGCAGCAGGACCGGGCGGATCAGGTGGCCGGCATCCAGGGGGTGGTGGTCGAGCAGTCGCTGGAGCTGATCTACAACGGACTTCCGGAGGGGTCGCGGGGCACGATCTTCCGCCCGCTGTTCGACCGCGAGTCGTACATCGACTACGAGCGGATGCGGGTGTGGGTGCAGGGGAGGCCCACCGAAGCCGGGCCCCAGCCCGAGTTCTTCGTGGCCTTCGGGTTCGACACGCTGAATGTCTACGAGTACGGGGCGCCGCTGCTGGCGGAGGAGTGGGAGGAGCACGTCATCGACTTCGGGGTCTTCACCACCCTGAAGCAGGCGCTCCTCGACAGCCTCGCCGCGGAGGGGGCCGTGACGGGAACGCGGACCAGCGAGGATGGCCGGTACCGGGTGCGGATCGAGACGACCGATACTCCGCCGCCAACGCTGACCGAGGTCAGCCAGCTCACCATCGGAGTCGGGAACACGACGGGTGCGCCCGTGACGGGCTCCTTCTGGATCGACGAATGGCGGCTGGCCGATCCCGCGCGCGAGGGCGGCACGGCGCGATACGTGACGGCCCGAGCCTCGATGGCGGACTTCGCGAACGTGACGCTCACGTACGAGGGGCGGAACGCGCGCTATCGCAATCTGAGCAGCGCGATCAACAACTTCACCAGCGACGCGCTCGACATCAGCGCGCGCTTCGCCTTGGAGAAGTTCCTGCCCGAGACCTGGGGGCTGGGGCTGCCCCTGACCGTCGATCGCTTCGGCCGTAGCGACGTGCCGCTCTTCCGGATCGGCTCGGACGTCCTCCTGACCGAGGACGCGGTGCGGGAGGCCCAGGCGCGGACGGCGGATCAGACGATCGTGACCCTGCGCGCGTTCCGCACGCGGGAATCGTCGAACTCTCTCCTCGCCGCGACCCTGGATCGGCTCGAGGGCCGGGTCACCTGGCGCGGCGAGACGTTCGGATCGGTCGACCAGGACACCGACCGCGGGCGGTGGGAGACGCTGATCGCCTACCAGAACGGGTTCCGCAAGCGCGGGCTGCCGCTCGGTCTCGGCTGGCTCGCCTCGCTGCCGTGGCCGGGCTCGATCCGGTCGAGCAACGCGCTCCAGCGGCTGGCGGGGGCCGACCTCAACCTGTTGCCATCGACGATCTCGCTCACCGGCCAGGCGGTGTTCGACCAGCGCGATCTCGAGAAGCGGATCGCCGGGGGAACCGACTTTACGGCCGACACGACCCGCAATCTCCAGGGTGATGCCCAGGTCGCGTTCCAGCTGTTCCAGTCGATGCGGGCCTCGATCGGCTTGAACCAGACCCGGGACCTCCTCTTCCCCGAGACCGTCGTGCAGCGGGGTTCGCTGGGAACCGACGTGCTGCGCGGGCAGCGATTCTCGTTCGACTGGTCCCCGCCAGTCTCGGGGTGGCTCACGCCGCGCTGGTCCTACAGCAGCAACTACTCGCGCAACCACACGCGCGAGGCGAGCCGCAGCCTGGACAGCCTCGACCTGCGGGACTTCGCGGTGACGACGAATCGCAACCTCACCGTCGACTTCGACATGGTGGGACTGGCGGAGGCGTTCACCGGCCCGGGTGCCGCGCCACGGGCCCAGGTCTGGTGGAAGCGGCTGTTCCAGCCGTTCCGCTTCGACCAGACCCGGCAGGAGACCGCCTCGTACGTGCAGGCGGAGGACGACCCGGGGCTCGGGTTCTCGCTCGGCTTCGGAAACCTCGCCAACGAGGCGGGGGACGACCCCCAGAACCTGGCGACCAACGAATCGTGGACCCTGTCGACCGGCCTGGTGCCGATCGAAGGCATGCTCCTGCGCGCGATGTACCGCGAGCGGCAAACCGACCGGCAGTACTTCGCGGGCACGAACGCCACCGGCGCCCGCACCTGGCCGGACCTCCAGCTTCGCTGGACGAGCAGCGATTTTCCCGGCTTCCTCGATCGCTGGCTCCGGGGGACGACCTTGACCAGCGCGTTCTCGCGGGAGACGCTCGAGAACCTGGCGAACGGGGTGCCGCTGAGCGATTCCGACCGTCGCGCTTGGGACCCGCTCGTGGGGATCTCGCTGACCTGGGGGAACGGGATGTCGACCGACTTCCGCGCCACCATGAGCGAGCTCGCGCAGACATCGATTCGCGGCGGTGTGATTGACAACCTGCGCGAGGAGGAGTCCACGGACCTGACGGCGTCGGTCAACTACGCGATCCAGGCGGGCACGAAGCTCTACATCCCCTTCCCCACGCTGTGGGGGGTGGAGCTAAAGCAGCCGCTCCGCACCGCGCTGACGATCGCGCGCCGCTACCGCCAGAGCGCCACCGCGCTGGCCGGTCAGGAGGAGCCCGCGCTCAACCTGAAGACGGCCACCACCGAGGCGCGCCCGTCGGTGTCGTACGAGTTCGGGCGGATGGTGATGGGGTTCGCGTTCAGCTACCTGCAGCGGGATGATCAGAAGCGGGACGTGAAGGATACGACGACATCCATGGAAGCGTACATGGACTTCCTCTTCTGATGGCGGGGCCGCTGAAAATGGCCCATCTGCGGCGTTGCGCTCCTCGGGTCTTCCTGCGGCGCACGGTCGTGCGCCTCGGAATCCTCTCGTCGCGCGCCTTGCATCTGGGCCATTTTGAGCGGCCTACGATGCTGGCGGGTCACTCTTTCGGGTCGGGTTGCGGTAGCTCATTCCAGGTTCGCTCGAGCGGCCGGCCGGCGGGCTCGAGGCAGCGACTTGTCGCCGCGCTCCTCGTCGCGGGGGCTGTGGCGTCGGTGGTGGGGTGCGGGGGGGCGCCGGAGGGACGCGGGGCGTTCGACGCGGCGCTGGCGGACAGCCTGGTCCGGGTGCAGGTGGCGTTCGGGCCGCGGGTGCCGGGCACCGAGGCGCATGCGGAGGCGCTGGAGTGGATGACCGCGTATCTACGGGCGCGGGCGGACACGGTCGAGCAGCATCCGTTCACCCACGTGACCCAGCACGGCGACACCCTCGAGCTCACGAACCTCTGGGCGCGGTTCGCGCCGGCGGCCGGCTCGCGCATCCTGCTGACCGCGCACTGGGACTCCCGGCCGGTGGCCGAGCGGTCGCCGGAGCCCGCCGACCGCGCGCGGCCGACTCCGGGCGCCAACGACGGCGCCTCCGGGGTCGCGGTCCTCCTGGTGCTGGCGGACGAGCTGTCGCGGACCCCTCCCGGCGTCGGCGTCGACATCCTCCTGACCGACGGCGAGGACTGGGGCCACCACCCGGAGACCTACGCCACCGAGATCGAGGACATGCTGCTCGGGGCGCGCCACTTCGCCACCACGCACGGGGATTCCTACCGCCCGCTGTTCGGTATCCTGCTCGACCTGGTGGGAGAGCGGGACGGACGCTTCCCGTGGGAGGGGAACAGCCTGGCGCTCGCCCCCGAGATCGTGCGGCGCGTGTGGGACGTGGCCGAGGACCTGGGCCATGGGGGCTATTTCCCCCAGGAACCCGGCCCGGCCGTGACCGACGACCACGTGGTCCTCAACGAGGCCGGCATCCGCACGATCGACATCATCGACTTCGACTATCCCTACTGGCACACGACCCAGGACACCCCCGACAAGGTCGCCGCCGAGACGCTCGGCGCGGTGGGCGACGTCGTGCTGGCCATCGTCCGCCGCCAGGGAGGCCAGCCATAGCCGCGGGCCCGACGCGCGCGCTCCGCTGGGTGAACGCGGTGGGCCGCGGCCTGGAGCGGATCGGTCTCACGGTGCCGCTGTCCGAATCGGGCCTGCTGCGCTCGGCGCGGCGGGTGACCCGGCTGTCGGACTTCGGCGACGAGGAGTTCCGCCTCCCGCTGCGGCGCCTGCTCCAGTCCCACGAGGAGGAGGCGGGGCTCTCGCCCAGTGGCCGGCTGATCAAGCGCGTCGACCTCGTCGACCTGCTCGCCACCCGGCTCCGGGTCCGGCGCGAGATCGCGGACCGACCCGCCCTCCTCGACGATCCGGTGCGGAGCCCGCTCATCGTCACCGGCCTCCCGCGCACCGGGACCACGCTGCTCCAGCGGCTCCTCTCCCTCGACCCGGGCGCGCGGCCGCTCCTCACCTGGGAGGCCATGTGGCCGGCGCCGCTCTCCCGCCGCGGGGGATCGGGGCCCGACCCCCGCATCCGGTACGCGCGACGCCTGATCGGGGCGACGCGCCGGGTCCTGCCCGACATCGACCGGCTCCATCCGCTGGACCCCGAGGCTCCCGAGGAGTGCACCCGGCTCCTCGATGGCGCGTTCCGCTGGGGGTACTTCGCGATCGAGCGCCGGTTGCCCGGGTACGCCGCCTGGCTCGAGGGCCTGGGGCCGGACGCGATGGAGCCCGCCTACCGCTGGTACGCGCTCCAGCTTCAGGTGCTCCAGGGCCAGCGGCCGACCCCCGGCCACTGGGTGCTGAAGTCCCCGGCCCACCTGGGGAACCTGCCCGCCCTCCTCGCCGTGATCCCCGCCGCCCGCGTGGTGATCGCGACCCGCGATCCGCGCGAGGTGGTCGGCTCGGCGTGCAGCCTGTTCGCGCTCCTCCAGGGGACCTCGGTCGCGGGCGCGCGGACGAGGAAGATGGGTCCGCCGGTGGCCGAGTCGCTGGCCCGGGATCTGCTGGGCGGGCTCGAGGTCGCGGCGGCGGATCCCGAGCGGGTGCGGGTCGTCGGCTACGCCGACCTGGTCGAGCGTCCGGTCGAGACGCTGCGGGAGATTTACGCGGGTTTCGACATGCCGTTCCCGGACGGCCTCGAGGGCGCCGCGCGCGCGTGGCTGGAGGAGCACCCCCGGGGTCTCCACGGGGTCCATCGGTACGACCTGGCGACCTACGGGCTCGACGAGGACGAGGTCGAACGGATCTTCGAGGCGCCCGAGCGCGTGATGAGCCGGATGGGGCGGTCCAGCCGGAAGTAGTTGTAGGTCCAGCGGGAGAGGACGACGAGCCGGTTCCGGAAGCCGATCAGGTAATAGAGGTGGACGGCGAGCCAGGCGATCCATCCGAGGAATCCCTTGAGCCGGAGCTTCCCGCGCGCCGCCACTCCGGCGCTGCGGCCGATCGTCGCCATCACCCCTTTGTCATGGAAGCGGAACGGCTCGAGTGGCTGCCCGCGGGCCGCCCGCAGGATCTGGGCGGCGACGTGCCGACCCTCCTGCATGGCGGGGGGCGCCATCATCGCCAGCGGCTCCCCTTCCCAGCGGAAACCCGCCACGTCGCCGATGGCGAAGACCCGCTCCTGGCCGCGAACCCGGAGGTTCTCGTCCACGTCCACGCGCCCACCGGACGTGAGCGGCAGGGGCGGGTCGGAGGCCGGCGCGTGGGCCCGGACCCCGGCCGCCCAGATCAGCGTGCGGGCGGCGATCGTGCCGCCGTCGGCCAGCCGCACTTCGGTCTCCCCTTCGACGCCGGTGACCCGGGTCCCCAACCGGACCTCGACGCCCTTCCGCTCCAGGGCGCGCCGCGTGTACCGGCCGAGCTCCGGCGGGAAGTCCGCCAGCAGCCGGTCCAGCGCCTCGACGAGGACGACCCGGGAGCCGCGCACGTCGAGATCCGGGTAGTCTCTCGGGAGGACGAGCCGGAAGAGCTCCGACAGCGCGCCCGCGTACTCCACCCCGGTGGGACCTCCGCCGATGACGAGGAACGTCTGCCAGCGCCGTCGATCCTCCGGATCGTCCTCGAGGAGGGCGGCCTCGAAGCAGCTCAGGACGTGGTTCCGGAGTGCGAGCGCGTCGGGCAGATCCTTGAGCCCCAGCGCGGCTCGCTCCACCGACTCGATCCCGAAGAAGTTCGTGACCGCGCCGGTGGCGAGGACGAGCCAGTCGTAGTCGAACGCGTGGCCGTCGGCCGCGTGGACGCGCTGCCGGACCAGGTCGAGTCGCGTGACCTCGGCCATCCGCACCCGCAGGTTCTTCGCGCGCAGCGTGCGCCGCAGCGGGAACGAGATCTCGCTGGGATTGAGGAGCGAACTCGCCACCTGGTAGAGGAGCGGCGTGAACAGGTGGTAGTTGTGCCGGTCGAGGAGCAGGAGGTCGACCGGCTCGTCGGCCAGCGCGCGCGCGCACTGCAGGCCTCCGAAGCCGCCGCCCAGGACGAGCACGCGGGGGCGCGTCGCTTCGCCGCCGGCCATCAGCGGTCGCCGCGGCCGAGCATCTGGTCCAGTTTCCGGCGGGGTGTGGAGAGGGAGCGGGCGTGGCGTCCCATGCCCTTCCAGGGGTCGTCCCCGCGCCCGAGCCGCGTCCGGACGTTCCGGGTGTGGTAGGCGTCTCCCCGCAGGTCGGGGTCCGGCAGTTCGTCCCAGTCGAGCGGGACGGCGACGGGCGCCCCCGGCCGCGGGCGGACGGCGTACGGCGGCACGCCGGTCTGCGCGTAGGCGTTCCGCAGGTAGTCGAGGAACAGGCGCCCGCGGCGCTTGTTCTTGCGCGTCTCGATGGTGAGCCGGTCGTCATGGCGCGCCGCCAGGGTTCCGGTGACGTCGCGCGCGAACGCCCGCACCGTGTCGAAGTCGGCCGAGCGGTCGAGGGGCACGACGAGGTGGAGGCCGCGGCCCCCCGTGGCCATCACGTAGGGGTCGAGTCCGAGCTCCCGGAGCAGCTCCCGCATCTCCCGCGCCGCGAACCGCACCAGCTCGAACTCCTCGTCGGGCGGATCGAGGTCGAAGATCAGACGGTCCGGACGATCGATCTCGTCCGCACGGGAGAGCCACACGTGAGGGGTGATGCACGCCTGGTTCGCGAGGTAGACGAGGGTCGCCTCGTTGTCGCACACGACGTGCTCGACCGTGCCGCCCTCCTTCTTCACCGTGACCCGCCGGATCCACCCGGGGAAGTAGTCGGGCGCCTCCTTCTGGTAGAAGCCGCCCGCGTCGATCCCGTCCGGGAAGCGCTGCATCGACACCGGGCGGTCGCGCAGGAAGGGGAGCATGCGGGCGGCGACGGCCCGATAGTGGTCGATCAGGTCGCCCTTGGTGACTCCCACGTCGGGGAACAGCACCTTGTCGAGGCTCGAGACCTCCACACTGTAGGGACCGAAGCGCAGGGTTCCACCGCCGCTCATCCAGAACCGGTGCGGCGGGCGTCCCGCCGCCGTCGATCCTCCGTCAGGTCGTCGGGGGTCACAGTGCCTCCTCGGGGTGCGGGTCGCGGCACGTGTCTTGTATGATAACTTGTAGAACGATACACGAGATCACAGTATTGGGGTTACCGATCGCCTGACCAGATGCGTCTTCCGGGAATCGAGGGGTGGACGCCGCGCGAGCGGCGGGCGGCCGCGACGCTGGCCGCGGCCTGGACGGCCGGGGTTTTCGCGGGCTGGACCGGGCTCGACCGCTCGCTGGCGCGAGCCGCGGAGCGTGCCCTCCATCCGCCGCGCCCGTCGGTGGCCGAGCTGGCCCAGCGGACGGGTCCGGGTGACCCGCGGCCGGGATGGTACGCGGCCGCGCTCGCCCTGCGGGCGGAGGAGGAGATCGCGGGTTCGGCGCCCCGGCGGATCGACCCGAACGGGGCCAGTCGGGCGGAGTGGGATCGGTTGCCGGGAGTGGGGCCGGCCACCGCGATGGCGATCGTCAGCCACCGCGCGGCCCACGGCCCGTTCGAAGATCCGGCGGACCTGCTCGCGGTGCGCGGCATCGGGCCCCGGACGCTCGAGCGGCTGGAGCCGTACCTGGAGTGGGCTGCATCCACGGACGAAAAGGAGTATAGCACGGCAAATGTATCCAAAGACCTGTCCTTACCGGACCTCAATCGAGTCGACGAGGCGTTCCTCCTCGGTTTGCCCGGCTTCGGTCCAAAACTTGCTGAATCCGTAGTGCGAGAGCGACAGGCCCGGGGAATCTTCCGCGATTGGGCGGAAGTCTCGTCGGTCGAGGGTATCGGGCCGTCCCGACTCGCCGTCTTGCAGAAAGCGACTCGCCTGAGGGGAACGGGACCCTCCGGCGGGACGAGTCCCTAGACCCGGGTATGAAGCCAGTGAATCCATCGTCCGCCAGCGCCAAGAGCATCGATCTCCGGTCGAGCGCGCCGCCCGTGCAGCGTGACGACGACTCCGGACGCGTGGAGCCCATCGCCGAGCGCTCCGGCTCCGGCCTCAACATCGCGGCCATGCTGCTCCAGGAGGGTTTCGTGACCTCCGAGCAGATCGCCAAGGCGCACGCGCGACAGAAGGCGAACGGTCACAAGCTCGGGTACAACCTGATCGAGCTGGGCTTCGTCGAGTCGGCCACGATCACGATGATGCTCGAGCGGCAGTTCCGCGTCCGCGGCGTGGATCTCGGCAGCCTGGATGTCGACGCCGGCGTGCTCAAGCTCATCCCCGTCGAGATCGCGAACAAGTACGAGGTCTTCCCGGTGCGGCGTGACGGGAACACGATCGTCCTGGCGATGGGCGATCCGACCGATTGGACCGTCATCGACGACTTGAAGTTCCTGACGGGATACGAGATCGAGCCGGTCGTCGCGGACGAGTTCTCGATCATAGAGACGATCGCGGCCCATTACGGGAGCGGCGAAGGATCGTACCGGCAGCTGCTGGAGAACCTCGGCGAGTATGAAATGGAGGTTGTCGAGGAGGCTGACGACGAGGAGGACTACAGCGTCCTCGCCGCGCAGGTCGAGGCGGCGCCGGTCGTCAAGTTCATCAACTCGCTGCTCGCCGACGCGGTGCAGCGGGGGGCGAGCGACGTCCACATCGAGCCCTACGAGGAAGAGCTCCGCATCCGCTACCGCATCGACGGCGTGTTGCGGGAGATGGTCTCCCCGCCGCTGCGCATGAAGGCCGCGCTGATCTCGCGCGTGAAGATCCTCGCCGACCTCAACATCGCCGAGCGCCGGATCCCGCAGGACGGCCGCATCAAGATGAAGATGGGACAGCGTGTGATCGACTTCCGTGTCTCGACGTTGCCGACCCTGTTCGGCGAGAAGATCGTCCTCCGCATCCTGGACCGTGGGAATCTGACGCTCGACCTCGACAAGCTGGGATTCCCCCAGCAGGGACTGAAGCACTTCCACAAGGCGATCGAAGCCCCGTACGGGATCGTGCTCGTCACCGGGCCCACCGGCTCCGGGAAGACCACGACCCTCTACTCGGCGCTCACCCGCCTCAATCAGCCGGGCGTGAACATCATGACCGCGGAAGACCCGGTAGAGTACAACCTGAAGGGGATCAACCAGGTGCAGGTGCAGGAGGAGATCGGGATGGGGTTCCCCGAGGCGCTGCGGGCGTTCCTGCGCCAGGATCCGAACATCATCATGGTCGGCGAGATCCGCGACCTCGAGACCGGCTCGATCGCGATCAAGGCGGCCCTGACCGGGCATCTCGTGCTGTCGACCATCCACACGAACGATGCCCCGTCCACGGTCAACCGGATGGTCGACATGGGTCTGCAGCCGTTCCTCGTGGCCAGCGCGCTGAACGCGATCGTGGCGCAGCGGCTCGTGCGGCGCGTCTGCGAAGAGTGCAAGCGGCCGCGCCAGTATCCGCGGGAGGTGCTCGTCGAGGCCGGGCTCACGGACGAAGAGCAGGACGCGATCTATTTCGAGGGCGACGGGTGCCCGGCGTGCGACGACACGGGTTTCCGTGGGCGCGTGGGACTCTACGAGGTCATGGCCATCACTGCCGAGATGAGGCGGCTGGTCACCAATCACGCGTCGAACGCGGATCTCCGTGATCAGGCGATCAATGACGGGATGCTGACGCTGCGCCAGGACGGGTTCACCAAGATGCGCGCCGGCGTCACCACACTGGACGAGGTCCTGCGCGAAACCAGCAACATGTAGGCACCCGCCCCCGAACGAGGAGCGAGAGAATGAGCGAGAGCGTCAGCCCGATAACGGACATGCGCGAGGCCAAGCGGAAGGGTCCGTCGATGCGGGATCTGCTCGAGGAGCTGGTCAACAAGGAGGGCAGCGATCTCCATCTGACCGTCGGGCAGCCGCCGAAGATTCGCGTCGACGGCATCCTGCGGAACAGCGAGGGCTACACCGAGGAGCTCACTCCGAAGGAAACGACGGAGATGGGCTACAGCCTGTTGACCGAGAAGCAGAAGCGGACGTTCGAGACCGAGGACGAGCTCGACTTCTCGTTCGGCATCGCGCGGCTGTCGCGGTTTCGCGCCAACATGTTCCGCCAGCGGGGCGCGATCGCGATCGCGATCCGACAGATCCCGTTCGAGATCCGCAGCTTCGAGCGGTTGGGCTTGCCGGGTGTCGTCAGCACGTTCGCCGATCGCACCAACGGGCTCGTGCTGGTGACCGGCGCAACCGGCTCGGGGAAGTCGTCGACCCTGGCGGCGCTGATCGACAAGATCAATCGCGAGCGACAGGTCCACATCCTCACGATCGAGGACCCGATCGAGTTCATCCACTCCCATCAGTCGAGCATGGTCAACCAGCGCGAGGTGGGCTCGGACACGCAGAGCTTCGGCAATGCGCTGAAATACGCTCTGCGGCAGGATCCGGACGTCGTGCTGATCGGCGAGATGCGGGATGCCGAGACGATCGCGGCCGCGGTCACGATGGCCGAGACCGGTCATCTGGTCTTCGCCACCCTGCACTCGAACTCCGCGGCCGAGACGGTCAACCGCATCGTGGACGTCTTCCCCAGCGACCAGCAGCCGCAGATCCGCACGCAGTTGGCTTCGGTGCTGGAGGGGGTGGTGACCCAGCAGCTCCTGCCCAAACGTGGGGGAGGCCGAGTGCTGGCCTCCGAGGTGCTTGTCGTGACGAACGCCACCCGCGCCATGATCCGTGACGGGAAGAGCCATCAAATCTACTCGTCCATGCAGGCCGGTGGATCCCACGGCATGCAGACGATGAACCAGGCGCTCGCCCAGATCTACTTGAGTGGCGCGGTGTCCCGCGAGGATGTCCTGCAGGCCACCGAGGACGCCGTGGAGCTGGAGCGCATGATCAGTCAGACGGGGACGGGCCGCTAAGGCCCGGCGACCCCAGGACCAGGAGCGAGAGATGCCGGTCTATCTGTACAAGGCGAGGACGGTCGGAGGAGAGAGCCAGTCGGGCGAGATCAACGCCGCGACCGAAGCCGATGTCGTCGGGCAGCTGCGGCGCCGCCGCCTGGTCGTCGTCAGCGTCAAGCCGAAGCCGAAGGAGCTGAACTTCACCATCGGCGGCCGGATCAAGAACAAGGATCTGGTCCTCTTCACGCGCCAGTTCGCCACCATGATCAATGCCGGCCTCCCCCTGGTTCAGTCCCTGGACATCCTCGCGGCGCAGCAGCCGAACAAGCGGGCGGCGGAGAAGATCAGCGCCGTGCTGAACGACGTCGAGTCGGGCTCCACTCTGGCTGACGCGATGAGCCGACACAAGGATTTCTTCAGCGATATCTACGTGAACATGGTGGCGGCGGGCGAGGCGGGCGGCATCCTGGACGTGATCCTGCTCCGGCTGGCCGAGTACCTCGAGGCGACGGAGAAACTCAGGCGCAAGGTGCGCGGAGCGATGTTCTACCCGGTCACGGTGCTCCTCTTCGCCGGGTTGGCGATCGCGGCGTTGCTGATCTTCGTGATTCCCACGTTCGCGGGTTTCTTCGAGACGTCCGGCGTGCCGCTCCCGCTTCCCACGCGCATCGTGATGGGGATCTCGGACTTCCTGCTCGCGTACTGGTGGGCCGTGCTGGGAGCGATGGCAGGGATCGGCTGGCTGATCCGCGCCTACCGAAAGACCCCGGCCGGGCGCCTGACGACCGACCGACTGCTCCTGCGCATCCCCGCCCTGGGAGGCGTGCTCCGCAAGGCGTCCATCGCGCGGTTCAGCCGGACGCTGGGCACGCTCGTCCAGAGCGGCGTGCCGATCCTCGACGGCCTCGAGATCACGGCCCGGACGGCCGGCAACCGGGTGGTCGAGGACGCGATCATGAAGAGCCGCGCCTCGATCGCCGGCGGCGAGACGATCGCCGAGCCGCTCAAGCGAAGCGACGTCTTCCCGCCGATGGTCGTGCAGATGATCAACGTCGGCGAGCAGACCGGCGGGCTGGACGACATGCTCTCCAAGATCGCCGACTTCTATGACGACGAGGTCGAGGCCGCCGTGGGCGCGCTAACGTCGGTCATCGAGCCGGTGATGATCGTGTTCCTGGGGGCGATCGTGGGCGGGATGGTGGTGGCGATGTATCTGCCGATCTTCGATATCATAAAGACTGTAGAGTAGGGGCCGCGCCTCTACGCAGGGGCCGCGCAAGGCGGCTCCTCTCTTCGTTCCGCTCCTCGTGTCTTCCTGCGGCGCAC
>DATKCO010000073.1:0-5192 GCA_035513155.1 Gemmatimonadota bacterium | reverse complement strand
TTCTCGCCCGATCTCCCGAGCCTGCCGGTCGCCGGCGCGCCGAGCGCGGCCGGCTCGGTCTTCGTCTTCCATTCCGGGCCGCGCGGCTCGACCGGTGTGCGGTACGGCGAGCACGGGAACTCGTTCGTCAAGGTGATCGAGTTCGGCCCCGTGGTTCGCGGCCGCTCGCTCCTCGTCTTCGGCCAGAGCGGCGACCCCGACTCGGCCCACTTCTTCGATCAGGCGCGGCTCTACTCCGACGGCGAGTTCAAGCCGGCGTGGTTCACGCGCGAAGAGGTAGAGGCCAACGCCGTGGAGTCGTACGCGCCGGGATCGCCCGCCGGTCCTTAGCTGGTTGAGCCTTTCGTTAGATGCTATCATTTCGATATCAAGGAGGTCGTCCATGGCACAGGTCCTCGTCCGGGACCTCGACCCCGACGTCGTCGAGGCGATCCGGGAGAGCGCGCAGCGTCACGGCCGGTCGCTCGAGGCCGAGCTGCGCCTGATCCTCGAATCCGCCGCCCGGCGCCGGTCGACCGACTTCTGGCGAACCGCCGAGCGGCTGCGGCGGGAGACATCCGGCCGTCAGCGGACCGACAGCGCCGCCCTGATCCGCGCCGACCGGGACCGGTGACGACGGTCGTCGTCGATGCGAGCGTGGCGGCGAAGTGGCTGATCCCCGAGGAAGGCACCGAGGCCGCGCTCCGGCTCCGCGACCCTGATTACGAGCTGGTGTGCCCCGACCTCCTGTTCCTCGAGGTCGGCAGCGTGGTGTGGAAGAAGGTGCGCGCGGGCGAGCTCGACGCGGACACCGGGCGCAGGATGGTGACGGCGATCCTCGACGCGCCGCTCCAGGTCGAGGCCTCGGCGGCCCTCCTGCCGATCGCCTGGGAGATCGCGGTCCGACACGATCGCACCGTGTACGACGCGGTCTACCTGGCGCTGGCGCTGGCGCTCGACGCCCGCCTCGTCACGGCCGATCGGCGGCTCGTCCGGGCGCTGAAAGCCGGCGATCTCGCCTCGCGTGTCCTCCACCTGGAGGACTTCTCCGGCTCTTGACCCGCCCTCTCTGCGGGGGACAAGGTTAGCCACCCACGGCAGGAGAGTCTTTGCGCCGCCAGCGATCCGTCACCACGATCCTGTTCACCGACATCGTCGGCTCTACCGAGCGCGCCGCCGAGCTGGGCGACCGCGAGTGGCGGAAGCTCCAGGGCGAGCACCACACGCGCGTCCGGAAGGAGATCCGCCGCTTCGGCGGACGGGAGTCGAACACCTCCGGGGACGCGTTCCTGGCCGCCTTCGAGCGGCCGGCGAGCGCGATCCGCTGCGCCCACGCGATCCGCGAGTCGCTGCGGGAGATGGGCCTCGAGATCCGCGCGGGCGTCCACGCGGGGGAGATCGACGGCTCGGGCCGGGATCTCGGCGGCCTCGGCGTCCACATCGGGCAGCGGGTGGAGAGCGCGGCCGAGCCAGGCGAGATCCTCGTCTCGGGGACGGTGCAGGAGCTCGTCGTCGGCGCCGGGTTCCAGTTCGAGGACCGGGGAGAGCGCGAGCTCAAGGGCGTCCCCGGACGGTGGCGGCTCTACGCGCTGACTGGCCTGCCGCCCGGTCCCGCCTTCCGCACGGGACGCTGGGTCCCCGAGGTGTCCTATCGCACGGCCGGACTCCTCGCGGGCGGAGTCCTGGTGGCGCTCGTGGCCGCCGCGGCGCTGTGGCTCGACATCGGAGGCGATGGCGGTGGGGACCTCGATCCGGCGCCGGAAGGGGTCTCGCGCGCGGTGATCGCGACGATGCCGTTCACCGTCCGCGGCGCCGAGGATCTCGCGTACCTCGGCGAGGGGATGGTGAACCTCCTCGGCACGAAGCTGGACGGGGCTGGGGACCTCCGGAGCGTCGACTCCCGGGCCCTCCTGGGCACGCTCGCGCGCGCCGGCCCCGGGGAGATCGACCCGCGCCGCGCGGCGGAGGTGGCGCGCGCCTTCGGGGCCGGGCTCTTCGTCCAGGGAGAGATCGTCGGGGCGGGCGGCCAGCTCCGGATCGACGCCGCGCTCTACGACACGAACACGGCTCGCTCGGTCGCCGAGGCCAGCGCGGAAGGCACCGCCGAGGACGTATTCCGGATCGTCGACGAGATCGCGTCCCGGATCCTGGGCGGCCTGGATGGCGCGCCCGGAGCCCGGGTCGAGCGGATCGCGGCCGTCACGACCTCCTCGCTCCCCGCCCTCAAGGCGTACCTGACCGGAGAGCAGGCGTTTCGCGGCGGGGAGTATCTGAAAGCCGTCGAGGCGTTCCAGCAGGCGGTGGCCGAAGACAGCCTGTTCGCGCTGGCGTACTACCGGCTTGCTTCGGCCTCGGAGTATGCGACCCTCCGCGCAGACGTCGCGACGGAGGCCTCCGAGAAGGCGAAGCGCTACAGCGACCGGCTCTCGGAACGGGACCGGGCGCTCCTGGAGGCCTCGCTCGCGCTGCGCCGCGGAGACGGCGAGGAGGCCGAGCGCCTCTACCGTGCCTACCTCGGTCGCTGGCCCGACGACGTCCAGGCGTGGTTCGACCTGGGCGAGGTCCTCTTCCATCTCAACTACGTCCGGGGCCGCCCGCAGGCGGAGGCGCGCGAGCCGTTCACGCGGGTCCTCCACTACGATCCCGACAACACGTCCGCGATGATCCACCTCATCCGGCTGGACGCGATGGAAGGACGGCTTGCGGAGGTGGATTCCCTCGTGGACCGCTACCTCGCGCTCGCCGGCGGGGGGGAGCGGGCGCTCGAGGTCGCGCCTCTCCGGGCGTTCGTCCTCGGCGACGAGGCGCAGCAGGCCGAGGTCCTCGAGCAGCTCGGGTCGGCGCCCGACGTCACGCTCGAGTTCGCGATGTACAGCGTGACGTCGTTCGGCGACCGCCTCGAGGCCTCTGAGCGGGTCGCTTCGCTGATGACGTGGCCGCGGCGCTCGCCGGAGATCCGTGGGATGGGTCATCTCTGGCTCGGCTACGTCCACCTCGGGGGCGGGCGCTGGAAGGAGGGGGTCGCGGAGATCGAGCGCGCGCGGGGGCTGAGCGCACCGGCCTATGCAACGTACTACCGCGTCCTCGCGCGCCTCCTCCCGTGGGCGCCGGTCTCCGACGCCGAGCTCGAGGAGCTGCTGACGGAGGCCCGCGCCCTGCCGACCGAGGCGACGACTGGAGACGTCGATCCCACCATCGACCACGAGGGGGTCGAGCCCCACGCCCGGGCCGTGCTGATCGGCCTCCTCGAGGCGGGTCTCGGTCGTCCCGCGGCGGCGCGCGCCGCGTTCGACCTCAGGTCGCTGGGCGGCACGCCGGAGGCGGCCACTCTGGGAGAGGATCTCGCGCGGACGGTCGAGGGATACGCGGCGTGGCGGCGGGCGGACGCGGTCCGGGCGCTCGAGCGGTTCGAGGGGATGCCGATGGAGGCGGGCTATCCGCTCCTCTTCATCTCCGACCTCTACTCCCACGGCTACGCGCGCTTCCTGCGGGCGAGGGCGCTCCAGGCCGCGGGGAGGGGCGCGGAGGCGGACCGCTGGTTCGCGGGCCTGGCGGCGGCCCCGTTCGAGGTCGCCTTCCGGGGTCCGGCCCACTTCCACCGCGGGCAGATCCGGGAGGAGGCTGGCGACCGCGAAGGCGCGATCGAGCACTATCGCGCGTTCGTCGAACTCTGGAAGGACGCCGACCCCGAGCTCCGGCCGATGGTCGAGGAGGCGCGGGCGGCGCTCGAGCGGCTGGGCGCGCGCGCGAGCCACTAGCGCCCCCCGGCCGGCGGCGGGGACGCCTCGGCGCCCCGGCGGGGGTACAGGAGGACGACCGGGATCGCGAACGCCAGGCTCCCGACGAACTCCACGGTTACCGGGCTCGCTTCAGCGACGCGTTGAGCGCGGCCGCGAGCGCGGCCTCGCCGCTGACGAGCTCCTTCCAGGCGAGCTCCTGCCCCTTCCGCTTCCCCTTGCGGACGAGCTTCACCCCCTGCGGCGAGATCGTGAGGACATAGGTCTCGCCCTCCACGTCGAGCTCGCGCTTCAACGGCTTCTCGAGCTTCTCGGTCATGGGCCTTCCCGGTACGGGAGTCGGTCGGCGCTCGAAGGACAAGATGCCCGCTCCGCGTCCTCGGGTGCAATCGTCGCCACGCCGGGACTACCCGAACGATCCGTCCTTCCGCTGGTGGAGGAGAATCTTGTTGCCGTCGGGATCCGCGACGACGGCCATGAAGCAGACCGGGGTCTCCATGGGATCCATCGCGATCTCCACGCCCTGGCCCCGGAGCTCCACGACCGCCTCGCCGACGTCCTCCACGGCCAGCGCGACGATTGCGTTCGGATGGAGCTGGGGCAGCGCGGTCAGGGAGATCGCCGTCCCGCCCGCGTCGAACTCCATGTAGCCGGAAGCCCGGGTGCCCGGCTCCCCGCGCGCGACCTCGATGTCGAGCCCCAGCACGTCCCGGTAGAACGCCTCGGACCGGTCCATGTCGGTCACGCTGTACGAGACGAAGTCCAGCCCCCGGGGCTTCACAGGTCCACCAGGACCTTGAAGCCGCCGTACGCCATCCGCTTGGCGTCGAAGGGCATCGCGTCGCCCGCCATCATCTTCTCGAGCCGGGGATCGCTCATCACCTTCGCGTTCACGCGATCGCGATGGGCGCGGGACTTGTAGGCGATCCACGAGAAGACCACGGTCTCGCCCCGATTGCACTCGAGCAGGTGGGGGAAGGACGCGGTACCTTCGGTGCTCAGGTCCTCGCCGACGCACTCGCGGAACTCGAGCGCGCCGTGCTCGCGCCAGATCTTGCCCGCCTTACGGGCCATGCGCCGGTAGGCGTCCAGTTTCTTCTTCGGGACGGGCAGGAGAAAACCGTCGACATACGCCATGGAACCTCCTTCGGGTTCGGGGGCCGGGCTCAGGCCTCGGCCAGGTGGACGGCGAGGCGATCGAAGGACTGGCTCCAGCCCTCGGATGCGCCGGATTCCTCTGCGATCGGGGCGGGGATCGAGTGCCGCAGCGTGAGGCGCGTCTTCCCATCCTCTTCATCGAGCGTCACGGTGATGAGGGTCTCCCTCGGCATGCCCGGGCTCATCCCGTACTCCGACGGCTCGACCACGTTCCCGTCCGCGTCGGCGAAGCAATCGGTGGTGACGATCCGCTCCGGCTCCACGATCTCCTGGTAGACCCCCGTGCACCAGAAGTCCTGGCCCTCCGGGGATCGCATG
>DATKCO010000072.1:0-23577 GCA_035513155.1 Gemmatimonadota bacterium | reverse complement strand
GCGATCAGCTCCGTCAGGTCGGGCGGGAAGCCGAACGTGTCGTAGAGCCGGAACACCTCGGCCCCCGGGACCGGCTCCTCCGCCGCGGTCTCCGCCAGCACCTCGTCGAGGATCTCCATCCCCTGGTCGATCGTCTGGAGGAACCGCTCCTCCTCGGCCCGCAGGATCGTCCCGATCCGCGACTCGTGGTCGGGCAGATCGGGATACGCCTCCCCCATCCCGGCCACGACGGACGGCGCCACATCGCAGAGGACGGGGTCGCGGACGTCGAGCAGCCAGTAGTGCCGGACGGCGCGGCGGATGATCCGCCGCAGCACGTACCCGCGGCCCTCGTTGGAGGGATAGACGCCGTCGCCGATCAGGAACGTCGCCGCCCGCACGTGGTCGGCGAGCACGCGGAACGAGACGCCGGTCTCGCCCTCGGGCTCGTAGTCGCGTCCGATCCGCGCCGCGATCGCGTCCAGGATCGGGGTGAACAGGTCGCTCTCGTAGTTCGAGTAGACCCCCTGCACGACCGCCGCGATCCGCTCGAGCCCCATGCCGGTGTCGACCGACGGCTTCGGCAGCGGGGTCATCGTCCCGTCGGCCGCGCGGTCGAACTGCATGAACACGAGGTTCCAGATCTCGAGGTACCGCTCCTCATTGTCCGCCGGCGTCCCTTCCCCGTGCGCGGGGCCGAAGTCCCAGAAGATCTCCGAGCACGGCCCGCAGGGCCCGGTCTCCCCCATCGCCCAGAAGTTGCTCTCGTCGCCGAGCCGGAGGACGCGTGCGGCCGGCAGCGGGGTCACGTCCGGCCACAGGTCCGCGGCCTCGTCGTCGTCCCGATGGACGGTCGCCCACAGCCGGTCGGCGGGAAGGCCCAGCTCCTCCGTGAGGAACTCCCACGCGAGCGCGATCGCGTCCCGCTTGAAGTAGTCGCCGAACGAGAAGTTCCCCAGCATCTCGAAGAAGGTGTGGTGGCGCGGCGTGTACCCCACGTTCTCGAAGTCGTTGTGCTTGCCCGAGACGCGCAGGCACTTCTGGGACGACACCGCGCGGTCGTACGGCACCGTGCGCCGGCCGGTGAACACGTCTTTGAACGGGACCATGCCGGCGTTGACGAACAGGAGCGTCGGGTCGTCCTGGGGGACGAGCGGGGCCGACGCCACCCGCGTGTGGTCGCGCAGCACGAAGTAGTCGATGAACCGCTCTCGGATCTCGTGTCCGGTCATGAGCCGGCCAAGTTACCGGCGGGGGGGAGCCGGCGCATCAGCGGGAGTTCGCGGTTTCCCCTAGAGCCACCGCTCCCGCCCCGCGTAGTACCTGGCCGGCGCTTCCGGATAGCGGGCGCGGAAGGCCCGGTAGCGTCGGAGCGCGCGCCGGTAGCGCCGATCGGAGGTCCGGAGCCGCGCGTGGGGCGCGGCGGTGAGGGCTCGCTCGACCGACCAGACGTGATGCTCCCCGAGTCGCCAGTCGGCGCGCGTCAGCTCGTCGAGGTCGTAGACCCCGTACCCGATGATCCGCCCCGAGCCGTCCACGTAGGGATCGACGTAGCTGTAGACGAGATCGCGCACGGTGCGGAAGACGGGCTTGCGGCCGTGTAGGCCGGCGTCGCGCGAGCGCGCGATCGATCCCCAGCGTCCGCGGCGCCGGTACAGGAAGAGCACGTGGTCGAGCCCGTCCCTGGAGGCCAGGTCGAGCGCGATCGGCGGATCGCCGTGCTGCTCGAGGATGGTGGCGGCGGCGAGCACCGCTTCCAGGCAGTGGGCCTCCTGCTGCCGGACGACCCCGCGGAAGGTGCGGAGCGTCGGGCCTCCACGCTCCTGGTTGTAGGGGAGACGCCTGAGCCACTGCTGGACCCGGCGCGGCGTCGTCAGCTGGTCGACGAGACGGAGCTCGGCGGGGCGGAAGCGCGACCGGCCCGGGATCCGCGGGCGGCCGGCGTTCAGCTCAGGTCCACGTACCGGTCGATCCGCCATTCGTCGTCGAAGCGCCACAAGACCAGATAGCGGCCTTCGTGCTCCATCGGGTCGCCGCCGCCGCGCGGCGCCATCCGCGAGCGAAACGCGCCCCGCTCGACCGCCCACGCGCCGGCCGGCCGCACGGCCTCCGGCTCCAGGTCGAACTCGTACGCCCAAGCCTCGAGGAACGGCGCGAGCCACGCCCGGACCGCGGCGCGCCCCACCAGGGCGTCGGCGCCCGGCGGGATCCAGACGACGTCCGGCTGGAAGAGCTCGCCGTACCGGTCGATGTCGCCGTCCTCGACGGCAGCGATCCAGGCGCGGCGGCGGGCCGCGATCGCCTCGCGGGGGTCGTCCTTCACGGGGCCTCGTCCGGCTCCGGCAGGAGCGCGGCGCAGACGTCGTAGATCCGCTCGTTCGCGAAGCCGCGGCGCTGGAGGTGGGCAGCCAGCCGGCGCCAGCGTGTCCCGGTCGACCGCCCCTCGATCCGCGGCAGGTAGGCTTCGGCCACCTGGCGCGCGAGCGCGTCGTCGTCGACCTCCTCGACCTCGAACACGGCGTCGACCGCGCCGCCGGCGACCCGGGCGGGCACCCCCTTCTCGACCAGCTCACCGACGACGAGCCGGCGCGCGCGCGGCTTGAGGCGGACCGCGTCGCGCGCGAACGCCTCCGCGTAGCGACGGTCGGAGACGAGCTCCTGGTCCGCCAGCTCCTGGACGACCGCGCGCACCTCCTCGGGGTCGGTTCCCGCCTTGCGGCGGAGCTTCTCCCCCAGCTCCTTGACCGCGTGCTCGCGCCGGGCGAGGAGCCGGAGCGCGCGCTCCTTGATGCGGTCGCGGGCCTCGGGGTCGGGTGTCCCGGTCATGGCGCGTCGGGGATCCTCACGCCGGGGGGTCGTCCCCGGTGGCGTAGCGCCATCCCTCGGCGGTCACGCGCCGCGCCACGAGCCGCATCAATCCGGCGGCGAGCCCCACGCCCGCCGTCCAGAGGAGCGCGTCCCGCCAGTCGCCGCGCCACGGCCGCCGCGGCGGCTCCTCCTTCTTCCACACGCGCCATCCCTTCCGGAGACCCTTGCGGGTCGCGGCCGCCGCCAGCATCGCGGCACCCGATCCGGCCATCATCCATGTCGCTCGATTCGCGAGCAGGCCCATCTCCCCTCCTTCGTCTGAGGCGGCCACCGGGATCGAGGATAGCCGCGGGGCCCGGTGGCCACGAGACGACGGCTTACAATCGGCCGCGCGCGCCCGCGACGTCAGCGTCGAGCCGGCGCCACCTCGTCGGGGCGGCGGGCGGGGATCAGGAGCCACAGCAGCAGGTAGACGAGGATCCCGGGGAAGGCGGCGGAGGCGATCGAGACGATCACGTAGAGGATCCGCAGGATCGTGACGTTCAGGTCGAAGTGCTCGGCGATCCCACCCATCACGCCGGCGACGATCCGCTTGTCGCGCGAGCGGCGGAGCGGCGGGCTGCCGAAGTCCACGCTAGCTCCCCGGCAGCCGGCAGGCGGCCGCGCCGCGCTTCTCCAGGTAGCGCTGGTGGTACTCCTCGGCGCGCCAGAACGGGCCCGCCGGCTCGATCGCGGTGACGATCGGCCGCCGGAACCGGGCGGCCGCGTCCTGCCGCTCCCTGGAGGCGCGCGCCGCCGCCTCCTGCTCCGGCGAATGGAAGAAGATCACCGAGCGGTACTGGCTGCCGACGTCCGGTCCCTGGCGGTTCAGGGTCGTCGGGTCGTGGCAGCCCCAGAAGACGTCGAGCAGCGCGTCGTACGACACCACGGCCGGGTCGTAGACGAGGTGGACGACCTCGGCGTGGCCGGTGCCGCCGCCGCACACCTCGCGGTAGGAAGGGTCTTCGGTCGTGCCCCCCATGTACCCGACCGCCGCGTCGGTCACGCCGGGGAGCTGGCGGAACGTCTCCTCCACGCCCCAGAAGCAGCCGGCGCCGAACGTCGCCTTCTCCATCGTCTTCCCTCTCTCAGCAGGTGGTGTGCAGGAGCGCGCCGACCGCCGACGTCCGCTCCCGCAGCTCGTGGTACGTCGCGACCGCCTCGGGCGTCCGCGCGGCGTGGAGCTCGATCCCCCGCCGCTCCAGCGCCTCGCGGATCTCCGCCGGCACCTCGAGACGGCCGTGCATCCCGCGGCCGACGACGACCGCGCGCGCGCCGTGATCGATCAGCTCCTCGATGTCGGCCAGCTGGACACCGGGGACGTGGCGGGTGCCGGTCTCGTTCCAGTCCCACTCGCGCGCGCCGCCCGGCCACAGCTTGGCGTCCTTGCAGGGGGCCGCGCGCCCCTCCACCTCGAGGCGGCCCCATTCGAGGCCCACGACCCGTGGGGGCTGGGGCGTCACTCCCCGCTCCCCGCCCGCGTGAAGACGACCGTCTCGTCGGTGAACGAATCGGGCCGCACGCTGGCGTCCTGTCCGGGGCCGGCGGGCTCGAGATCGATCCGGAACGCCTCGCCCTCGGTGAACTCGTAGATCCCGTAGGTCGTCGTGCCCTCGAGCGGGCCGTAGTCGAAGTCGGAGAAGTCGATCGTGGCCGGATCCGCGGTGGCGTCCGTCTCGTACCGCATGCGGATCGTCTCCGGCGGCATCGTCGCTCCCCCCCCCATGCCGGGCTCGAGGATCCACTCCGCCCGTCCGTCCTCGGCGAACACGAACGTCATCCGGTTGCCGGCGTCGTCGGCTCCCGTCCACGTGCCATCCAGCGAGCGCGAGTTCCCGCAGCCGACCGAGACCAGGACGGCGAGGGCGAGCATCCAGCGGAGCGTCATGGGCTTCCTCTCGTGGGAGTGGGCTCAGGGATCGAAGCGACTCTGCTCTAGGAGCACGGCGCCGCTCCGGTCGCCGAACGTGAAGACCGAGCGGAAGATACCCTCGACGCCGACCCGCGCACCCTCGCGCGGCGCGCCGCCCAGCTGGCTCACCACCGGGAGCTCGCCGGTCCCGTCGTCGACCTGGTAGGCGCCGCGGCCGAGCAAACCGATCCCGCTCGTAACCCGCCCTTCGATCCGGACCTTGTCGCCGTCGTAGCGGGCGGGATCGTCGAGCAGCTCGCCGATCGACATCGTGCCGCGGCAGGCGGCGAGGAGGAGCAGGGCGGCCGCGAGGCCGGCCAGTGGGAATCGAGGTGTGCGGGACGGCATGGAGCCTCCTGGCTGAGGTCTTCCTGAACTACCATCCGTCGCGCCGGGACGTTCCGCGCCGGCTCAGCGCCCCACGAGCCGGCGGTAGTCGGACAGATGGCGTAGCGCCTGGTCGGACCGTCCGGCGCGCTCGAGCAGCCGGGCCAGGTTGTAGTGGGCCTCGGCGTGGCGGGGGTCGAGCCGGATCGCGCGCCCGTAGAGGTCGATCGCGGTCCCCTCCTCGCCCAGGTCCTCGAGCGCCACGCCCAGGTTGAAGGCCGCGATCGCGCTGTCCGGCGCCCCTTTGAGCGCCAGCCGGTAGTGCTCGGCGGCCGCGATCGCGTCGCCGGTCTCGTGGACCAGCCGGCCGAGGTTCAGGTGCGCCTCCACGTGGCCCGGAGCCAGGTCGAGGGCGCGGCGGTACGCGTTCGCGGCCTCGACCGGGGCGACGAGCTCGAGGTCCACGCCGAGGTCGTACCAGTCGTCGGCGTCGAGATCGCCGGCCCGGATCCGCTCCTCCGCGGCGCGGCGCGCGATCGGCGCCACCTCCTCGGCGAGATCCGCGACGTCGAAGTCGATGTGGAACTGCCGCGACTGGGCGTCCCACACCGCGCTGTCGTCCCGGACGAGGACGCGCTCGCCGTCGGCCTGGATCCGCACCGACGTCAGCGGACGGCCGCCCGGCAGCTCCTCCTGCAAGCTCGCGAGGGACCGGCGGACCTTGCCCACGGGGATCTCGGCGTCGAGGAGCTCCCGCACGGTCTTCAGGACGACCAGGTCACGGAAGGAGAAGCGGTACTCCCGGCGGGGACCCCGCTCCGGCGACAGGAGCCCCGACCGGGCCCACGCGCGGACGCTCGACGGCGAGAGGCCGAGCAGCTCGGCCACATCGCGGGTCGTGTACCCTGTCATGGCGGGGGCGGCGAGGCCGGGCTCAGCCTCGAGCGGACTTCTTGCGCGACTTCTTCTCGGTCTTGCCGGCCGCCTTCTTGCTGGCGCGGGCGGCGGGCTTCCGGCCCTCCTCGGACAGGCTGGCCTTGAGCGCAGACATCAGGTCGATGATCTGCGGCTGGGCGGTCTCGGTGACGGGCGCGGCGGTGATCTCCTCACCCTCGACCTTCTTCTGGATCATCTCCATCATCTGATCGCGTACCTGATCGTGATACTTCTCGGGCTCGAACGTTTCCGACGAGGACTGCTCCACGAGCTGCTTGGCGAGCTTGAGCTCCGGCTTCGCGACGTCGCCGTCCTCGACCGGAACCTCGGAGAAGTCCCGCACCTCGTCGGCGTAGCGGAGCTGCTCCATGACCAGCCCGCCCTCGCCGTTCATCGGGCGCACCATGACGAGGTACATCTTCCCGCGCGCGGCGTAGCGCGCGATCGCGACCCGGTCGGTCTCCCGCAAAGCCGCCGCGAGCAGCCGGTAGGCGCGCGCGCCGCCCTTGTCGGGCCCCAGGTAGTAGGAGCGCTCCCAGTACACGGGGTCGACCTCGTCGGCGGGGACGAACTCGGTGATCTCGATCCCCTCCGAGCTCGGGGTCTCGATGGCGTCCAGCTCCTCGGGCGTGAACAGGACGTACTGGTCCTTGGCGAACTCGTATCCCTTGACGATCTCGTCCCGCTCGACGACGACGTCGCACTTGGGGCAGATGTACTGCTGCCTCAGCCGCGAGCCGCACTTCTCGTGGACGTAGTTGAACGAGATCTTGCTCGACGACTGGCCGGTGGCGTACAGCTTGACCGGCAGGCTGACCAGCCCGAAGGAGATCGTCGAGGAGGCGATGGCGCGAGCGCTCATGGAGAGAAACCTAACGAAGGGATTCGGGCGGCCGCAATGGGGCGGGCGCCTTTTTGTGATGCAAGAAACGCACCCGACACGCGGCTCCGGCTCCGCTAGCTTCCCCGCATGAGCCGGCTCGAGAAGTACCGTGCCAAGCGGAAAGCCTCCAGGACGCCCGAACCGTTCGGCGGAGCGGCCGCCCCCGGGGGAAGCCGGTTCGTCGTCCAGCAGCACGCGGCCCGGAACCTCCACTACGACCTGCGGCTCGAGATCGGCGGGACGCTGGTCTCGTGGGCCGTTCCCAAGGGGCCTTCGCCGAACCCGGCCGACAAGCGGCTGGCCATGAAGGTCGAGGACCACCCGGTCGAATACGTCGACTTCGAGGGCGTGATCCCCGCCGGCGAGTACGGCGCGGGGCCCGTCATCGTGTGGGACCAGGGGACATGGGTGGCGAAGGCCGACCCGGAGGCGGGACTCGAGCAGGGGAAGCTCCTGTTCGAGCTGAGGGGCTACAAGCTGCGCGGGGTGTGGACGCTGGTGAAGACCCGGCAGGCGGAGAACTCCTGGCTCCTCATCAAGGAGCGGGACGACCAGGTCGACGAGACCGGCACGGAGGTCTACCCGGAGGAGTCGATCTACTCGGGCCTGACCGTCGGGGAGCGGCGCGACCCCGGCCCGGCGCGCGCGGCGATCGGCGCGGCGCTGGAGGACGCGGGCGCGAGCCGCCGCGCGGTCGATCCGCGGAAGCTCTCGCCGATGCTCGCGGTCGCCGAGGCCGAGCCGTTCTCGCGCGCCGGCTGGGTGTTCGAGATCAAGCTCGACGGCTACCGGCTGATCGCCGCGCGCCACCAGGGCGAGGCGCTCCTCCTGTCCCGCAACGGAAACGACCTGACCGCCACGTTCCCCGAGATCGCGCGTGCCGTGCGGGGCCTCCCTTACGAGGGGGTCGTGCTCGACGGCGAGGTCGTCGTCCACGACGGGCGCGGCCTCCCCAGCTTCCAGGAGCTCCAGAAGCGCGGGCGGCTCACCCGCTGGGCCGACGTCCAGCGGGCGGCGGTCGAGCGGCCGGCCACGTTCTACGCCTTCGATCTGCTGGCGGCGGAAGGGTTCGACGCCCGGGAGCTGCCCCTCCTCGAGCGGAAGGCGGTCCTGCGCGAGCTCCTGCCGCGGGTCGGGCCGATCCGCTTCTCCGACCACCTGGAGGAGCGGGGCGAGGCGGTCTACGAGCAGGTAACCGCGCTGGGCCTCGAGGGAGTGGTCGGGAAGAAGGCCGACTCGCCCTATCGGACCGGTCTACGCTCGCGCGACTGGCTCAAGGTGCGGGCGCTGCGGACCGACGACTTCGTGGTCGTCGGCTGGACCCCGCCCGGGGGATCGCGCGCGGGGTTCGGCTCCCTCCACCTCGCCCAGCACGACGCCGGCGGCGCGCTCGTCTACGCGGGCGCGGTCGGGACGGGCTTCGGCGCCGGCCAACTCGCCGATCTCTCGGCCCGGCTCGCCCGGATCGAGGTCGACGAGCCGCCGTGCGGCGGGCCGCTGCCGCCCGGCCGCGGCCACCACTGGACGCGACCGGAGCTCGTCGTCGAGGTGCGCTACAAGGAGGTGACCGACGACGGGCTCCTGCGCCATCCGTCGTTCCTGCGGGAGCGCGACGACAAGGAACCCGCGGAGTGCGTCCAGGAGGGCGTGCATCCCCCCGAGGTAATCGAGCCGGCCGCCGTCGCTCCCCCCGCCGCGCCCGCCCGGGAGATCCCCTTCACGAACCTCGACAAAATCCTCTACCCCGACGCCGGCTACACCAAGGGCGACGTCATCGAGTACTACCGCGCGGTCGCGGAGTGGATGCTGCCGTACCTCCGCGACCGCCCGCTCGTCCTCACCCGCTATCCCGACGGCATCGACGGCAAGTCGTTCTACCAGAAGAACGCCCCCGAGTGGGCGCCGGAGTGGGTGCGGACCGTGACCGTATGGAGCGAGGGGTCCGAGCGCGACCTCGACTACTTCGTCGTCGAGGACGTCGACTCCCTGCTCTACGTGGCGAACTCGGCGGCGCTTCTGCTCCACGTGTGGTCGAGCCGCGTGTCGTCGCTGGGGAACCCCGACTGGTGCATCCTCGACCTCGATCCCAAGGAGGCCCCCTTCGAGCACGTCGTCGAGCTGGCCCGGACGCTGCACCGCCTGTGCGACGAGATCGGGCTGCCGGCCTTCGTCAAGACGAGCGGCTCGACCGGCCTCCACGTGCTGGTCCCGCTGGGGCGGAAGGTCATGTACGACCAGTCGCGCGCGCTGGGCGAGCTGCTGGCCCGCGTCACGGTGCGCGAGCGGCGGGACATCGCCACGATCGAGCGGGTGGTGCGGAAGCGGGGCGGGAAGGTGTACGTCGACTTCCTCCAGAACGGGCACGGCAAGCTCCTGGTCGCGCCGTACAGCACCCGGCCGATCCCGGGCGCGCCGGTGTCGGCGCCGCTGCGATGGAAGGAGGTCGGGCCCTCGCTCGACATCGGGCGCTTCACCATCGCCTCGATGCCGCGCCGGCTGCGGGCGATGAAGGACGATCCGCTCCGCCCGGTGCTCGACCTCGAGCCCGACCTGGCGGGCGCCATCGCCCGGCTGGCCGAGCGGATGGGGGTGGAAGAGTGAGCGCCGGCCGATCGGGAAGCTGGGCGATCTACGGCGCCTATGGGTATACCGGCCGGCTGATCGCCGAAGCGGCGGTCGCCGCCGGGGAGCGGCCCGTCCTGGCCGGTCGCGACGCGGGGCGGCTCGGGACCGTGGCGGCGGAGCTCGGTCTCGAGGCGCGCCCGTTCGGGCTCGAGGAACCGGCGCGACTCGCTCGCGAGGTGGGTCGCTTCGATCTCGTGCTCCACGCGGCCGGGCCGTTCGTCCGGACCAGCGCCCCGATGGTCCGCGCCTGTCTCGAGGCCGGTGCCCACTACCTGGACATCACCGGCGAGATCCCTGTCCTCGAGGCGATCTACGCGCGCCACGGGGAAGCGCGGGCGGCCGGAGTCGCGCTCCTCCCCGCCGTCGGCTTCGACGTGGTCCCGACCGACTGCCTGGCGGCGTGGGTCGCCGCGCGGGTCGGCGCGCCGGTCGAGCTCGAGATCGCGATCGCGCCGTCGGGGCGGGCAAGCGCCGGGACGACGAAGACCCTGCTCGCGGCCCTGGCCCGACGGGGTTCGCTCGGGCTCGCGCGGCGGGGCGGGCGGCTGGTGGAGCGCCGGATCGGCGAGACCCGCCGGGTGCTCTTCTCCGACGGGCGCGAGCGCGAGGCACTGGCCGGCATCCCCTGGGGCGATCTCGCCTCGGCCTACCGGACGACCGGCGCCCGCGACATCACCGTCCTCATGGCGTCGCGGCCGATGGCGCGGCTGGCCGGGGTCGCGCCGGTCCTCGGGCGGCTCCTGGCCGCGCCGCCGATCCTGCAGCTGGCGGAAGCGGCGGTCGGGCGGTGGGTCGGGGGCCCCGACGAGCGCGCCCGCCGCGAGGGCCGGTCGCTCCTGTGGGCGCGGGCGGAGGACGCGGAAGGCCGCTCGGCCGAGGGATGGATGGAGACCGCGGAGGGGTACCGGTTCACCGCGCTGGCGGCGGTCGAGTGCGCGCGGCGGGTCCTGGCCGCCGGCCCGAGCGGCGCGCTGACCCCGGCCGGCGCGTTCGGCCCCGACCTCGCGCTGGCGGTGGCGGGCACCCGGCGACTCGAGCGGGGGGAGGTCGCGGGCGCCTGAGCGCCGCGGCCGGGCTCAGACCCGGTGGCCCTCCAGCCGGCGGAAGGGCTCGAACCACTCCACGCGGGGGAACGAGAGCGCGGTGCCGATCACGACGATCGCCAGCGCCGGCACGAGCGCGCTCAGGCTGCCGGTCAGGAGGAAGGTGGTCACGCCCAGCAGGCCGACCGCCTCGAGCAGGGCGTAGCTCCCGACCAGGATTCGGAGGAGCCCGCCTGGGCCCTCGGTCTCCTCGACGATCTCGACGCGCGCGGCCGCCGAGGCCGCCGCGTGGCGGGCGCGCCCCCAGAGCACCATCCATCCGATCACGCAGGCGAACATCACGACGATCCACGCCTGCTTGACGATCTCAGCCGGGCCGGGGTCGAGGGGGGGGACGGTCCCGCTCCGGACCAGGAACCACGCCACCACCGCGTAGATCAGCACGCCCGCCGCCAGCGCCCCCGAGATCACGCGCGCCAGGTGGAGCGCGCGGCCGCCGTCCATCGTCCGCATCTCACTCATCGGTCATCCTCCGGGCCAACCGGTTCCAGAACTCGAGCGCCTCGTAGAAGCGCGCCACGGCCACCCGCTCGTCGCGGCCGTGGGCCCGACTGTCGTCGGGATCGCTGAAGATCGCCGACACGCCGTAGACCGGGATCCCGGCGTTCCGCACGTAGAGCCCGTCGGTCGCCCCCGTCGACATGACCGGCACGATCGCGACCCCGGGCCACATCTCCTCGACGATCGCCTCGATCGGTCCCATGACCGCGGGCGACAGCGGGGACGGCGGGCTCTCGGTCGGCTCGCGCTTCCGGCTCAGGGCGATCCGCGGCTCGGCCAGGACCTCCTTCAGAGTACTCTCTACAGCGTCAATGGGCTCGCCGGGTAGGATCCGGCAGTTCACGGTGGCCCGCGCGGTCTGGGGCAGCGCGTTGTCCGCGTGCCCGGCCTCCAGCCGCGTGGCGACGCACGTCGTCCGGAGCAGCGCGTTGAAGTAGGGCGACTCCGACAGCCGGGCGGCGGCGGCGGCGGAATCGGGCGGCTCGCCGGCGACCGCGCGCATGTCGGCGGCGAGCGACGCCTCCTGAAACGCCGCCGAGCGCTCGAAGAACCCGCGCGTCACCTCGTTGAGCGTGACCGGGAAGCGATGCTCGTCCAGCCGCGCGAGTCCCCGGGCGAGCGCGTGGATCGCGTTGTCGCGCGTCGGGCGGGAGCTGTGGCCGCCCTTGTCCGTGACCTCGAGCTCGAACGTCAGGTAGACCTTCTCGCTGGCCTGGACCTGGAACATCGTCTCCCGACCGTCCCGCACGACCCCGCCGCCGGCGTCGGTGTTGAGCGCCAGTGCTGGCTCGCCGATCAGGTGCCGCCCCTCGGTGACCAGCCATTTGATCCCGTCGCTGTTCGTCTCCTCGTCGGTCGTGAGCGCCACCACCCAGTCGCGGTCCGGCACGAACCCGTCCCGCCGGGCGCGGATCAGGTTCGTGACCAAAATCGCCGCGCCCGCCTTGTTGTCGGCGGTGCCGCGTCCGTACCACCAGCCGTCCTGCTCGACCATCGTGAACGGGTCGGTCGTCCAGTCCTCGCGGAGCGCGGGCACGACGTCCAGGTGGGCCAGCATGAGGACGGGCGGACCGTCGCCGGTCCCCTCGAGTCGGGCGACGAGGACGCGCGCGCCCTCGGGTCCCGCGATCACGACGTTCTCGGCGGCGAAGCCACCGTCGCGGAGCCGCGCGGCGGTGGCGGCCAGGATCGTCTCGCCCGCCTCGCTCCCGGAGACCGAGGGGATCTCGACCAGCTGCGTGTAGATCGCCGCGGCCTGGAGGCTGTCCGCGGCGCTCAGCGCGGTCTGCGCGGTCCCGGCGGCGGGGAGCATCAGGGCGCCGAGCCCGAGCGCGGCGACGCGGACGGTCGGTCGGTGGTTCGAAGCGCGTGCCGGCATCGGCAGCCTCCTCGCTCTCGAGGTCAGCAACCTCGGGTGAAGGTCCAGACCCAGGGCCCCATCTCCCCATCCCGCCAGCGGATCCACCCCTCCTCGACGCGGACGTTGGGCGGGGGCTCGAAGACACAGTACGTCGAGGGGCGGGTGAGCCGCACCCTCATCCAGTCGCCGCGGACCTCGAGCGGATCGAGCATCGCATCGCGGTCGCTCCCCCGGATCAAAGAGCGGAGCGCGCGATCGGGGCCGGGTCCGGCGCGCAGGGCGTGCGCGTTCGTGGTGCGGAAGAACAGCGGACCGGTGGCGAGAAGCCGCTCCCACGGCTCCAACGCCAGGGGCGGATCGGATGCCGACAGATGGTATGCGAGCGCCCACGCCGTCCCGTCGGATCCGGCCGTCGCGGGCAGGAGCCGCACGCGGAGCCAGGCGTCCGGCGACCAGTCGTACTCCTCGATGTCGAGCGGGGCGTCGGCGCCGGCCGGGACCAGCCGACTCGCGGCACCACCACCGAGCGGGCGCCGGACGCCGCCTCGCAGCGCACGATGTCCATGCCGCCCTCGAGGTCCGGCGAAGGCTCGAGCGCGTGTAGGCGTCGCCGCCCTCGAGCCAGCGGGCGGGCCCGAAGCGCTGGTTGCGGAACTCGCTCGAGCCGAAGATGCGCTCGAGGCTCAAGCTCGAGGGATCCTGCCCCTGGGCCGCCAGGGGGCCGGCGGGAAGGAGCAGGACGAGCGCCAGGACGGCGCGGATCGAGAGGTGTCTCATGCGTCTCCCTCGCGCGTTGACGGGAGGATCGACGGATGGCGCGCCGGCCGGCGTCCGTCGCGTGGACTCAAGATAGCGGACGCCGGCGAGCCGGGCTCCGTTCACCGCCGGGCCGCCCACGCGGCCGTGGTGCGGGCCAGCTCGTCGATCACCTCCGCGTCCTTTCGCCCGGAGCGGACGGGGACGTGGAACGAATGGTCGGCGTCCGCGACGACGTGGAGGGTCGCGCGGCTTCCCAGCCCTTCGACGACCGGCGTCAACAGATCGAGTCCGGCGAGGCGGTCGCGCGAGCCCTGGAGGAAGAGCATCGGCGCCTCGACCTCCGCCAGGTGGTCGGCGCGCTCGGTGCCCGGCTTCCCCGCCGGGTGGAGCGGGAAGCCGAAGAAGACGAGCCCGCGGACCCCCTCGAGCGGCGCGTCCGCCGCCGCGCGGGAAGTCATCCGGCCCCCCATCGACTTGCCCCCGGCGAGCAGCGGGAGCGCGCCGGCCAGGCTCGCCGCGGCCGCGACCGCCGAGCGGACGGTCGCCTGGAGCAGGGGAGCCGGATCGGGCCGGCGGGACCCCCGCTCCATGTAGGGGAACTGGTAGCGGAAGCTCGCGATCCCCTGCTGGGCCAGGGCGGCCGCCAGCGACTCCAGGAACGGGTGGGTCATCCCCGCTCCCGCCCCGTGCGCGAGGACGAGGAGCAGGGCGGCGTCCTCGGGCCGCGTGACGACCGCCGACACCTCGCCGGCCGAGCGCGAGGCGCGGAACGCGAGGCGGGTCACGCCGCGACGATCTCGCGGAAGCGGGCGGCCAGCTTCGGACCGGTGCCCGCCTCCTCGTGCTTGAAGAACGCGAACAGATCGTCCCACCGGGGCTCGGCGAACGCCTCCGCCCACGCCTCGAGGTCCGACTCGTCGTACTCCACGCGCCGGAGGCGCGCGTACCCGAAGGGGGCGGTGCGGACCACCGGCGGCTCACCCTTGCCGGTGTCCGAGACGACCAGCGCGGCACCGTGGTCGGAGAGCGCCGCATAGACGTCGTCGTCGAACCAGGAGGAGCTCCGGAACTCTAGCGCGACCGGGAAGTCGTCGGGGAGGAGCGCCAGGAAGCGGCTCAGGAGCGGGACGTCCTTCTTGAGCCAGGGTGGCAGCTGGACGAGCGTGGGGCCGAGCCGCGGGCCCAGGACCCGCGAGGTCTCCACCAGATACGCGATCTCCTCGCCGACGTCGGCCAGTTTCTTCTGGTGGGTGATCTTCCGCGACGCCTTCAGCGCAAAGCGGAAGCCGTCCGGAACCTGTCCGGCCCAGCCCTCGAGGAGCTTGCGCGTCGGCATGCGATAGAACGTGTTGTTGATCTCGACCGCCGGGAACCGGTCGGCGTACCAGGCGAGCATGCCGGCGTCGGGCAGGTCCTCCGGGTAGAAGCTCCCCTTCCATTCCTTGTACGAGAAGCCGCTCGTGCCGGGCCAGAGCCTCACCGGTCGGCGACGACCAGCTCGACCCCACCGACCGAGCCGGCGACGATGTTGTACACGAAGGCGGTGAACACCCCGCCGAGGAAGCCGAGGATGCCGTAGAAGATGGGCGCGAGGACGATCGCTCCCACGCCGAAGAGCGCGCCGAACCAGGGCTCGGCGCCGCCCGCCGACGCGGCCCCGATCGCCGCTCCCAGGAACGACACCAGGGCGAACATCGCCCCGATCAGGAGTCCGATCGCCGCGTAGATCGCGGCGGTCACCTTGGCGAGGGACAGGGGGCGGATCCGGGTCACGATCATGGACTCCTCCGGGAGGGGGTCGGGGCCGTGCTCGAACCATAGTCCGGCGGGCGGTGGGCGACCAGCGACCCGGTGCATGAACTCTACCGCGTGACCGACGGAGATGGCCGCGCCATGCCGGGCAAGGTCAACGCGCCGCATAGAGGGTGACCGCCACCGCGGTGGCGAGGTTCAGGCTCGAGACCCCGTCCCGCATCGGGATCGACACCCGGAGGTCGGCCCGCGACAGGACGCCCGGCGCGAGCCCGTGACGCTCGGTCCCGAAGACGAGCAGTGCGCGCGGGGGCAGGACGCATGGTGCCAGGGGCTCGCCCCCGGGGTCGAGCGCGACCAGCGGGCGGTCGCTGGCCGGCATCGCCTCCACGCGGGAGACCGGCAGGGCGAACTGCAGGCCGGCCCCGCCACGCAGCGCCGCCGGCTCCCATGGATCCCGGCCGCCGACCACGAACAGCCCGGCCGCGCCGGCGGCGGCGGCCACCCTCACCGCGGCGCCCAGGTTCCCCGCGTGACGCGGCTCGACGAGGGCGACGAACGGCGCCGGGGCGGGAGCCGCGAGCGCCGCCACCAGATCCACCTCGGGCCGGCGGGCGATCGCCACCACCCCGGTCGCAGGGACCCGCGGGACCCGGCGCGCGAGCTCCTCCGGCCCCATGAACTCGGTGATCGCCGCCGGCAGGCGCTCGACGAGGTCCGGCGCGAGCCGCTCGGCCAGCTCCCGGAGCCGGGCGGGGTCGACCGCGGCTACCGCCACGAGCTCGGCGCCGAACCGGAGCGCGTGCTTCACCGCGTGGAACCCCTCGAGCACGGCCAGCGCGGGATCGCTGCGCGCGCGGTGGAACCGCTCGGCACCTGTCACGGGTCGGTCGGGGACCGGCGGCCGACGAACGTGACCCGCTTCGCCGTCGGGAACAGCGGCCGGTCCTCGCCGTCGAACGCGCGGACGTCGGCGAACCCCGCGGTCCCGAGCAGCCGGGCGAATCCCGCCGCGTCGTACAGGTGGAGCGAGAACGCGACCTCCCGCGGCGCACCGCCGTCCGGCTCGTACCGCCGACGGGTCCGGAGGCGTCCGCAGGCCTCGTCGCGCTCGACCCGGTCGACCATCCGGCCGCGCGGCGTCTCGATCACCGATTCCCCGGTTTCGATCGTCGCCCAGTTCCGCGTCTCGACGGCCAGGCTGGCCCCGGGCCGCAGCACCCGTCGCGCCTCGCGGAGCATGGCGAGGTCCTCGGTGGGGCCGCGATATCCGATCGAGCTGAACCAGCAGTAGGCGCCGTCGAAGCGTTCTGCTGCCAGCGGCAACGCGGCGACGTCCGCGCGGACGAACCGCGCCCCTGGTGGGGCCCCCTCCCGGGCGTGGCGGAGGAAGCTGGCCGACCGGTCGACGCCGACGACCTCCACGCCGCGTGTCGCCAGCTCCCGCGCGTGACGGCCGTGGCCGCAGCAGAGGTCGACGAGCCGGCTCCGCCGGGAGGACCCGAGGAGCCCGAAGATGCGATCGCACTCCGCGCCCGTGCGCTCCGGCCCCAGCACCTCCCCGTAGAAGCCGAGGTACGTCTCGTCGAACACGAGATCGAGGTCCCAGCCCGACGGGTCCGTCGGGAGATCCTCGCTTGTCGGACGGCTCGTCACTCCCACAAGCTGGAGGGAACCCCGTCCCCGCACCAGCAGCGCCCGCTTTGCCGTCGCTCCCGGCCGGGCTAGCTTCGCCTCATGCACGACGCGCTCCTCCGGCTCTATCGAGAGCTGCGGGGCGAACGACCGGCCGCGGTCGTCGCGGTCGCCGGCGACGGCTCCCAGCGCACCTACCACCGGCTGTTCGCCCGCGACGGCTCGACCTCGATCGGCGCGTTCGGCCCGGACCCCGACGAGAACCGCGCCTTCCTCTCGTTCTCGCGCGCGTTCCGCGGGATCGGCCTGCCGGTGCCGGAGATCCATGCCACCGACGAGGCGGCCGGCGTGTGGATCGAAGAGGACCTCGGGGAAACCACGCTCTTCTCCGTACTCGACGAGGCGCGCGCACGCGCGGACGGCGCGTTCCCGGAGTCCGTGCTTCCGGTCTACCGCCGGGTCCTCGAGCTCCTCCCCCGCTTCCAGGTGGACGGCGACGCGGCGGTGGACTACGCCGTCGCCCACCCGCGCGCGGCGTTCGATCGCCAGTCGATCCTGTGGGACCTCAACTACTTCAAGTACCACTTCCTGAAGCTGGCGCGGATCCCGTTCCACGAGGCCCGCCTCGAGCGCGACTTCGACGCGCTCGCCGCGCTCCTCCTCGAGGCGCCGGCCGAGCACTTCCTGTACCGCGACTTCCAGTCCCGGAACGTGATGGTCCGGGACGGCGCGCCGTGGTTCATCGACTATCAGGGGGGCCGGCGCGGCGCGCTGCAGTACGACGTCGCCTCGCTTCTCTACGACGCCAAGGCCGACCTTCCGGAGACGGTGCGGGACACCCTCCTCGCCCATTACCTCGATGCCCTCGGCGAGCGGATCGCTATCGACCGGGAAGCCTTCCGTCGCCAGTATCGCGGTTTCGTGCTGATCCGGATCGTCCAGGCGATGGGCGCCTACGGCTACCGCGGGTTCTTCGAGCGCAAGCCGCGCTTCCTCCAGAGCGTCCCCTACGCGGCGGCGAACATCCGGCGGCTGATCGACGAGGGCCTTCCGGTCGAGCTCCCCGAGCTGGAAGCCGCGTTCCGGGGCATCGTCGAGGAGTGGGCGGACCCGCCGGCCGCCGCGGACGAGCCCGGCGGCCTGACCGTCCACGTCCACAGCTTCAGCTATCGGCGCGGCTACCCCGAGGACGTGGGCGGCCACGGGGGCGGGTTCGTCTTCGACTGCCGGGCGCTCCCCAACCCCGGCCGCCTCGAGGAGTATCGCGTGGAGACCGGCAGGAGCGAGCCGGTGGCGCGGTTCCTCGAGGCCGAGCCCGACCTCGAGCCCTTCTGGAGGAGCGTCCGGACGCTGGCCGACTCGCAGGTCGAGACGTACCGCGCCCGCGGCTTCACCAGCCTGTCCGTCGCCTTCGGCTGCACCGGGGGGCAGCACCGCTCGGTGTACTTCGCCGAGCGCCTCGCGCGCCACCTCGGGTCGCGGTTCCCGGACGTCCGCGTCCGGCTCGTCCATCGCGAGGAGCCGTACTGGCCGGGGGCCGAGGCCCGGGAGGCGGCCCCCGCCTCCACGTGGACGCCATGATCCTGGCGGCCGGGCGGGGCACCCGCCTCCGGCCGCTCACCGACACCACGCCCAAGCCGCTCGTCGAGGTCGCCGGGAAGACGCTCCTGGAGCACGTCGCCCGGCGGCTGATCGACGCGGGGGCCGACCGGCTGATCGTCAACGTGCACCCGCACGCGGAGCGGATCGAGCGGCACCTGGACTCTCTCGACCTCGGCGTCGACGTGCGGATCTCGCGCGAGGAGGAGCGGGCGCTGGAGACCGGGGGCGGGGTGCTCCACGCCGCGCCGCTGTTCCGCCGGGACGGACCCTTCCTGCTCCACAACGGCGACGTGATCTCGGAGATCGACCTCGAGGGCCTCCTCGCGGTCCAGCGGACCGGCCGGGCCTTGGCGACCCTCGCCGTCCACGCGCGCGACACCTCCCGCTTCTTCCTTTTCGACCGGGCCGGGCTCCTCGGCTGGGAGAACGTCGCCACCGGACGGTCCGAGCGCGTTCGCCGGCCGGACGGAGAGGTCCAGCGTCTCGCATTCGCGGGCATCCACGCCATCGATCCCCGCTTCCTCGACCTCGTCGAGGAGCGCGGCGCCTTCTCGATCGTGGCGCCTTACCTGAGGCTCTCCGCGGCGGGCCACCCGATCCAGCCCCACGACGTGACCGGAGCCCCATGGTTCGAGATCGGAAACCCGGAGCGGCTCGAGGCGGCGCGCCGCGCGCTCGCTCCCGGGGGCTGACGCCGCGGCGATGGAGATGGGGTGGACGGAAGGGGCCGCCCTCCTCGGCGTCGGCGCGCTGGCGGGAGCCCTCAACGTGCTGGCCGGCGGCGGGTCGTTCCTGTCGCTGCCGCTCCTCATCTTCCTCGGCCTGCCGCCGACGGTCGCCAACGGCACGAACCGGGTCGCGATCCTGCTCCAGAACGTGGCGGCGGTGTGGAGGTTCCGGAGCCACGGGCTGGTCGACCGGACGTGGATCCTCCTGGCCGGGGCCCCGGCGGCCGGCGGGGCCGTCCTCGGAGCGTGGGGGGCGACCGCTCTCGGCGACGAGGCGTTCCGCCGCGTCCTGGCCGGTCTCATGGTCGTCGCGGTTCTGTGGATCCTCTGGGATCCAGCCGGAGGACGCCGGCCCGCGGCGACGATCGCGCCGGGGGGCGCCGCCCGCCGCATCGGCCTGGTGACGGTGTTCTTCGCGGTCGGCGTCTACGGCGGGTTCGTCCAAGCGGGGATCGGATTCCTGCTCGCGGCCGTCGCTCTGTGGCTGGGCCTCGACCTCGTCCGCGGGAACGCGCTCAAGGTGGTGGTCGTGCTCGCGCTGACGCCCCTAAGCCTGGCGATCTTCGCGTGGAGCGGAAAGGTGGATTGGGCGGTGGGGGCTCCGCTCGCCGTCGGGAACCTGCTGGGCGCGTTGGCCGGCGTGCACCTCACCGTGCTCAAGGGGCATGCCTGGATCCAGCGGTTCGTGACCGTGACGATCGTCGCCTTCGCGCTCAAGCTCTGGCTCGCGCCGTGACGACCGGCGGCGCCATTGATGCCGGGTGCCGGGAGTCCCTAGCTTGGCGCCCGATGCGCGAACAGCCCACAGGCCGGGGTCCGCGTTGACCGCGCCCTCCACCCCGCCGCCCGCGGTCCGGTTCGCGGCCGTCCGGAAGCGCTACGGCGATACGGTCGCGGTCGACGGGGTCTCGTTCGACGTGGCGCGCGGGGAGTTCTTCTCGATCCTCGGGCCGTCCGGCTGCGGCAAGTCGACGACGCTGCGGCTGCTGGCGGGGTTCGAGCGGCCCGACGAGGGCGAGATCCACCTGAACGGCGACCGGATCGACGGCCGGCGGCCCTGGGAGCGGCCGCTGGCGATGGTGTTCCAGAGCTACGCGCTCTTTCCCCACCTCTCCGTGGAGCGGAACGTCGCCTTCGGCCTCGAGCGGAGGAAGCTCCCTCGGACCGAGATCGAGACCCGCGTGCGGCGGGCGCTCGAGCTCGTGCGGCTCGATCCGGGCGCGTTCGGCCGCCGCTCGCCCCGCCATCTCTCGGGCGGCCAGCGGCAGCGGGTGGCGCTGGCCCGGGCGCTCGTGCTCGAGCCGCCGGTCCTCCTCCTCGACGAGCCGCTGGGGGCGCTCGACCAGAAGCTCCGCAAGGAGATGCAGGTCGAGCTCCGCGCCCTCAACCGGCAGCTCGGGATCACCTTCGTGTACGTCACCCACGACCAGGAGGAGGCGCTCGCGATGTCGGACCGGGTGGCGGTCATGACGGACGGCCGCCTGGCCCAGGTGGGGACCCCGGTCGAGGTGTACGAGCGGCCCCGGACGGCCTTCGTGGCCGGCTTCCTGGGAGAGGCGAACCTCCTCGCCGGCGACGACGGCGCGCGCCTCGCGGTCCGGCCCGAATGGATGGAGATCCTGCGCCCGGACACACCCCTCTCTTCCGGCGCGGTCGCGCGCGCCGGGGAGGTGCGCGACGTGGTCTATCTCGGCGAGCGGGCCCGGGCGGTGGTCCGACTCGAGTCCGGCGAGGACGTCGTCGTCGCGCTTCCCCCCCGCTCCGCAGCGGGCGGCCGCGGGGGGTGGCGCCCCGGCGACCGCGCGGTCGTCGCGTGGCGCCCCGGCGACGCGCGGGCGCTCGAGGAGGAGCCCTGAGGCGGCGCGCCCTCGGATGGCTGGCCGGGCACGACCGCGCGCGCGCGTGGGCGCTCCTCGCCCCCGGGACGCTGTGGCTGGTCGCCTTCTTCCTCGTCCCGGTCGGGATCATGGCCGCCTACAGCGTGATGGAGCGCGGCACCTACGGCGGGGTCGTGCCCGACTTCACGCTCGCGGCCTATGCCCGCTTCTTCGATCCCCTGTACCTGCGCATCCTCGCGCGGACGATCTGGCTCGCGGTCCTCACGACCACGCTCTGCCTCGTGATCGGCTACCCGATGGCGTGGGCAATCGCGGGCGCCGGCCGCTGGAAGCACGCGCTCCTGCTCCTCGTCGTGGTGCCGTTCTGGACGAGCTTCCTCGTCCGCACCTACGCGATCATGTTCCTGCTCCGCGACACCGGGCTGGTGAACTCCGCGCTGCTCTCCCTGGGCGTGATCGACACGCCGCTCACGCTCCTGTTCACGCCCGGCGCCGTGCTCGCGGGACTGGTCTACGGCTACCTCCCGTTCATGATCCTGCCGATCTACGCTTCGCTCGATAAGCTCGACCCCGCGCTGCTGGAGGCCGCCGAGAGCCTCGGCGCCCGGCCCGCGGCGCGCTTCCTCCGGGTCGCGCTGCCCCTCTCGCTGCCGGGCGTGGTGGCCGGCAGCCTTCTCGTCTTCGTCCCCTCGCTCGGCGCCTTCCTCACGCCCGACCTCCTGGGGGGCGCCCGCCAGGTCATGATCGGCAACCTCGTCCAGCAGCAGTTCGGGGCGGCCCGCGACTGGCCGTTCGGTGCGGCCGCCTCGTTCGTGCTGATGGGCGTGGTCCTGGCCGCGGTCTACGCGTTCCTGCGGCGCGGCGCGGCGCTGCCCGAGGAGGTCTAGGATGCGCCGTCCGCCCTGGTGGGTCGTCGCCTTCGCGGGCCTCTGCTTCCTGCTCCTCCACCTGCCCGTCCTCGTGCTGGTGGCGTTCTCGTTCAACCGCTCGCGCTTCTCGATGGAGTGGAGCGGGTTCACGCTCGACTGGTACGCCCGGCTCCTGGAGCGGGGGGACATCCTGGGGGCGCTCCAGGCGAGCCTCGTCGTGGCGCTCGCGTCGACGGCCATCGCCACCGTGCTGGGGACCCTGATCGCCCTCGCGCTCGCGCGCCACGCGTTCCCCGGACGGCGCCTCTACCAGGGCTTCCTCTACCTCCCCATCGTGACCCCCGAGATCGTGGTCGGGATCTCGCTCCTGGTCCTGTTCGCCACCGCGGGCATCCAGCTCGGGCTCGGCACGATCACAATCGCCCACGTCGCGTTCAACATCTCGTTCGTCGCCGTCGTCGTCCTCGCCCGGCTCCACGGGATGGGCGGCGACCTCGAGGAGGCCGCCATGGACCTGGGGGCCGACGAGCTGACGACGTTCTTCCGCGTGACGCTGCCCCAGATCCTGCCCGGCGTGATCGCCGGCGCCCTGCTCGCGTTCACGATGTCGTTCGACGACTTTGTCATCACGTTCTTCGTCGCCGGGGTCGGATCGACGACGCTGCCGCTGCTCGTCTACTCGATGGTGCGGCGTGGCGTCGAGCCGACGATCAACGCGATCAGCACGATCATCCTGCTCGTCACCACGGTCGCGATCCTGGTGGCGTACCGGCTCCGGGGAGAGGAGGGGTCATGAACCAGCGGGCGCTCGAGCGGCTGACCGGGGCGCTCGCGACGGGACGGGTCGGGCGCCGGGAGTTCCTCGCCCGTGCGCTGGCGGCGGGCGTCGGCGCGACCACCGTGGGTGCACTCCTGCAGGCCTGCGGCGGGGACGGGATGGAAGGCGACCGCAGCGCGGATCCCGGCGTCGGCGACGAGATCGAGGATCGGCTCGCGATCTACAACTGGTCCGACTACGTCGCCGACGACACGATCTCCGGGTTCGAGGCGGAGTACGGGGTCGAGGTCACGTACGACACCTACGAGTCGAACGAGGAGATGCTCGCCAAGCTCCAGGCCGGCGCCACGGGCTACGACCTCGTCTTCCCGACCGGCTACATCGTCGAGGTGATGATCGCCGCGGGCATGCTGGCGCCGATCCGGCGCGACCTCCTCGCCAACTGGGACAACCTATCGCCGATCTTCCTCGACCCGCCGTTCGATCCGGGCAACGCCCACACGGTGCCGTATCTCTGGGGGTTGACGGGGATCGCGTACCGGAGCGACCGGGTCGAGGCGCCACCCGATACCTGGGCCACCTTCCACGACTCCCGGTGGGACGGGAAGATGACCCTCCTCGACGATCCCCGCGACGTGATCGCCGCCTTCCTGAAGCTGAACGGCTTCTCGCTCAACTCCACCGTGCCGTCCGAGCTGGAGGTCGCCAAGCGGGACGCGATCGAGGCGGCGCGCCACATCCGCGCCTTCGTCTCCGCCCCGGTCAAAGGACAGCTGATCGCCGGCGACGTGTGGATCGCGCAGCTCTGGGACGGCGACACCCGGCAGGCCGCCGCGGAGGATCCGGCGATCGCCTTCGCCCTGCCGCGCGAGGGCTCGGCGATCTACGCGGACGCGATGGCGATCCCGCGATCCGCCCCCCACAAGCGCGCCGCCCACGCGTTCATCGACTATGTCCTGCGTCCCGAGGTCGGGGCCGCGATCGCCGACGCCACCGGGTACGGCACCGCCAACGCGGCCGCGCGGCCGCGGGAGCCCAAGCCCTACCCCTCGGCCGAGGCGCTGGAGCGGCTCGAGTTCGGGCGCGACCTCGGCGAGGCGACCCGGCTCTGGGACCGCATCTGGACGGAGATCAAGTCGGCGT